>NZ_JADCKV010000016.1:0-45400 GCF_014982105.1 Enterobacter cloacae complex sp. P18RS | reverse complement strand
ATCCTTCCCCCACCACCATCACTTCCAGATTCTTAAGCACTCACTCAAGCACAATGCTCCATATTTCTCGATGCCGGGAGTAATCCTTCCCTGCCTGTTTTCCCCGGTGGCGCTTCGCTTACCGGGGCTACGAATAGGGTCTGTAGGCCGGGTAAGGCGCAGCCGCCACCCGGCATCCGCACGCCCCCCTGGATCGGGGACAAAAAAAACCCCGCAAATGCGGGGTTGTATTAATACAGCGAATCAGCGACGAGCACGCACAACCTGATATTTGCGCGTCAGGTACTCCACCGGCGCACTCCAGATGTGCACCAGGCGAGAGAACGGGAACAGCACAAACAGGGTCATACCCAGCACCAGGTGAACGCGGAAGATAAACGCCACGCCGTCCAGATGCTCAGAAGCGCCCCCGCGGAAGGTCACGACAGACTGCGCCCATCCAACCAGCTTCATCATCTCGCTGCCGTCCATATGCTGCGCAGAGAATGGAATGGTCAGCAGACCAAGCGCACACTGCACCATCAGCAGGGAGAGGATCAGGATGTCCGCTCCGGTCGTGGTAGCCCGCACGCGTGGGCTGAACAGACGTCGTTTCAGCAGCAGCAGACCACCCACCAGGGTCATCACGCCACAGGTGCCGCCGGCAATCATCGCCATCTTCTGCTTCACTTCAATCGGCAGCCACGCTTCGTACATCCAGTGCGGAGTCAGCATCCCCAGGAAGTGGCCGGCGAAAATTCCCAAAATCCCGATGTGGAACAGGTTTGACGCCAGGTTCATCCCTTTACGATCCAGCATCTGGCTGGAGGCAGCACGCCAGGTGTACTGGCCATAGTCATAACGCAGCCAGCTTCCCACCAGGAACACGGTGCCCGCGATATACGGGTAAATGTCAAAGAAGAACATATTCAGGAAGTGCATTAGTGCTGTCCTCCGTTAGAGATATTCAAATATTGCGGAGCCACCGCTCCGGCAAAACGACGCTGATGCGCGGAGATTTCAGATTCGCCACAGCTCTGGTCAGCAAAGAATTTCACCTGCTCTTCTTCCCAGACGGCATCCAGTGCTTGTGGGGTATCGTCACGGGCTTCATCCGCAATTTTTTCCGCCACTTTTTGACTGTCAACCGAGGCGTTAGCCAGTTTCACCAGCAGATCGAACAGGACTGCATAGCTGCTCTCACGTTGCTGGAGACGCGCGCCGAGCAACGCCAGAATAGGAGCAATGTCCTGCAACCCGCCCAGCGCTTCCTCTTTCGGCAACTGTGCCAGATATTCCAGATACAGCGGCAGGTGATCCGGCAGCTCGCGGCTGTCAAGTTGCAAACCGTGCTGCTCGTACTGGGCCATCAGATCCACCATCGCCTGACCACGGTCGCGGGATTCACCGTGAACGTGTTCGAACAGCAGCAGAGACGTGGCACGGCCCCGGTCAAACAGCTGGCTGTAGTCCGCCTGCGCATCAAGAAGATCGCGTGCCAGCAGATCGCGGAGGAAAACGCCCAGCTTCTGGGCATCCTCTTTATCCAGGTTTTCAGATGACGCGAGTGCATCAAAGAGTTCCTGTTGATGCTGCACAAGCGCAGCATCAGGGTACTCGAGCAGACGCGAAACAATGACGAGTTCAATCATTGGTGCGGCTCCGTTTTGCTGGTCACATCCATCGCGTCAATGCGGCGGCTGTTGAACAGGTTGAATTTGCTGTCTGACCCGTGGCAACCGTCGCCAAAGGTAAAGCCACACCCACTTTTCTCCGGGAAGGCCTCGCGAGCCAGTTCACGGTGGCTGCTCGGCACCACGAAACGATCTTCGTAGTTAGCGATTGCCAGATAGCGGTACATCTCCTGCGCCTGCGCCTCGGTCAGACCAACCTCCTCCAGCGCGCGGGTATCGTTAACGCCGTCAACGGTTTCGGCACGTTTGAAGTGACGCATCGCCAGCATACGTTTCAGCGCCAGCAGTACCGGCTGGGTATCCCCTGCGGTGAGCAGGTTGGCCAGATACTGAACCGGGATACGCAGGCTTTCCACGTCCGGCAGAATGCCGTTGCTGCCCAGCTCACCCGCGTCAGCGGCAGACTGAATCGGCGACAGCGGCGGCACGTACCAGACCATCGGCAGCGTGCGGTATTCCGGATGCAGCGGCAGGGCCAGCTTCCAGTCCATCGCCATTTTGTACACCGGAGACTGCTGCGCGGCGTCGATTACGCTCTGCGGAATACCGTCTTTCAGCGCCTGCTCAATAACCTTTGGATCGTTTGGATCGAGGAAGACGTCCAGCTGACGCTGATACAGATCTTTCTCGTTCTCGGTGCTTGCGGCATTTTCAATCGCGTCCGCGTCGTACAGCAGCACGCCGAGGTAGCGGATACGACCTACGCAGCTTTCTGAGCAGACTGTCGGCATACCGGCTTCGATACGCGGGTAGCAGAAGATGCACTTCTCAGACTTACCGCTCTTCCAGTTGAAGTAGATTTTTTTGTACGGGCAGCCGGTGATGCACATACGCCAGCCGCGGCACTTGTCCTGGTCGATCAGCACAATGCCATCTTCTTCACGCTTGTAGATGGCGCCGCTTGGGCAGGTCGCCACGCACGCCGGGTTAAGGCAGTGTTCGCACAGGCGCGGCAGGTACATCATGAAGGTGTTTTCGAACTGGCCGTACATCGCCTTCTGCATGTTCTCGAAGTTCTGGTCTTTGGCGCGTTTTTCGAACTCGCCGCCCAGAATCTCTTCCCAGTTTGGACCGCTGGTAATTTTGTCCATGCGCTGGCCGGTGATCAGCGAGCGAGGACGGGCGATCGGCTGGTGTTTGCTTTCCGGCGCGTTGTGCAGGTTCTGGTAGTCGTAATCAAACGGCTCGTAGTAATCATCAATGCCCGGCAGATGCGGGTTAGCGAAGATTTTTCCCAGCAACATGGCACGGTTACCCATGCGCGGTTGCAGTTTGCCGTTGATTTTACGGATCCAGCCGCCCTTCCACTTCTCCTGGTTTTCCCAGTCGGTCGGGAAGCCGGTGCCCGGCTTGCTTTCCACGTTGTTGAACCAGGCGTACTCCATACCTTCACGGCTGGTCCAGACGTTTTTACAGGTGACCGAGCAGGTATGGCAGCCGATGCATTTATCCAGATTCAGCACCATGCCGACTTGTGAACGAATTTTCATTTTACGCTCTCCTGTACCTGGTCATTACCTTCGCCATCTAACCAGTTAATATTCTTCATCTTACGTACCACCACGAACTCATCGCGGTTCGATCCTACGGTGCCGTAGTAGTTAAAGCCGTAGGCCAGCTGGGCATAACCACCGATCATGTGGGTCGGCTTCGGCGTAATACGGGTCACGGAGTTGTGAATACCGCCGCGCTGCTCGGTGATCTCAGACCCCGGCAGGTTAACGATACGTTCCTGCGCGTGGTACATCATGGTCATCCCGGCCGGTACACGCTGGCTCACCACCGCACGTGCCGTCAGGGCGCCGTTGCTGTTGAACACTTCGATCCAGTCGTTATCTTCGATACCGAGATCTTTGGCGTCCGCTTCGCTCATCCAGACGATTGGCCCCCCGCGCGACAGCGTCAGCATCAGCAGGTTGTCGCTGTAGGTGGAGTGGATACCCCACTTCTGGTGCGGCGTCAGGAAGTTCAGCGCCTTCTCAGGGTTACCGTTCGATTTCGCGCCCATCACCGCTTTCACGGAGCGGGTGTCGATTGGCGGACGGTAAACCAGCAGGCTTTCACCGAAGTCACGCATCCACTGGTGATCCTGATACAGAGACTGACGGCCAGAAAGCGTGCGCCATGGGATCAGCTCGTGAACGTTGGTGTATCCGGCGTTATAGGACACATGTTCATCTTCGAGGCCAGACCAGGTCGGGCTGGAGATGATCTTGCGCGGCTGGGCCTGAATATCGCGGAAGCGGATTTTCTCTTCCTCTTTATTCTTCGCCAGGTGCGTGTGGTCACGACCGGTAAACTCGCTCAGGGCCGCCCACGCTTTCACCGCCACGTGGCCGTTGGTTTCCGGGGCCAGGGTCAGGATCATCTCTGCCGCATCAATTGCCGTGTTCAGCATCGGCTGGCCTTTCGCCGGGCCGTCTGCTTTGGTGTAATTGAGCTTGCGCAGCAGGTCCATTTCGCTCTGGGTGTTCCAGGCGATGCCTTTACCGCCGTTACCGATCTTCTCCATCAGCGGGCCGATAGAGGTAAAGCGTTCGTAAGTTGCCGGGTAATCACGTTCAACCGGAATAATGTGCGGCGCGGTTACGCCCGGGATCAGGTCGCACTCGCCTTTTTTCCAGTCCTTCACGTCCAGCGGCTGCGCCAGTTCGGCAGCGGAGTCGTGCTGGATTGGCAGCGTCACCACGTCGGTCTCTTTGCCCAGGTGCCCTACACAGACTTCGGAGAATTTCTTCGCAATGTCTTTGTAAATTTCCCAGTCGCTTTTTGATTCCCACGCCGGGTCAACGGCCGCCGACAGCGGATGAATAAACGGATGCATATCCGACGTATTCATGTCGTCTTTTTCGTACCAGGTGGCAGTAGGCAGCACGATGTCGGAGTACAGGCAGGTACTGGACAGACGGAAGTCCAGCGTCACCACCAGATCCAACTTGCCGTCGAGACCGTTGTCTTTCCACTCCACTTCTTCCGGCTTCACGCCGCCCTGCTTGCCGAGATCTTTACCCTGAATACCGTTTTCGGTACCGAGCAGGTATTTCAGCATGTACTCGTGACCTTTACCGGACGAACCCAGCAGGTTAGAGCGCCAGATGAACAGGTTACGCGGATGGTTTTTACCGTTCTCCGGCTGTTCTGCCGCGAAGCGGATTGAGCCGTCTTTGAGGGATTTAACGGTGTAGTCCACCGGTGACATGCCCGCCTGCTTCGCCGCTTCCGCAATACGCAGCGGGTTCGTACCCAGCTGCGGCGCAGACGGCAGCCAGCCCATACGCTCAGCGCGCACGTTGAAGTCAATCAGGTGGCCGCTGTAGCGGGATTTATCCGCCATTGGCGAAAGCAGTTCCTGGGCGGTAACCGTCTCGTAGCGCCACTGGCTGGAGTGGTTATAGAAGTAGGAGGTGCTGTTCATGTGACGAGCCGGACGCTGCCAGTCAAGGGCAAACGCCAGCGGTTGCCAGCCGGTCTGCGGACGCAGTTTTTCCTGGCCCACGTAGTGCGCCCAGCCGCCGCCGCTCTGCCCGACGCAGCCGCAGAAGATCAGCATGTTGATCAGGCCGCGATAGTTCATATCGAGGTGATACCAGTGGTTCAGACCGGCACCGACGATGATCATGGAGCGACCGTGGGTTTTGTCGGCGTTTTCCGCAAATTCGCGGGCGATACGGGTGATCTGGGCGCGTGGCACACCGGTGATCTGCTCCGCCCAGGCTGGGGTATAAGCCTTCACGTCATCATAGCTGGTCGCGCAGTTTTCGTCGTTCAGGCCGCGCTCCAGGCCGTAGTTCGCCATGGTCAGATCGTAGACGGTAGTGACCAGAGCAGTAGAACCGTCCGCCAGTTGCAGGCGCTTCACCGGCAGCTTGTGCATCAGAACGTTTTGCAACTCAACCTTGTTGAAGTGCTCGGAACCTTCACCACCAAAGTACGGGAAGCCGACATCGGCGATCTCATCCTGGCTGCCCAGCATGCTGAGACGCAGCTCCGTCTCTTCACCCGTGGTGCCGTTACGCTGCTCCAGGTTCCATTTGCCTTTTTCCCCCCAGCGGAAGCCGATAGAACCGTTTGGCGCCACCAGCTCGCCGTTGCTGTTGCAGGCGACCGTTTTCCACTCCGGGTTGTTTTCCTGACCCAGCGCGTCCACCAGATCCGCGGCACGCAGCATACGGCCTGCGGCGTAATAGCCGTCACGCTCTTCGAGCATCACCAGCATTGGCATGTCGGTGTAGCGACGCACGTAATCGGTGAAATACTGGCTTGGCTTGTCGAGGTGGAATTCACGCAGCATGACGTGGCCCATCGCCAGCGCCATTGCGGCATCGGTACCCTGTTTCGGCGCCAGCCACAGGTCGCACAGTTTGGCGATTTCGGCGTAGTCCGGGGTCACGGCGACGGTTTTGGTCCCTTTGTAACGTACTTCGGTAAAGAAGTGCGCATCCGGGGTACGGGTCTGCGGAACGTTAGAGCCCCAGGCGATGATGTAGCTGGAGTTATACCAGTCGGCGGACTCCGGCACGTCGGTCTGCTCACCCCAGGTCTGTGGTGACGCTGGCGGCAGGTCGCAGTACCAGTCGTAGAAGCTCAGGCAGGTACCACCGATGAGTGACAGGTAGCGCGCGCCGGAGGCGTAAGAGACCATCGACATCGCCGGGATTGGCGAGAAGCCTGCCACACGGTCAGGACCGTAGGTTTTCACGGTGTAGACGTTGGAAGCCGCAATCAGCTCGTTCACCTCTTTCCAGGAAGAACGAACGAAACCACCGCGACCACGCGCCTGTTTGAAGCTTTTCGCTTTGTCGGCATCTTCAATGATGGAGGCCCAGGCATCAACCGGATCGCTGTGCTGCACTTTCGCTTCACGCCACATTTTCATCAGGCGTTTACGCATCAGCGGGTATTTCAGACGGTTGGCGCTGTAGAGATACCAGGAGTAGCTGGCCCCACGCGGGCAGCCGCGCGGCTCGTGGTTCGGCATATCCGGACGGGTACGCGGATAATCGGTCTGCTGCATTTCCCAGGTCACCAGACCGTTTTTAACGAAAATCTTCCAGCTACATGAGCCAGTGCAGTTTACGCCGTGGGTAGAACGGACAACTTTGTCATGCTGCCAGCGTTGACGGTAACCGTCTTCCCAGTCCCGGTTGGTATCCAGAACCTGGCCGTGCCCATCGGCAAAAGTTTCACCCTTCTGTTTGAAGTAGCGAAACCGGTCCAAAAATTTGCTCATCGGGTATCTCCTGTGTGGAGCCTGTGGCTCTCTAAATCGACATTGCTGATTTGCAGCGAAGGTAACGCTATGAAAGATGGTGAGAATTGATAACGATCAAGACGAAGGGGGACTCTGAGGGGAGGTATTAGATCAAATACCACCAAAGCGGTAGCCATTAATATTTTTTAACTTTATGATTTATATAGATATATTTTATTTATCGTACAATAAGCGAGGCAAAATTTAACATCTTAGGTATTAAGGGGTAGAAACACCTGTAAAGCGATGGCGATCACAGCGTTACCTGCGTATGACCACAGGAAAAGCTATTAGTATGTTGTAACTATTTAGCGATTAAAAAAAGCGCGGCACTCAGGCCGCGCAAACGGATAATCAAGCTTACTTGTTTTTCTTGGTATTACGGCCATATACCAGCCAGGTGATGACCACGCAGGCGATATAGAAGACGAGGAATATTTTCATCGCACCCGCCGGAGAGCCGGTCAGATCCAGTGAGATACCGAACGCTTTTGGAATAAAGAAGCCGCCAATCGCGCCAATCGCAGAGATAAACCCAAGCGCCGCAGCGGTATCGGTGGCGGCTTCACGCATTGCCTGCTCGTCGCTCCCACCCTGCGCTTTGACGCGGTCCATGGTCAGTTTGCGGAAGATGACAGAGATCATCTGGAAAGTAGACGCACTGCCCAGCCCGGCGGTCAGGAACAGCACCATGAATACGCCGAAGAAGGCAAAGAAGTTACCTCCCTCACCACCCGCAGGCAGCGTCAGGAACAGCAGCGCACAGAAGATGGCCATCACAACAAAGTTCACCAGCGTAACGCGCGTTCCCCCCAGACGGTCGGAGATCATCCCGCCCAGCGAACGTGCCAGCGCGCCGATAAACGGACCGAAGAAGGCAAACTGAAGGATCTGCACGTCCGGGAACTGGGTTTTAGACAGCATGGCAAAGCCTGCTGAGAAACCGATGAACGAGCCGAAGGTCGCCAGATACAGCAGCGCCATCACCCACAGGTGGCCACGCTTCAGCACTGGCAGCTGCTCGCTCAGTGACGCTTTGGACGCGGACAGATCGTTCATGAAGAACCACGCCGCCAGGGTAAAGACCACCAGGAACGGTACCCAAATCCAGGAGGCGTTTTGCAGGAACAGCACGGAACCGTCGGGCTGCGTCACACCGCCGCCGCCAAAGGCCGCAAAGATGGAGACAGAGATCGCCAGCGGGGCAATCAGCTGCATCACGCTCACGCCCATATTACCGAGGCCGCCGTTAATGCCCAGCGCACCACCCTGCTTCGCTTTCGGGAAGAAGAAGCTGATGTTTGCCATACTGGACGCAAAGTTCGCCCCCGCAAAACCGCACAGCAGAGAGATAATCACGAATACGCTAAACGGTGTGGAGGTATCCTGCACCGCAAAACCGAGCCACACGCACGGTACGATCATGATCCCGGTACTGAAAGCCGTCCAGCGACGACCGCCAAAGACCGGCACCATAAACGCGTAAGGAACGCGCAGCAGTGCGCCTGAAAGCGACGGCAACGCGGTCAACATAAACAGCTGATCGGTGGTAAAGGTAAAGCCCACTTTTGGAAGGTTAACCGCAACCGCACTAAACAACATCCAGACGCAAAACGCCAGTAACAGACATGGAACGGAAATCCACAGATTACGACTTGCTACACGATGGCCGCGCTGTTGCCAGAACGCCGGATCCTCTGGACGCCAGTCTGTAATAACGGCACCAGTTTCCCTTTCGGGAGCGGAAGAGTGACTCATAGACACCTCTGATTCTCGAATGATGCTGCAAACATTAGGGCTTTAGAGCGGCGGTAAGTTGATATAAATCAAAGGAAAAGTGGGAGGTTTTGCGGCGAAAAAAAAGCCATCACTCTTAATGAGTAGATGCAAAACGTAAAAAAGGTGTGGTTTTTCACGGTGCTGACGCATCCCTGCTTCGTCCACCCACTAACCGTTACCCCTCTGGCAATTTAGAGGTAATCCTTTATTGGTATGGGTATACTCCAGGGTATGCACCAGAATAGCGCCATTCCTGCAATCAGGTCACGTCAGGAGCCCGGCAACTCTATGTTAAAAAGATGTTTATCTCCGCTGACGCTGGTTAACCAGCTGGCGCTTATTGTTCTGCTGTCCACCGCTATCGGCGTGACCGGCATGGCCATTTCTGGCTGGCTGGTACAGGGTGTACAGGGTAACGCGCATGCCATCAACGAGGCAGGCTCGCTACGTATGCAGAGTTACCGGCTGCTGGCGTCGGTGCCGCTGACGCAGGCTGACCAACCGCTTATCGACGAAATGGAGCGTACCGCATTCAGCCCTGAACTGGAAAGAGCCGCCATCCGTGACGGTCAGCAATCTCAGCTTAAGGCGCTTCAGGGCTACTGGCATACCCAGCTGGAGCCTGGGTTAAAACGGGCGGAAGACCGAGAAACGGTCGCCCGGGACGTTGCCGGGTTTGTGTCACGCATAGATCATCTTGTCTCCTCATTCGATCGCACCACAGAGTTACGCATTGACCGTGTGGTGATGGTTCACCGCGCAATGGCGCTGTTTATGGGTTTGCTGCTGATTTTCACGGTTATCTGGCTACGCGCGCGGTTGCTTAATCCCTGGAAACAGCTCCTGGCGATGGCCCGCGCCGTCACACAGCGCGATTTTACCCAGCGCACGCACATCAGCGGGCGCAACGAAATGGCGATGCTCGGCGAGGCGCTCAACACCATGTCGGCAGAGCTATCAGAAAGCTACGCGGTACTGGAACAACGCGTCCAGGAGAAAACCGCCGGGCTTGAGCAGAAAAACGAGATCCTCTCTTTCCTCTGGCAGGCGAACCGTCGCCTGCATATGCAGGTCCCGCTTTGCGAACGTCTCTCGCCGGTACTGAACGGCCTGCAAAATCTGACTCTGCTCCGCGATCTTGAGCTTCGGGTTTACGACGTTGAGGATGAGGAAAACCATCAGGAATTTACCTGTCAGTCGGACATATCCTGCGACGATAAAGGGTGTCATCTGTGCCCGCGCGGCTTGCCGCCGCTTACCACCAGCGGCACGACCCTCAAGTGGCGGCTGATGGACAGCCATACCCAGTACGGTATTTTGCTGGCCACCCTGCCCGCCGGACGTCACCTGAGCCACGACCAGCAGCAGCTGGTCGATACGCTTGTTGAGCAGCTCACGGCCACGCTGGCGCTTGACCGCCACCAGGAGAAACAGCAGCAGCTGATCGTGATGGAGGAGCGTGCCACCATCGCCCGCGAGCTGCACGACTCCATCGCCCAGTCCCTCTCCTGCATGAAGATGCAGGTGAGCTGCCTGCAAATGCAGGATGAAGGCATGCCCGAGAGCAGCAAACAGCTGCTCAGCCAGATCCGCAACGAGCTTAACACCTCGTGGATTCAGCTTCGCGAGCTGCTGACCACCTTCCGTTTGCAGCTCACCGAGCCGGGGCTGCGCCCTGCGCTGGAATCCAGCTGTCAGGAGTTTAGCGCCCGGCTGGGCTTCCCGGTGAAGCTGGATTACCAGCTGCCACCGCGTTTTGTCCCCTCTCACCAGGCGATCCACTTGCTGCAAATTGCCCGCGAAGCCCTGAGCAACGTGCTCAAGCATGCCGAGGCGACGGCCGTCACGGTCACCGTCAGCTGCCAGGATAATCAGGTGAAGCTCAGGGTTCAGGATAACGGCCGCGGCGTGCCGGAAAATGCCGAACGAACGAACCACTATGGTTTAATTATTATGCGAGACCGCGCGCAAAGCCTGCGCGGTGATTGCCAGGTTCGCCGGGGAGAGTCAGGTGGCACCGAAGTTGTGGTCACCTTTATACCCGAAAAGCCCCTCATAACTGCTCAAGGAGAAAACCATGACTAATCAGGAACCGGCATCTATCCTGTTGATTGACGATCATCCGATGCTGCGCACTGGCGTTAAACAGCTTGTCAGCATGGCGCCAGATATCACCGTCGTCGGGGAAGCCAGTAACGGCGAACAGGGTATTGAACTTGCCGAATCGCTCGATCCTGATTTGATCTTGCTCGATCTCAACATGCCGGGCATGAATGGCCTGGAAACCCTCGACAAGCTGCGGGAGAAATCCCTCTCTGGCCGGGTGGTGGTCTTCAGCGTCTCAAACCATGAAGAAGACGTGGTCACCGCCCTCAAGCGAGGGGCAGACGGCTATCTGCTGAAAGATATGGAGCCGGAAGATCTGCTCAAGGCGCTGCAACAGGCTGCCGCAGGCGAGATGGTGCTGAGTGAAGCGTTAACGCCGGTACTGGCCGCCAGCCTGCGTGCGAACCGCGCCACGTCTGATCGTGACGTCAGCCAGTTGACCCCGCGCGAGCGTGACATTCTGAAGCTGATTGCCCAGGGGCTGCCGAACAAAATGATCGCCCGCCGTCTGGACATCACCGAGAGCACGGTCAAAGTGCATGTCAAACACATGCTGAAAAAAATGAAGTTAAAATCCCGCGTCGAAGCCGCCGTCTGGGTGCATCAGGAGCGCATTTTTTAACTTACTCATCCGGCAGCAACTTCCACCGTGGATCGTCGGCAGGCATTGCGACGAGCGGTTGCACCACGGAAAGCGTGATCTCATTGGAGGAGACACGCTGCCCATCCTTATCTTCCACCACGGCCGTAAGCCGCCATGCGTTTTTCGCCCCTTCTGAATCATCCCATACAGGCATGATCACACTCCAGCCATCGCTGCTGTTGCCGTTTGCCGGTGAGGTCAGGCTGAGCGCCTGGGTATCACCCAGCCAGTGGATCTGCCGGATACCGTGCGTGCTGCGAATTTGCAGCTTCAGCATCACCGTTTCGCCTGGCTTAAGATCCCACGGCGGCGTGGCCAGATATACCGAGAGGGTTTTGCGCTGACGGAATTCCATCACGGGCAGATTATCGCGATCGGGTGAATCATAGCGGCTGCCCCGCAGCGAGCGCGTCGCCGCCACTTCCCCGGCGGAAAGCTGTTTCGCCAGCGGCACGCCAAAACGATAGTTGAGCTTCAGCCCGAGGTTATTCTGGCTAACGCCGCTCTCCCCCTGCTTATGGGCAGCGGTCAGGGTGACCAGCGGTACGGGGGTATAGTTCAGCCCCAGGTTGACCGCAACCGGGTTGTGATACCCCGTACCGCTGTTAAACAGATCGACGTTATCGCCAAAATACTGTTCAAAGCTGACGCTGGTGTTCAGGTGGTGAAACCAGGGAAGCCAGGCTTTGGCCGTTACGTCGTATCCGCGCGCCATGCGCTGCTCGCGGATGTCGGAACGCGGCTGCCAGCCAGCGAACGGCTGGTAGTAATTGGCCGACAGGCGCAGGTTTTCACCCCACGCCTCTGCGCCCAGCCCGGCACGTTGCAGGTTGTCTTCCAGCAGGTTGTCGTAAAAAGTGTTGTAGCCCAGCAGCCAGTTTCCGGCAACCCAGCGCTGACCTGCCCCGACGTTACTCACCAGCCCGTCTGTCTGCTGCGTCAGCCCAAGCTGGCTCCAGCTCAGATAGCGGGTATTGTCGTTCCAGGGGATAAACCAGCTTCCGCTGCTGCCGTTAAAGTTGCCGTCGTCATCCACCAGCACATTGACGTTGGCGTTTCCCCAGGGTGAAAGCCAGGATTCAATCTGCTCGTTGACTTCCCCGCTCACGGCATCCCGCACCTTGCCAAACGCGAACTGTCGCGCCTGCTGCCCGGCCGTCAGGCCGTTATCGGTCATACTGGCTTCACCGAAGGCCTTAGCCATTTCAGCCAGATGCTTTTCGCCTTCGCTGGTCGGTTGCGCCATGCCGAGATCCGGCAGACTATCGCCGTTGTTATCAAACGGATTTTGCGCCTGCTGCACGAAGGATTTCGGCGCACCATGAACGGCTCCAGCCGTAAAAAGGGGGAGTAACAGCAAAAAACGGATGCGGGACGATACAGCCTTCAACGTCGTCAATCAGAACCTGTGTTTATGAACAAACACTTATTATGTTAACGCCATAAGCCCTGAAAACCAGTCTTAAGAGAAATTTCAGGAATATCCTGAAAAGATTTGTCGGGTGGCGGCTTCGCCTTACCCGACCTACAAATTCGTACCGGTGCGAAGCCGCCACCCGACGCCCTTTCACTATTATCCCAACAGCGCTTTCAGCTCCGGCACGCAGGAACCACAGTTCGTGCCGCAGCGCAGCTTCACGCCCAGCGCTGGGGCAGAATCACAGCCTCCGGCTATTGCCTTACGTATCGTATTTTCACCCACGCTGAAGCAGCTACAGATAATTCGCCCGGGATCGGCATCTTCGTCCGGCCGTTGCCCGTGCAGCAGCGCATGGCGTTCAGCAAGTTGGACGGGCGCAGCAGCAAAGGCTTCTTCAATAAACGCATGCGCCAGCGCCGGCAGCGTATGGCCCTCCCAGTAGCCCAGCATCAGCTCACCGTGATGCCAGGCGAGCACGCTGCTGCGTTCTCCCGTCTGTGCCACCTGTAACTGCCAGCCCCGACCGCTGGCGTACGCCATGATCCACGACAGCAACGGCTGCTCCCCCGCCACCGTCAGACGTGAGGCTTTACGCCACCAGCAGACCGACGGCGGCAGCGCTGGCAGCTCGCGGGCATACAGTTCACCCTGCCAGGCGGGTAGCCAGGGCATGATCCTCACCGCGGTTTGTTTACTCTCCGGCTGGCCGGACCCGGCATCAACCCGCCCTTCCACCAGCGCATTGACCTTACCCTGCCGGGCAAATTGTGCGTTCCAGTGCATCGGCGCAAACAGCTCGCCTGCACGCTGCGCGGTGGAGATACGTACTCTGGCAACCATCACTCCGCGCGGGGAGCTTACCCGCGCCAGCTGGCCGTCAGTCAGCCCGGCGCGCGCCGCATCGGTTGCGTTCATCTCAACAAAAGGCTCATCGATATGCTGCATCAGACGCGGAACATACCCCGTGCGCGTCATGGTGTGCCACTGATCGCGGATCCGCCCGGTATTCAGTATCAAGGGGTACCATTCGTCGACGCCTGCCCCATGCGGGGAGGGGTCAACCGGAACAAGCGTTCTTTGCGGGAAATCACCGGCATGCCACTGATACGGCGCCAGCTCGTCCCACGCCTCTCGCGACAGCGACGCCAGTTCGCGCAGGTTTAGCGCCCGTTCGCCGTTATTTTCAAACGCCGTCAGCGCCGCATGTTCACAAAATATCTCCTGAGGGTGTTCCCAGGCGAAGGCATCGCCATAACCGAGCTGGTCTGCGATCCGGGCGATGATCCACCAGTCCGGTCTGGCCTCGCCCGGCGCAGGCAGAAAGGCGCGCTGGCGGGAGATACGGCGTTCAGAATTGGTCACCGTGCCGTTTTTCTCGCCCCAGCCCAGGGCGGGAAAACGGATATGGGCAAACCGGCTGGTGTCCGTCTCCTGCATCACCTCAGATATCATGACCAGCGGGCAGGCCGCCAGAGCCTGGCACACCGCGTGGCTGTCGGGAAGTGACACGGCAGGGTTGGTACCCATGATCCACACCGCCTTCACCTCGCCGCGGGCAATAGCGTCAAACAGTTCCACCGCCATCAGGCCCGGGGTCTGCGCCAGCCGTTCCGTTCCCCAGAAACGCGCCACGCGCGCGAGATCGTCCGGCTCGAAGTTCATGTGCGCCGCCAGCTGATTCGCCAGTCCCCCCACTTCCCGCCCGCCCATGGCATTTGGCTGTCCGGTCAGCGAAAACGGGCCGCAGCCAGGACGGTTGAACTTCCCGCTGGCAAGATGCACGTTAATGATGGCGTTGCACTTGTCGCTGCCGCTGGAGGACTGGTTGATCCCCATGGTGTAGAGCGTGATCGCGCGTGGCGCGGTGACAAACCAGTCGTAGAAGGTGCCAATCTCGTCTGAAGGCAGATCGCAAAACGCCGCCACGCGAGGGATCGGCCACTCGCCGCGCCCCTGAATCAGATTGAGCAACCCCACAAACAGCCCGGCGTCACTGCCGGGTCTGAGCGCGAGGTGGAGATCGGCGATATCGCAGGTGGCGGTTTTACGCGGATCGATCACGACCACTTTCATCTGCGGATTGTTGTGTTTTGCCTGCACCAGCCGCTGATACAGCACCGGATGCGTCCAGGCCGCGTTCGAGCCAACGAGTACCACCAGATCGCTGTTTTCCACGTCCTCGTAGCTGCACGGCACCACGTCTTCACCGAAGGCGCGTTTGTAGCCCACCACCGCCGATGACATGCACAGCCGCGAGTTGGTATCAATGTTCGCCGCCCCGATAAAGCCTTTCATCAGCTTGTTGGCGGCATAGTAATCCTCGGTCAACAGCTGGCCGGAGGCATAAAACGCCACCGCCTGCGGCCCCCATTCGTTGATAATGTTCCGCAGCCGCTCGCCCGCTTCGCCCAGCGCCTGCGGCCATGTCACCTCCCGGCCATCGACAACCGGGCGCAGCAGGCGTCCCTGTAGCCCCGTGGTTTCCCCAAGGGCAGATCCTTTTACGCACAGACGACCGAAATTCGCCGGATGAGTTTCATCCCCCCGAATGCTCACCTTTTCACCGTCTGCGCTGGCGACCACGCCGCAGCCCACCCCGCAGTAAGGGCACGTTGTCCGAGTTTCCGTCATGAGGCCTCCGCGCGCATCACCAGCTCTTCATTTCCAACCCACACCTTGCCGTTTTCAATTTTTACCGGCCAGGCACGCACCGCAGGCGCCCCGCTCTCAGCCTGACACCCGTCGCGCAGACGAATACGTTGCTTGTAGAGCGGCGAGATCACCACCGGTTCCCCCGCCGCATCGCCGAGGATGCCGCGTGAGAGCACGTTCGCGCGGCTGCCCGGCTCCCGATCGTCGAGGGCATAAACGGTTTTGCCAAAGCGGAACAACGCAATCGGTTTGCGCCCAAGATGCGCGCCAATGCCCGCCTGCTCAGGGATCTCGTCGATATTACAAATTTCCTGCCAGCGCTTGTTCTCCTCCGCGGCGGGGACGTTCACCGCGGTGCGGAACAGCGCCAGGCGGTCAGGATCGTTAAGGGTGGTTTGCCATTCGCACTGGTAGGTCTCCACCACCCGGGCCATCTCCTGCTCCAGCTCGTGGGCGATCCCCAGGCTGTCGTTGAGGATCACCTCGCGCAGATAGTCGAGGCCGCCTTCCAGGTTATCCATCCAGGTACTGGTGCGTTGCAGACGATCTGCCGTGCGAATGTAGAACATCAGGAAACGGTCAACGGTCCGGATCAGCGTTTCGTCGTCCAGATCGCTGGCGAAGAGATCCGCGTGGCGCGGCTTCATCCCGCCGTTGCCGCACAGATAGAGGTTCCAGCCTTTGTCCGTGGCAATCACCCCTACGTCTTTGCTCTGCGCCTCTGCGCATTCACGGGTACAGCCGGAGACCGCCATTTTGATTTTGTGCGGCGCGCGCAGCCCCTTGTAGCGGTGCTCCAGCCTGACCGCGAGGCCGGTGGAATCCTGCACGCCGTAGCGGCACCAGGTCGACCCGACGCAGGATTTCACCGTGCGCAGGGATTTCCCGTAAGCATGTCCAGTCTCAAACCCGGCCTCTACCAGCGCCTGCCAGATTTCCGGCAACTGTTCGAGCGTGGCGCCAAACAGGTCAATACGCTGCCCGCCGGTAATTTTGCTGTAAAGGCTATAGCGTTTCGCGATCTGGCCGATGGCGATCAGCCCATCAGCCGTCACTTCCCCGGCGGGCATGCGCGGGACGATGGAGTAGGTTCCGTCCTTCTGAATATTGGCGAAATAGCGGTCGTTGGTGTCCTGCAACGGCAGATGCGCCGGTTTCAGCAGATACTCGTTCCAGCAGGAAGCCAATACCGATCCCACCAGCGGCTTACAGATCTCGCACCCGTGTCCCTGACCGTAGCGGCTGATAAGCTGGTCGAAGGTGCGGATATGGTTGACGCGCACCAGGTGATAAATCTCCTGACGCGAGTACGGGAAGTGTTCGCAGATATCCTTTTTCACCTCCACGCCCTGCTCTGCAAGCTGGAACTCCATCACCTGCTTCACCAGCGTGCTACAGCCTCCGCAGCCGGTCGCGGCTTTGGTGCACTGCTTAATGGCGCCGATATCCGTCGCACCCGCGCTTACCGCCTGGCAGATATCCCCTTTGCTGACGTTATGACACGAACAGATCTGCGCGCTTTCCGGCAGCGCCGCCACGCCCAGCGCTTTCGGCGCGCTGCCTGACGATACGGGTAAGATCAGCGTTTCCGGCTCTTTTGGCAGGCTGATGCCGTTGAGCATCATCTGCACCAGCGTGGCGTATTCGCTGGCATCGCCCACCAGCACGCCACCCAGCAGGGTTTTGCTGTCGTGGCTGACCACAATCTTTTTGTAGATTTGCTGCGGCCCGTGCGTCCACTGGTAGCTCAGCGCACCCGGCGTGCGCCCGTGAGCATCGCCAAACGACGCCACATCCACGCCCAGCAACTTGAGTTTGGTACTCATATCCGCGCCGGTGAAGCGCTTCTCCTCACCCGCCAGCACAGCGGCGGCCACGCGCGCCATCTGGTAGCCCGGTGCCACCAGGCCAAAGATTTTCCCCTCCCACAGCGCGCATTCACCGATGGCAAGCACATCCGGATCCGAGGTCCGGCAGCCGTCGTCAATGCAGATCCCGCCGCGCTCGCCGACAGCCAGCCCGCTGCTGCGCGCCAGCGCGTCCTGCGGACGAATACCAGCAGAGAAGACCACCATGTCCGTTTCCAGCTGTTCACCATCGGCAAAGCGCAGCACCAGCCCGTCGTCTGCGGTGGCAATCTCCGTCGTCGATTTACTGATGTGTACCCCTACGCCCAGCGCCTCAATTTTCTTACGCAGCATTGCCGCGCCGTCGCTGTCGAGCTGCACCGCCATCAGGTTAGGCGCAAACTCCACCACGTGGGTTTCCAGCCCGAGCTGCTTAAGCGCATTCGCCGCCTCCAGCCCCAGCAGGCCGCCGCCAATCACCACACCGCGGCGAGAGCCTGCCGCATGGGCCGCAATGTTGTCCAGATCGTCGAGGGTGCGGTAGACAAAACAACCCGGAAGATCGTTGCCCGGAACGGGTGGTACGAACGGGTACGAGCCGGTCGCCAGCACCAGCTTGTCCCAGTGAGTCTCATGGCCACTGGCGGTACGCACTACGTGTGCATCACGATCGATAGCGACGATCTGCTGCGAGAGGCGCAGCTCAATGCCGTTATCGGCAAAGAACTCCCCCGCCACCAGCGAGAGCGAGTCCGCGCTGCGTCCGCCAAAATATTCCGACAGATGCACGCGGTCATAGGCGGCATAGCGCTCTTCGCCAAAAACAATAATCTGATACTGCTGATGCAAATTGCGGTTAACGCAGTCTTCGAGGAAATGATGGCCGACCATACCGTGCCCAACCACCACCAGAGTAGGTTTTGTCATAGCGTTCTGTCCTGCAACCTGCGGTTGCGTTGTGAAACGATCGAACAGCCAGTCCGCGTGGGCGGGCGCAGCCGTTGCCAGTAAATCGGTAAAGGTTGCCGCGCTGCGGCAGTCACCCAGCAGCAGCACGCCAGCCAGCGCCCCCTGATGGATCAGTAAACGTCGATAGTGACGGGTCAGCGGGTCCCTTGAACTCCAGACCACATCGTCCGCCTGCGCCGTCGCGCGTCCGAGGCTGAACAGCGCCACGCCGTTCACCTTAAGGCGCACGCCGTTGTCGGTCAGGGTAAACGGCGCGGTGACCTCCCCGGCCAGCCGCGCGGCAAGAATATCCGCCTGCGCCAGACAGGGGGCCACCAGGCCAAACGTCTGGCCGTCAATTTCGCAGCACTCGCCGATGGCGTAGATATCCGGCACGGAGGTTTGCATCTGCTGATCCACCACGATGCCGCGCGCGCAGCGAATGCCGCTGGCTTTTGCCAGCGCGACGTTGGGCTGCACGCCCGTGGCCAGCACCACGCGCGTGGCGGCGATGCGGCGTCCGTCGAGCAACGTCACGGCATCGTCAGCGATGGCCGTGATGCCGGAGGCGAGTTCACAGCGTACGCCCCGCTTCGCCAGCGCCTCGTCAAGCAGCAGTCCCGCCTGCTGATCCAGCTGCTGTTCCATCAGCCACGTGCCGCGATGGATAAGCGTGACGTTGTCACCGTTTCGCGCCAGCGCTGCCGCTGCCTCCACGCCGAGTACGCCGCCGCCCAGCACTACCGCCGGCCCGGAGATATTCTGGATGGCGCGGGTCTCTGCCAGGGTGCGAAAGGTGAACACATGCGGTGCATCGCCGCCGCGGATCGGCGGCACTACAGGGGTAGACCCGGTGGCAAACACCAGCGCATCCCAGCCCAGCGTGCGAGCAGAGGTATGCACTTCACGCGCGTTGACGTCTACTGCGAGCGCCTTTTCTCCTCGCAGCACCGTCACGCCTCGTGCCGTGTACCAGTCTTCATCGTGCAGACAGATGTGCTCCGCCTGCTTTTCGCCACCCAGCACCGGTGAAAGCTGGATGCGGTTGTACGCCTGCTCAGGCTCGTCACCGATGACGGTGACAGCGAAACGACCGGGAACACGCCCGGTGAGCGACGCAATCAGCCGGGTTGCCGCCATACCATTACCGATAATGACCAGTCGCATCGTGCCCCCTCATTACGCCGCTTTCGGCTGTTTTTCGTAGAGGAAATGGAGGATCTGCTGGCGCATGTGGTGATAGCGGCTGTCATCCGCCAGCTGCACCCTGTTGCGCGGGCGCGGCAGATCGACGCGCAGGATCTCACCCACGGTGGCCGCCGGGCCGTTGGTCATCATCAGTACACGGTCAGAGAGCAGTACCGCCTCGTCCACGTCGTGGGTGATGAGCACGATGGTGGTGTTCAACGCCTGCTGGATCTGCATCACCGAGTCCTGAAGATGGGCACGCGTCAGCGCATCGAGCGCGCCAAACGGCTCATCCATCAGCAGCACTTTCGGCTTCATTGCCAGCGCCCGGGCAATCCCGACGCGCTGCTTCATACCGCCGGAGATCTCCCCGGGGCGCTTATGCAGCGCGTGGCCCATCTGCACCCGGTCGAGGTTGTGCTCAATCCACGCTTTGCGCTCGGCCTTACTCATGGTGTGACGGAAGACCTGATCCACCGCCAGCGCCACGTTGTCGAAGCAGGTCAGCCACGGCAGCAGCGAATGGTTCTGGAACACCACCGCGCGCTCGGGCCCCGGCCCGGCGATTTCGCGGTTGTCGCAAATCAGCCCGCCTTCCGTCGGCAGCGTGATCCCGGCGATCAGGTTTAACAGCGTCGACTTGCCGCAGCCGGAGTGACCAATCAGACTGACGGTTTCGCCCTCGTGGATATCAAAAGAGACGTTTTGCAGCGCCAGAAACTCGCCGCTGGCGGTGGAAAAACGCTGGCTCACGGCCTGGACCTGAATTAACGGTTTCATCTTCACTCCTTATTTTTCCTGCCAGCTAAAGCGACGGGCGATCAGCATCAGCCCCTGCTCCAGCAGCAACCCGACCACGCCAATGATGACGATGGCGATGAGAATGTTTTCGACGTTGAGGTTGTTCCACTCATTCCAGATCCAGAATCCAATGCCTAAACCTCCGGTGAGCATCTCGGCGGCGACAATCACCAGCCAGGCAATGCCAATGGAAAGACGTACCCCGGTGAGCACCGCAGGCAGCACGGCGGGGAAAAGAATGCGGCGCATGATGGTCCACTCTGAGAGTTGCAACACCCGGGCCACGTTGAGGTAGTCCTGCGGAATACGGCGTACCCCTTCAGCGGTGTTGATCACCATCGGCCAGATGGAGCAGATAAAAATGGTCCAGCTCGATGCAGGCTCCGCTTTCTGGAACAGCAGCAGGCCGATAGGCAGCCAGGCCAGCGGGCTGACCGGACGCAGGAGCGCGATCAGCGGGTTGAACATGCGCGAGAAAAAGGTGAAGCGGCCAATCAAAAAGCCCAGCGGAATGCCCGCCAGCGCCGCCAGACCGAAGCCGATGGCGACGCGCTGCAACGACGCCAGCACGTTCCAGCCAATGCCCATATCGTTTGGCCCGTCGCGATAAAACGGATCGGCAAACAGGGTCATGGCCGAATCGAGCGTGCTGAGCGGCGTCGGAAAGCCTTTACTGTTTATCGCCGCCAGCTGCCAGAGCACCACCAGCAGGCCGAGACCGAGCAGCGCCGGGATGACGCGCTGTAAAAAATCATTCATCCGACGCGTAAACGCTGGCGTACGACGGCGAACCTGTAGCGGAGGCAGGACAATCACTTCCCCGCTCTCTGACGTCTCTTGTGGTTTTGTATTTTGCAGATGCTGCATACTCAGGCCCCTTTACGGTGAATGGCGAAGCGGTTGGCGTACCCTTCCGGATCGGTGCCGTTCCAGACGGTGCCGTCCATCAGGGTGCTGCTGCGATACGGTGATGACGGTGTGGACATGCCGCCCACGGCAGTCGCGGCATCCTGCCAGACCGCGGTCTGGTTAATGCGCTGTGCAATGCCCGCGTAATCTGGCGCGGCGTTGAGCAAGCCCCAGCGGCGGAACTGGGTTAAGAACCACATGCCGTCGGAGAGATACGGGTAGCTCACGGCACCCTCGTTGAAGAAACGGATCGGGTGCGCATCCTGCCAGCGCTGACCGACCCCGTTGTCGTACTCGCCCAGCATACGTCCGGTGAGATACTGTTCCTTGCAGTTGAGCCAGGCGCGGCGCGAGAGGATCTGCGCGGTTTCGCGTTTGTTTTCCGCTGACGCCTCGATCCAGCGCGCGGCTTCCATCACGGCGCTCACCAGCGCCCGTGCGGTGTGCGGATTTTTCGCCACCCAGTCGCGTCGGGTGCCGAGGATCTTTTCCGGGTGATCGGCCCAGATGGACTGCGACGTGGCGGCGGTAAACCCGATGCGGTCGTTAATCGCCCGCGCGTTCCACGGCTCGCCGACGCAAAACCCGACCATGTTGCCAATGCGCATGTTCATCACCATCTGCGGCGGCGGCACCACCACGGTGCGCACGTCGTCAAACGGGTTAATCCCCGCGCTGGCCAGCCAGTAGTAGAGCCACATGGCGTGCGTTCCCGTCGGGAAGGTATGCGCGAAGGTGTAGGTTCCCGGCGCCTGCTGCGCAATCAGCTTTTTCAGCCCGTCGAGGTCACGAACGCCCCTCTCCGCCAGATCGCTGGAGAGCGTAATGGCCTGTCCGTTCTGGTTGAGGGTCATCAGGTTCGCCATCTGCTGCGGCTTGCCCGCGATACCCAGCTCCAGACCGTACAGCAGGCCGTAAAGAATGTGCGCGGCGTCCAGTTCGCCCGCCACCAGCTTGTCGCGCACCGCCGCCCAGCTCGCCTCTTTGGTCGGCACAATAGTAATGCCGTGTTTTTTATCGAACCCCTTCAGGGCCGCGATAACCACGGGCGCGCAGTCGGTCAGGGGGATAAACCCGATACGCACGGTATCCTGCTCCGGCTTATCTGACCCCGCCGCCCATGCGGCCTGCATGACACCCGGCAACAGCATCGCACCACTCGCCAGCATGCTGGCCTGCAATAACCGCCGTCTCGACAAATCCGCCATAATTGCTCCTGAAAAAAGGCAAAAAAAAGCGCCCGACGGTGCTGAAGCACCGCTGGACGCCTTTATCCTGAAGACGCATGCACCGCCGTTGGCGCATCGTCGAAAATGGTTAATCTGTTAATGCAAAGGTAATGCCAGCTTTTCATCCCCGGCGTTACGGGGTTTCTGCAAGAAGAGCGCTGTATTACGCACCTCAATCAGGCATAAAATGCCCACTGACTGTGCAACTACTCCCCAGGGGGTATCTTCCACAGATTTTTCACCGTCAGCAGCGCACGGGCGATATCCACCATGCGTTGGTTTTTATCCATCGCCATTTTGCGCAGGGCGGTCCACGCCTGCTCCTCGCTCATGTTCTGGTGCGTCATCAGCACGCTTTTGGCTTTGTCAATGGTCTTACGCTCCTCCAGCGTGTCGCGCAGAGAAGCAAGCTGACGGGAGAGTTGCTCAATTTCACGCGCCTGCTGGCGCACCAGCGGCAGCAGCGGTCTGTCAGGAAATCGCGCCAGGATATCGTCGTGCTCATCGTCTACGTGCAGGTTTTCGCTATAGCGGCGCTCCTCAACTGCCGTCATCAGATCGGCAATTGCCACCTCCTCCAGCGTGCGCAGGTGCTCAAGGCGCGCGGTTTGCAGGGCAAACCATTTGAGGGCGGTATCGCCGTTATCTGCCGGAGGCTGGCGGGTGCACGCTTCACGCCTGAGCTTTTCAGTCTCCAGACCCGGCTGGCAGTTGAGGATAAACGTCTCCTGCACGTCTGGAGTGCAATGGGAGATAAAAACCTCAAAGCAGGCCTGCTGGCCATCAATGCGATCCACCAGCCGCTGGCGGGTTTCATCGTCAAAGAATCCCTGGGTGAAACCAATAGCCCCCAGCGCCCGCTCTTGTCCCACAAGTTCTTTGCCCTGCATCAGGCTGTAAAGGGCCACAAATCGGCCCGCGATGTGCGGATCGTCAATGCTGTCGCTGAGTTGAGGTACGATACTGAGCAAATGACGCAGTATGCGGCTGTAGTGTTCCATCGCTTCCGGCGCGGTGACGCATTGGCCTGTAACGCCATCACGCAGCGCCGTTAGCGTCTCAAGGCCGTGCAGTGCGCTGGCAATACGTTCGCACAGGGCGCTGCCCGGCAGCGGTTCGTTAAACTGAAGGTGCAATGCGGCGAGGTTTTCATCCACCAGGGCCCTGCTGGCCTTGCATTCAGGCGCGTACAATTTGCCCTGCGAGCAGAGCCAGACATTTGACGCACCGCGCTCGCACTGTAGCATATGCACCAGTCGACTGATGCCGTTCACCAGTGCGCCCAGCTGCGCCAGTCTGCCGAGCTGTTCCTCGCGCAACATTCTCGCACGCTGGAACCATTCGGTTGCGCCAGGGGAACTGCCAGCCACTATCGTCATCGTTTCTCTCCCCGATACGTATTCTTCGGTACGAGAAGCAATATTCGTGCCTTTTCAAAGAACAGGAGTCAACATGCAGAAGATTGTGATCGTCGCCAACGGTGCGGCCTACGGCAGTGAATCCCTTTTTAACAGCCTGCGCCTGGCAATCGCGCTGCGCGATAAGGAGAGTGAGCTGGAGCTGCGCCTCTTTTTGATGTCCGATGCCGTCACGGCCGGGCTGAAGGGGCAGAAACCCGCAGAGGGCTACAACATTCAACAAATGCTGGAGATCCTGACCGCGCAAAACGTTGCGGTCAAACTGTGCAAAACCTGTACCGACGGGCGCGGCATTACGGGGCTGCCGCTGATTGATGGCGTGGAAATTGGTACGCTGGTGGAGCTGGCTGAATGGACGCTTTCCGCCGATAAAGTATTAACTTTTTAATAATAACCCGCTAAAAATATTATTTTCTTATGGACGCGGTTTCAGCATCAAGTTTACCTGCACCGTTGCCGATAGGCATGGAAACAACACAGCAGGTATTACACTTATGTTCAGATCCATTCGCGCCCGCATCATTGCCGCGACGACAGGCTGTCTGGTCGTCGCCCTTCTTCTTAATACCATTATTAACTTTCAGGTCACGCGCCAGGATAATCAGCAGTCGCAGCGCGATATTCTGACCAGCACCAGCGCCAGCCACAACATGGCGATTGCCGACTGGGTGAACAGCAAAATGACCGTCATCACCTCGGCGCAACCAGTCGCGCTCAGCGACGATCCGGTTCCGGTGTTTAAACAGCTTGCGCTGGCGGGTGGATTCACCAACGTCTACGTGGGTTATGCCAGCAAAACGGCTAAATTTTCTGACCCAACCGGGGTACCCGCTGATTACGATCCCACCCTTCGCCCGTGGTATCAGCAGGTCGTCAGCGCTGATGGCCCGGTAGTGACTGCACCCTATGTGGACGCGGGCACCGGGAAACTGGTGGTGACGTTCGCGGTACCGGTTAAAGAGCAAGGCGCCCTGAAAGCGGTGGTGGCGGGCGATGTGGCGATGGACAGCGTGGTAGCTAACGTGCGCGGTATTCACCCGACCCCGGCCAGCAGCGGACTGCTTCTGGACAGCAACGGCACCGTTATTGCCGGCAGCGATCCTGCGCTGACGCTTAAGCCTTTTACGGAGACGATCAAAGGGACCGATTTTGCCATCCTGAAAAGCGGCAACCTGGTTGACGGAACGTTTAACGGACGCGAAAAAACGTTCCTGGCCACCGCCGTACCGGGGACGCACTGGCTGCTGGTTGTGGCGCTCGATAACGGCGATGCCACCGCCGGGATGCGGTCATTGCTAAAAGCATCTGCATTGTCTCTGGCGATCCTCGCCCTGCTGAGCGGAGCCCTCATGCACCTCCTGATTGCCCGCCTGCTTAAGCGGCTGTCCGGTATCCGTGACGCGATGAACAGCATTGCCAACGGTACTAACGATCTGTCGCAGCGTCTGCCGGATAAGGGGGGCGATGAAGTGGCGCAAATTGCGCAGGCGTTTAACGCCTTCAGCGATAAGCTTTCTGTGGTGATGGTCCAGCTGCGTGATGCCAGCGCCTCAGTGAAAAACGCAGCGCATGAGATTGCGGCAGGTAATCAGGATCTTTCCGGGCGTACCGAGCAGGCGGCATCAAGCCTTCGCGAAACCGCCAGCGCCGTGGAAGAGATCACGGCCTCCGTTACGCAGTCAAACGAGTCGGCAGCAGAAGCGAACGAACAGGCGAGCAAGGCCTCTGCCGCCGCATCCCGCGGCGGCGACGTCGTCGCTCAGGCCATCAGCACCATGCAGTCCATCGAACTGGCTTCCGCGAAAATCGGCGATATCACCAGCGTCATTGACGGCATCGCCTTCCAGACCAATATTCTGGCGCTTAACGCCTCGGTGGAAGCGGCGCGTGCCGGGGAGCAAGGCCGTGGGTTCGCGGTCGTTGCGGGGGAAGTACGTAACCTGGCCAGCCGCAGTGCTCAGGCGGCGAAGGAGATCAAATCCCTTATTGATTCCACCACCGAAAGCGTTGCAACCGGCTCCCGGTTTGTGCACCTTGCGGGCGACAGCATGGATGAGATCCGCGCCAGCGTCGGGAGCGTGTCAGGCATTATGCGTGAAATATCCATTGCCACCCGCGAGCAGATGAAAGGGATCCATGAGATTAACCACGCGGTGACTCACCTGGATCGCATGGTGCAGCAGAACGCCGAACTTGTTGTACAGTCTGCTGCGGCGGCCAGCGCGCTGCAAAGCCAGGCAGGCGACCTTGCTGAGACCGCTGGCCATTTCCGCATATAATTTTTCCCGGGCGCGCGTTAAGCAGGGTAAACGCGCGTCCGCTGAAAGGTTTCAGAGATTTTGTCATTTTTGTTTAATCGTTGCGCCATTTTTTGATCGAAATCAGCATCCCACCCCTGCCCCTTTGGTGTTATGCAATGAGTAAATTGTGAACAACATCACGCTCGGGATGGGCAAAAACGACGGGGTATAAAATGGCACGAGTTAAAACGAGTCTGAAACTGTTTGGCGGGGATACGGTAGTGGTGCGTTGCTCAGAGCGTTGCCGCATCCATCTGATGAGTACAAAAGGACAGAAGCAATCGCAGGCAGATATCCTTACCGTCCAGGACGATAAGGCCTGGCTGACGGTGCCTTACACCGGCACCTGGGATGTGCTGATCGACAGCCACAGCCAGTCGCTCGAACATTCCGTAAGTTACGTGGCGGCATAACCGTAAACGCCCGGTCAGCCGGGCGTATTATCAGGCAAAACCCGGCCGCAGCGTATTGCTGAGCGGGTTCCCTTCCAGCAGCGCTTTCACCTTCACCACCAGCTCACTCAGACAGTCGTCCTGCATACCGAGACGCGTCAGCTCCTGATCGAGCGAGAAAAGGTACTGGGCGTTAGTGCCCAGCGGTCCGCTGGCGGCGGCAATCAGCGGGGCAATCACCTGGGTTCGGGTATCGGCTTCATACAGCGGGTGGCGCGGATCCATAATGAACACCAGCGCGTTGACGGTGCGCCCGTCATCCAGTTCCAGCTTGCACCAGCTGGGCATATAGCAGCCCGTGATCATCTCGCGCTTCCACAGCAGCGTCAGCTCATCTTCCAGCGTGGTATCCGGCAGCCGGTATGCCACGCCCGTGGTGCGCCCGCCCTCTTTTAGTGCAAGCATGCGGCCAGGCTGACAGGCGCTGCCACGTCCGGCGGTCAGGCGCAAACAAAAGGCGCGGTGCCACCCAGGCAGCGTTCCGGTTGCTGATTCAACAAATTCGAGCGCCGGGTTCCACATCAGCGAGCCGTAACCAAAGATCCAGACCGGGCCATCATCCGGGCGGCAGGCCAGCGTTGCCGCAAGCGACGCCGCACGTTGTTCAGCCGACCACAGAAGCGATTCCTCAATAGCACCAAATGCCGTCTTACAATCTGCCTTCATCAAGAAATCACGCGTTAACACATTCCACCTCCGCCACTGCATGCTTCCTTGCGACATCTGTAATTCGCCTTCCCGGCATTCCGTGCTGTTCATTTTAACAGCAGTTGAGCAACGATAAGCAATTCGCGGGCCAGATGCAATACAGCGGCAGGTCAACCGCCTGAAATGTCAAAATGGAGGCAGCGTGTTATTTGGCGGCTATTTCTTTTTGTGCCATTTATCATCGTCCCCTTTCTCATAGTCATTTTTCACGGCGGCCCAGGCCACCTTATGCGCCGTCTCTTCACGGCTGGCATCGTCCCGGCGATCTTCTTTATCTTTGTACTGATCCCAGGCGCTGTTAAAGGCTTCTTTGTAGATATCCTGGGCGTGGGCAGGCAATACGTTTTGCACGTTATCCGGTAATTCGCTTTTCGATTTGTATGGCATCGTTAACCTCTCTTTTGGCTAAAAGATAAGTGTGGACGACGATACGCGAGGGTGCCACTCGACAGAAAGAAATGAACAATATAAAAATGTAATTCATTGTTATTAAACTAATATTTAACAGAGATAAGGCATTATAAGCCTCAGACATAAAAATTATAATAAAGGGTAAAATTAAGTAAAAAATACAGGGTATTTAACAGATTTCTGTTAATTTAATACCTTTAAAATCTATCTATAATTACAAGCACCTGCATTGTTGGAGAAACACATGACAGCAACACACGAGGCGGTAAAAACCCGCCACAAGGAGACCTCTCTCATTTTCCCGGTTCTGGCACTGGCTGTGCTGCTCTTCTGGGGAAGCAGTCAGTCATTGCCAGTGGTTGTGGGGATCAATATTCTGGCTCTGGTGGGTATTTTAACCAGTGCATTTAGCGTGGTACGCCATGCGGATGTGTTAGCCCACCGTCTTGGAGAGCCGTATGGGTCATTAATTTTAAGCCTTTCGGTTGTGATTCTTGAAGTCAGTTTAATTTCCGCATTAATGGCCACCGGCGACGCCGCGCCAACGCTAATGCGCGATACGCTCTACTCCATCATTATGATTGTTACCGGCGGCCTGGTCGGTTTTTCACTTTTATTAGGTGGTCGCAAATTTGCCACCCAGTACATGAACCTCTTTGGCATTAAACAGTACCTGATCGCCCTGTTCCCGCTGGCGATTATTGTGCTGGTATTTCCGATGGCGCTGCCGGGTGCAAATTTCACCACCGGCCAGGCGCTGCTGGTGGCGCTGATTTCCGCGGCGATGTACGGCGTGTTCCTGCTGATCCAGACCAAAACGCACCAGAGCCTGTTTGTTTACGAGCATGAAGACGACGGCGACGACGATGACCCGCATCACGGTAAGCCGTCGGCGCACAGCAGCGCGTGGCATACGGTTTGGCTGATCGTGCATCTGATTGCCGTTATTGCGGTCACCAAGATGAATGCGAACCCGCTGGAGGCGCTGTTAACTGAACTGAACGCGCCGGTCGCCTTTACCGGTTTCCTGGTGGCCCTGTTGATCCTGTCGCCAGAAGGCCTGGGAGCGCTGAAAGCGGTGCTCAATAATCAGGTGCAGCGTGCGATGAATCTGTTCTTCGGCTCCGTTCTGGCGACCATCTCCCTTACCGTTCCGGTGGTGACGTTGATTGCCTTTATGACGGGAAATGAATTGCAGTTTGCGCTGGGTGCGCCAGAGATGATTGTGATGGTGGCATCCTTGCTGCTGTGCCAGATATCCTTCTCCACCGGCCGCACCAATGTGCTGAACGGCGCGGCGCATATGGCGCTGTTTATTGCGTATCTGATGACGATATTTGCGTAATTTTTTTGCCGGGTAGCGCTACGCTTACCCGGCCTACGAAACCCGTAGGCCCGCGCAAGCGTAGCGCCGCCGGGCAAAGAAAAACCCGCCGAAGCGGGTTTTTTTATTAGTTGCTGGTATCCAGCTCGTCGAAGCTCTTCACCAGATCGTCAATCGCTTTGATCTGTTTCAGGAACGGCTCCAGCTTATCCAGCGGCAGCGCGGATGGACCGTCGCATTTCGCGTTAGCCGGATCCGGGTGCGCTTCAATGAACAGACCCGCCAGGCCGGTTGCCATACCGGCGCGCGCCAGTTCGGTCACCTGCGCACGACGCCCGCCAGACGCGGCGCCAAACGGGTCGCGGCATTGCAGGGAGTGGGTCACGTCGAAAATCACCGGAGACTGGTTAGAGACGTTCTTCATCACGCTGAAGCCCAGCATATCTACAACCAGGTTGTCATAACCGAAGTTTGAACCACGGTCGCAGAGGATCACCTGGTCGTTACCGCCTTCGATAAACTTGTCGACGATGTTACCCATCTGGCCAGGGCTCACGAACTGCGGTTTTTTCACGTTAATCACGGCACCGGTTTTCGCCATCGCTTCTACCAGGTCAGTCTGGCGAGCGAGGAACGCCGGAAGCTGAATCACGTCTACCACATCAGCCACGGGCTGTGCCTGAGACGCTTCGTGCACGTCGGTGATCACTTTCACGCCAAACGTCTGTTTCAACTCCTGGAAAATCTTCATCCCCTCTTCCAGGCCCGGGCCACGGTAGGAGTGAATGGAGGAGCGGTTGGCTTTGTCAAAAGAGGCTTTAAACACGTACGGGATGCCCAGCTTTTGGGTCACGGTCACGTAGTGTTCGCAGATGCGCATAGCGAGATCGCGGGATTCCAGAACGTTCATACCGCCAAACAGTACGAACGGCAGGTCGTTTGCCACGTTGATATCACCAATGCTAACCACTTTTTGTTTCATAGGATCGCCTTATTCAGGTGTGAATCGGAATTAAGATTAATGCAGTGTAATGTGTTTATGCGCGATCGCGTTAATCTGCGCGCGGATCATCTCGCTGATCGGGTCTTCCGGACATTGCTCGACGAAATAATTCAAATCATTCAGCGCCACGTGCTCGCAGTCGAGCTGCGCATAAATCAGGCCGCGGTCGCGGATTTCGTACGGATCTTCCGGATTGAACTGCAACAGCACTTCGCTTGCGCGCAGAGCCAGCTCCATCTGACGCTCTTCCATCAGCGCAGACTTCAGCGTATCCAGGAGCTTACGGATCACTTCGGCGTTATCGGCTTCATCGAGATCTTCATTGAACAGCTCAGCTATCGGGCTGATGTTGCCTTTCAGCCAGACGTCCAGCGTATGCTCATCCAGCGTGTCGCCGTTAAACGGATTGATTAACCACATCTCACCGTCCAGCCACTCCGCCCGCAAAATCATCTGCGTCGGGAAAATGACCGGCACCAGTGGAATATCCAGCTCGTGCGCAACCCACAGTAAAATGGCGCCCAACGCGACGGCGCTGCCCTGACGATTTTTCAACACCTGGTCCAGCCACAGTGCGTCAGACAGGCGGTACACGCCTCGCGTGTCGCAGAAACCCCATTCGCCGTAGAAAAGCTCAATCAGCTTCTCTAATTGCCAGTCCTGCGGACGGGCCTGATTGATCTCTTCGCGCGCCAGGCTGACCAGATTCTCCAGTTCAGCGTAAACGTACTGTGACGTAAAATCGTCGCGGATCATCTCTGAAATCAGGATCATACCATCGCAGAGCGGCACTTTGTTAAATTCGAAATCGGCTAAGGACCTCATGACTTACCCCAGTAACGGTATTCTTGTGGTGGCGAGTTTAATGATGATGTACAGCACCACCAGACCCAGCAAAAAGGCGATAAACCCTGTCTGCTGGCTGCGCGGACGATGACGCCCAAGCGCGATAAAACCCAAAACGATGTAGATGATAACGCCAAACAGCTTTTCAGTCAGCCATGCGCCTTTATCAGTAAATGGCAGATAGCCGGTTTTCCACATTAACCCGGCTCCGGAAAGGAACAGCACCGTGTCGATACAGTGCGGGGCGATGCGTACCCAGCGGGCGTTAATCAGCGGATTGTTGCTGTAGCGCCACCAGTAGCGGGCAATGAAAAAGCCGATGGTCAGGGCAACGGAAACCAGGTGAACGGAGATCAGCAGCGTAAACAGGCTCATGACCACTGCCCCAGCGTCAGACGTTCATTGCCGCCGTAATCCCGGCAGGTTTCCACCGCAGCGTATCCGGCACGCGTAAACAGCGCTCGCACCGCCTCTCCCTGCGTCCAGCCATGTTCCACCAGCAGCCAGCCACCGGGAAGCAAATGTTGCCGTGACGTTGTCACAATGTGATCGAGATCCGCAAGTCCCTGATTCACAGCGACCAGCGCGGTCAACGGTTCAAAACGCACGTCGCCCTGCGCGAGATGCGGATCGTCTTCGTCGATGTAGGGCGGATTGCTGACAATCATTTCGAACATGCGGCTTTCAAGCGCGGCAAACCAGCTGCTTTGCAGAACGGAAACATTGTTCAGCCCCAGCCGTTCAACGTTGCGCTGCGCGAGGGCGACCGCATCCGGCATCACGTCTACCGCCGTCACGGTGCAGTCCGGTCGCTCGCTGGCAAGCGCCAGCGCAATCGCGCCGGTGCCAGTACCGAGATCGAGGATCTGACACGGCTGCGCCGGTAACCGCGCCAGCGCCTGCTCCACCAGACACTCGGTGTCCGGGCGCGGGATCAGCGTGGCCGCTGAAACGTACAGCGGAAGCGACCAGAACTCGCGTTCGCCAACCAGATGCGCCACCGGCTCGCCGGTTTTACGGCGGGCAAGCAGCGCCTCCAGCTGCGATTGCTGTTCAGCGGTCAGCGCGGTTTCGCCGAAGGCCAGCAGATATGTGCGGGCTTTACCCGTCACATGCTCAAGCAGAATTTCGGCGTCGCGCTTCGGGCTTTCACTTGCAGAAAGCTCACTGGCGGCATGGCGTAACCAGCGCTGAAAATCCATTAATCCTGCTCGGACAGTGCCGCCAGCTGGTCGGCCTGGTATTCCTGCACGATAGGCTCAATCAGCATATCGAGCTTGCCTTCCATCGCCTCATCCAGACGGTAGAGCGTCAGGTTGATGCGATGGTCGGTTACGCGACCCTGCGGGAAGTTATAGGTACGGTTACGGTCGCTACGATCGCCGCTGCCCAGCAGGTTACGGCGGGTAGAGGCTTCCGCCTGCTGGCGTTTCGCCATTTCAGCCGCGTGGATACGGGCGCCCAGCACGGATAACGCTTTAGCCTTGTTCTTGTGCTGGGAACGTTCATCCTGACACTCAACCACAATCCCGGTGGGCAGGTGAGTAATACGGATAGCGGAGTCGGTGGTGTTAACGTGCTGACCACCTGCCCCTGAAGAGCGGAAGGTGTCGATGCGCAGATCCGCCGGGTTGATATCCGGCAGTTCCGCTTCCGGCAGCTCCGGCATCACCGCCACCGTACAGGCTGACGTATGAATGCGTCCCTGAGATTCTGTCGCAGGCACGCGCTGCACGCGGTGACCGCCGGATTCAAATTTCAGTCGACCGTACACGCCGTCGCCGCTGATCTTGGCGATAACCTCTTTGTAGCCGCCATGCTCGCCTTCGTTGGCGCTCATGATCTCCACGCGCCAGCGACGGGATTCGGCATAACGACTGTACATACGGAACAGATCCCCGGCGAACAGCGCCGCTTCGTCGCCGCCGGTACCGGCGCGGACTTCCACAAAGGCGTTACGCTCATCGTCCGGATCTTTCGGCAGCAGAAGCACCTGAAGCTGCTGCTCCATCTCTTCTGAACGCGCTTTTGCGTCCTGTAACTCTTCCTGCGCCATCTCGCGCATCTCAGGATCGTCGAGCATCATCTGCGCGGTTTCGATATCTTCCTGGACCTGTCGCCAGTCGGTAAAGCATTTTGAAACATCACTTAACTGCGCGTATTCACGCGACAGCGCGCGAAAACGTTCCTGGTCGGCAATGGTCCCGGCATCACCGAGCAGCGCCTGGACTTCTTCATGGCGCTCGTGCAGAGCTTCCAGTTTAGCGACGATAGAAGGCTTCATAGGCGTAAATGCACCTTGTCTTAGAAAATGGGTATAGGGCGCTATTCCAGCCCGAGGCTGTTGCGCAGAATAGTCAGGCGTTCATCGTCCCCGTCACGGGCAGCCTGCTGAAGAGATTTGGTTGGGGCATGGATCAGGCGGTTGGTCAGTTTCCAGGCTAAATCCTGCATAATCGCCTGCGCGTCGCCGCCCTGTTCAAGGGCCGCTAACGCTTTGGCTGTAAGGTCATCACGCACCTGCTCCGCCTGACCGCGGTATTCGCGGATGGTCTCGCTGACGCTTTGCGCGCGCAGCCAGGCCATAAATTCGCTGGTTTCCTGTTCAACGATGGTTTCCGCCTGCACAGCCGCCGCCTTACGCTGGGCAAGGTTGTGCGAAATGATGCTTTGCAGGTCATCCACGCTGTACAGGTAGGCGTTCGCCAGTTTGCCCACTTCCGGTTCGACATCACGCGGAACGGCGATATCCACCAGCAGCATCGGCTGATTGCGGCGGGATTTCAGCGCACGCTCGACCATCCCTTTCCCGATAATCGGCAGCGGGCTGGCGGTAGAACTGATAATAATGTCCGCCTCTTTCAGACGTTCATCGATGTAGCTCAGCGCAATCACCTCAGCGCCCACTTCGTCCGCCAGCACCTGCGCACGTTCGCGGGTGCGGTTGGCAATGATCATCTTCTTCACCTTGTGTTCGCGAAGATGGCGCGCCACCAGCTCGATGGTTTCGCCCGCTCCCACCAGCAGTACGGTGACGGTCGACAGGGATTCAAAAATTTGACGGGCAAGGGTACAGGCCGCGAAAGCAACCGAAACCGCACTGGCGCCAATGTCGGTTTCGGTTCGCACACGCTTCGCCACGGAGAATGACTTCTGGAACATTCGTTCCAGTTCGCTGGCTTTCAGATGCCCTTTCTGGGAATCCGCGAAGGCTTTTTTCACCTGGCCAAGGATCTGCGGCTCGCCCAGCACCAGCGAATCCAGACCGCTGGCCACGCGCATCAGATGGCTGACCGCATCGTTATCCTGATGCCAGTACAGGCTGTTGCGCAGCTCTTCTTCGTTGAGGTTGTGGTAGTCACACAGCCAGCGGATCAGCGCCTCGTGCAGGTTGTCCTGCTCTTCTACGCTCAAATACAGCTCGGTACGGTTGCACGTCGACAGCACCACGCCACCCTGCACCATCGGCTGTGCAAGCAGGCTGTCCAGCGCCAGGTCGAGCGTATCCGGCGAAAACGTAACGCGTTCTCGCAGTGAAACCGGGGCCGTTTTGTGGTTAATACCGAGTGCTAATAGGGTCATGTTGAGCGGGAGTAGTACCAGCGTTAATAAGGTTAGCAGGACGCATCATACAGGATGCGCGAGATCAATAAAAGAGACTGCCCCCTTTCGGAGTAATAGCTTACGCCACGCTTTGAGATAATTTGAACGTAGACGGTGGCACCCTTCAACGCTAGCATTAACAGTTATAACTGCAACGTATCTCAAGGATTTGTCATCATTATGACCCGAATGATTCGCCTGCTGCCTCTGGCGGCCCTGGTTCTGACCGCCTGTTCCGTTCATCAGCCGAAAGGCCCGGGCAAAAGCCCTGACTCACCGCAGTGGCGTCAGCACCAGCAGGACGTGCTGAAATTAAGCCAGTACCAGACCCGCGGTGCATTTGCTTATCTCTCTGACGAACAAAAAGTTTATGCTCGCTTCTTCTGGCAGCAAACGGGTCAGGACAACTATCGCCTGCTGCTGCTGAACCCGCTGGGCAGCACCGAGCTGGAGCTTAACGCGAAGCCTGGCGAAGCGCAGATCACCGATAACAAAGGCCAGCACTACACGGCAACCGACGCCGAAGAGATGATTGGCAAGCTGACCGGGATGCCGATTCCGCTCAATAGTCTGCGCCAGTGGATCCTTGGCCTGCCGGGTGACGCAACCGACTATACGCTCGACGATCAATACCGTCTGAGCCAGGTGAACTACACCCAGGGCGGTAAAACCTGGAAAGTGGTGTACAGCGCGTATGACAGCAAGACGCAACCGTCGCTGCCGTCCAATATGGAGCTGACGCAGGGTAGCCAGCGTATCAAGCTGAAAATGGACAACTGGATCGTTAAATGATGACCCACTGGCCCTCTCCCGCAAAACTGAACCTGTTTCTCTACATTACCGGGCAGCGCGCTGACGGCTATCACACCCTGCAAACGCTGTTTCAGTTTGTCGATTACGGCGACACCATCTCCATCGAACCGCGTCAGAACGGGCAGATTTGCCTGCTGACGCCGGTCGACGGCGTGGCGCATGACGATAACCTGATCGTGCGCGCTGCTCGCCTGCTGATGAAAACGGCGTCGACGTCGGGTCGTCTGCCGGCGGGAAGCGGTGCGGATATCCGTATCGACAAACGCCTGCCGATGGGCGGCGGTCTTGGCGGCGGCTCATCAAACGCCGCGACTGTACTGGTGGCGCTTAACCACCTCTGGGGCTGCGGTCTGACGACGGACGAACTGGCAGCGTTAGGGTTGACGCTGGGCGCCGATGTACCGGTGTTTGTGCGCGGCCACGCGGCGTTCGCTGAAGGTGTCGGTGAAATCCTCACGCCGGTCGATCCGCCGGAAAAATGGTATCTGATCGTTCACCCCGGCGTGAGCATTCCTACCCCGGTCATCTTTAAAGATCCTGACCTGAAAAGAAATACCCCGGCACGGTCAATAAAAACGTTATTAAATTGTGAATTCAGCAACGATTGCGAGGATATCGCAAGAAAACGTTTTCGCGAGGTTGATGCGGTGCTTTCCTGGCTGTTAGAATACGCGCCGTCGCGCCTGACCGGTACAGGGGCCTGTGTCTTTGCTGAATTTGACACCGAAACCGCCGCCCGTCAGGTGCTTGAGCAAGCGCCGGTTTGGCTGCATGGTTTTGTAGCACGCGGGATGAACACCTCCCCCCTACAGCAGGCCATTCTGGCGCAGACTGAGTTTCGGTGACAACGTCACCCTGTTCCAGACGTTGCATCGCGCTCTTTAATACACCGCCTGGATAGCGTTTGCTTAGGCCCCGCAGTTTGCGGCGAACGCTATCCACCACTGGACGCATGCCTGAGGTTCTTCTCGTGCCTGATATGAAGCTTTTTGCTGGTAACGCCACCCCGGAACTAGCACAACGTATTGCCAACCGCCTGTACACTTCCCTCGGCGACGCCGCTGTAGGTCGCTTTAGCGACGGCGAAGTCAGCGTACAAATTAACGAAAATGTACGCGGTGGTGATATTTTCATCATCCAGTCCACCTGTGCTCCAACGAACGACAACCTGATGGAATTGGTTGTTATGGTCGACGCGCTGCGTCGTGCTTCTGCTGGCCGTATCACTGCTGTTATTCCTTACTTTGGCTATGCACGTCAGGACCGTCGCGTCCGTTCCGCGCGTGTGCCAATCACCGCTAAAGTTGTCGCTGACTTCCTGTCCAGCGTCGGCGTTGACCGCGTACTGACGGTTGACCTGCACGCAGAGCAGATCCAGGGCTTCTTCGACGTGCCGGTTGATAACGTATTCGGCAGCCCAATCCTGCTGGAAGACATGCTGCAACTGAATCTGGACAACCCGATTGTGGTTTCTCCGGACATCGGCGGCGTGGTACGTGCGCGTGCTATCGCGAAGCTGCTGAACGATACCGACATGGCGATCATCGACAAACGCCGTCCACGCGCTAACGTTTCTCAGGTGATGCACATCATCGGTGACGTGGCTGGCCGCGACTGCGTGTTGGTGGACGACATGATCGATACCGGCGGTACGCTGTGTAAAGCCGCTGAAGCGCTGAAAGAGCGTGGTGCGAAACGCGTATTCGCTTACGCCACTCACCCGATCTTCTCCGGCAATGCGGTAAACAACCTCCGTAACTCCGTCATTGACGAAGTTGTGGTGTGCGATACCATTCCACTGAGCGACGAGATCAAAGCGCTGCCAAACGTGCGTACGTTGACTCTGTCCGGGATGCTGGCCGAAGCGATTCGTCGTATCAGCAACGAAGAATCGATCTCTGCAATGTTCGAACACTGATCGAACACTGCCAAAAAACCCGCTACGGCGGGTTTTTTTGTTTATAGTATTTATTTGTATGACTTATGCCTCCTTCACCTGCCATTCACATGACAGATGATGCGCACACGGATGATAGATAATTGTGAAAAACGTAACCTCCTCACATGTTCTGCCCTTTCGCGCCCTCATCGACGCCTGCTGGAAAGAGAAATACACATCGTCACGCTTTGTTCGTGACCTGATAGCCGGGATCACCGTCGGGATTATTGCCATCCCGCTGGCGATGGCGCTGGCGATTGGTAGCGGCGTCGCGCCGCAGTACGGGCTGTACACCTCGGCCGTTGCGGGGATTGTGATTGCGCTGACGGGCGGGTCCCGCTTCAGCGTCTCCGGCCCGACTGCCGCCTTTGTGGTGATCCTCTACCCGGTTTCCCAACAGTTTGGTCTGGCAGGCCTGCTGGTTGCCACCCTGATGTCCGGCATCTTTTTAATTCTGTTTGGTCTGGCCCGCTTTGGTCGCCTGATTGAATATATTCCCCTTTCCGTAACGCTGGGGTTCACCTCGGGGATTGGGATTACCATCGGGACCATGCAGATTAAGGATTTCCTCGGCCTGCAAATGGCCCATGTTCCGGAGCACTATTTACAGAAAGTGGGCGCGCTGTTTATGGCGTTGCCCACGGCCAACCTGGGCGATGCAGCCATTGGCATCGTTACCCTCGGCACACTTATCGTCTGGCCTCGCTTAGGCATTCGTCTCCCGGGGCATCTGCCCGCTCTGCTGCTGGGCTGCGCGGTGATGGGCGTTGTCAACCTGCTCGGTGGACAGGTCGCCACCATTGGCTCCCAGTTCCACTATGTTCTGGCGGACGGCTCACAGGGCAGCGGCATTCCGCAGCTGCTGCCACAGCTGGTTCTGCCGTGGGACATGCCGGGCTCAAGCTTCACCCTAAGCTGGGATTCCCTTCGCGCTCTGCTGCCTGCCGCGTTCTCCATGGCAATGTTGGGAGCGATTGAATCCCTGCTCTGCGCCGTCGTGCTCGACGGCATGACCGGCACTAAGCACAAAGCCAACAGCGAGCTGGTCGGCCAGGGGTTAGGGAACATCGTTGCACCGTTCTTCGGCGGTATTACCGCTACGGCTGCGATTGCCCGTTCCGCCGCGAACGTACGTGCGGGCGCGACATCACCGGTTTCGGCGGTCATTCACTCCCTGCTGGTGATCATGGCGCTGCTGATCCTTGCCCCGCTGCTTTCATGGCTTCCGCTCTCGGCCATGGCTGCGCTGCTGCTGATGGTGGCCTGGAACATGAGTGAGGCGCATAAGGTGGTTAACCTGCTGCGCCGTGCGCCGAAAGACGACATTATCGTGATGCTGATCTGCATGTCGTTGACCGTACTGTTCGATATGGTTATCGCCATCAGCGTCGGCATTGTGCTGGCCTCGCTGCTGTTTATGCGCCGCATCGCGCAGATGACGCGTCTCTCCCCGGTTAACGTTGAGGTGCCTGACGATGTGCTGGTGCTGCGCGTGATTGGCCCGCTGTTCTTCGCCGCGGCGGAAGGTCTGTTCAGCGATCTGGAATCCCGCATCGCGGGCAAACGGATTGTGGTGCTGAAGTGGGATGCCGTCCCGGTGCTGGATGCTGGCGGTCTGGATGCCTTCCAGCGCTTTGTTGCCCGCCTGCCGGAAGGCTGCGAGCTGCGGATAAGTAACCTTGAATTCCAGCCCCTGCGCACCATGGCGCGCGCGGGCGTGCAGCCGATCCCTGGCCGATTGTCCTTCTACCCTAACCGTGAAGCTGCATTAGCGGATCTGTGAGTCATCTGATGCAGAGACGCGTCTTTGCATCATCACCCCGATCGCCTGCTGGAGCCATTCAAGCACGGCAGGCGTCATCCACGTGCCTTTCATCAGATGCGGCTCCTGCTGCATGGCGAGGCGAAATTTTTGCTGGGTCTGCGGGTTTGTTCCTGCATAGGACTGGAATAAAACCAGCCACTTTTCTGCCAGCTTTTGCGCATCGTCAGAAGCGGGACTGAGATTATCCTGCTGCGCCTGATGCAGCTTCGCCACCAGCGGCGGCCACTCCATCATCCGGTCAAAGTAGTGCGCCCGGGTAAAGGCCATCTCTTCGGCAGTGAGATATTTCTCCCAGATGCTGAGCTTTGATTCGGCAAACGCCCGCGTGATGTAATCAGTTATCTCCGGCGTAATGCCGGTTTGCTCCTGCATCTGCGGCTCCACGCTGTGCATCTCGTTCAGACGGGTCAAAAATTCCGGTTTGCCTGCGGTATCCTGCTCCAGGCGTTCCATCCACCGTGAAGCCAAATCGGTCGCCCGCGCGTCCGTGACGCTGACGTTCTGTTCCAGCAAGTGTTTAACCTCCGTCACCAGACCCGACCAGATATCCGCCAGCGCCTCTTTCTCTACCGCAAACGGTAGTTGCTGCAACTCTTCTTTGCTAAACCAGCGATCGTACATATTCATTAACTCCAGAGTCTGTAGCCAGGATTCCAGATCCGGCGTCGCATCGTCGGTCAGCCCGGTACGCAATTCCACCAGCCGGTTGCGCAGCGTATGGATACTACGCAGTTGCTTGTCCAGCAGAGTGATTTGCCCGTCGAGTAATTCGGCTAATGACAGCGAACGCTGTTCCAGAAAATCCCTGATTTCGGCAAGCTCCAGCCCGGCTTTTGCCAGCGTCTGGATCATATGCAGACGCTGCACATCCGCCAGGTTATAAAGCCGGTAGCCTGCCGCGCTTCTGGCAGAAGGTAACAACAGCCCTGTTTGCTCGTAGTGATGCAAAGTCCGCACGGTGATCCCGGCACGTTTCGCCAGTTCACCCACCTGTATCAACATAACGGCTCCTTTTATTCTGCCAGTGTCGTTACTCTGGAGCCTTACGTTACGTGAGGGTCAATGCGTCATGCAAAAAAAAAACGACTTCAGATGAAGTCGTTTCGGTGTTCTTTATGGGGCACTAGCTATGCTTGCGCTGGTCGCGGCGGCATCGTTTATCGTAATGGCGCACCCACCAGTATTTATCGCAGACTTCCTCATGTCCGCTCACGCGCGCCCCGGCGAGCCACAATACCGCACCTAGGAAGATACTCAGCACCGCGCCATGCGCAAAGTATTGTGGGAGGTCAAGCTGCGGTAATTGGTTTAAGATTGAATAACCGACACCGGCGACCATCACGAACAGTCCCAACCCCATTAGCACGTTACCGAGCATTGAAGCGTTTTTGCGTTTCATATGTCACCTCCGGAACTTTGGGTTGTCAGGGGAAAAGCCCCTTTTCCTTGTGTGTAAAGTATAGACAACGCCTCTTATATGAGTTGCGTGAATGATCACATTTACTGATCACTCCCGGACAAAAATTTACAAATAAGACATTGAACAGCTTGAAATTCTAATTGTTCAAAGAGGAAATTATTCGCATTTCGGTGTACAGCAGGCAGAACTTTGTCAAGCGGCGCGCCAGACAGTAAACTACGCGCCAGATCTGGAACCCATTAGGAAGTAAATCGTGACGATTAAACTGATTGTCGGCCTCGCCAATCCGGGCGCAGAGTATGCCGCAACCCGCCATAACGCCGGCGCCTGGTATGTTGATCTGCTGGCGGAGCGTTTGCGCGCTCCCCTGCGTGAAGAACCCAAGTTTTACGGGTATACCTCACGCATCAATCTTGCGGGTGCCGACGTGCGGTTGCTGGTGCCAACCACCTTTATGAACCTGAGCGGCAAAGCCGTGGCGGCCATGGCAACGTTTTATCGCATCAATCCGGATGAGATTCTGGTGGCCCACGACGAACTGGACCTGCCGCCAGGCGTGGCGAAGTTCAAACTGGGCGGCGGTCATGGCGGCCACAATGGTCTGAAAGACATCATCAGCAAACTGGGTAATAACCCTAATTTCCACCGTTTGCGCGTGGGAATCGGCCATCCGGGCGATAAAAACAAAGTTGTTGGTTTCGTACTGGGTAAACCACCGGTTTCTGAGCAGAAGTTGATTGACGAAGCGGTGGACGAAGCGGCCCGCTGCACCGAGATTTGGCTTCAGGATGGCCTGACAAAAGCCACCAATCGACTGCACGCTTTCAAAGCGCAATAATCGGCGCCCTGGGGCTTTTTTACCGCGCGTCGCGCGGGTTACGTGTATAATAGGCGTAGTTATTTACTTTTCTTCAATCGGTTATCGTTAACGGATTGATTATCAAGATATTAAGGTGATTTAGAAATGGGATTCAAATGCGGTATCGTCGGTCTGCCAAACGTGGGCAAATCCACCCTGTTCAACGCGCTCACCAAAGCAGGTATTGAAGCGGCGAACTTCCCGTTCTGTACCATCGAGCCGAACACCGGTGTTGTTCCTATGCCCGATCCGCGTCTGGACCAGCTCGCGGAAATCGTGAAGCCGCAGCGCATTCTGCCAACTACCATGGAGTTCGTGGACATCGCGGGCCTGGTAAAAGGCGCATCCAAAGGTGAAGGCCTGGGCAACCAGTTCCTGACCAACATCCGTGAAACCGAAGCGATCGGCCACGTTGTGCGCTGCTTCGAGAACGACAACATTATCCACGTTAACAACAAAGTGGATCCGGCTGACGACATCGACGTCATCAACACCGAGCTGGCCCTCTCTGACCTTGACACCTGCGAGCGCGCCATTCACCGCGTGCAGAAGAAAGCCAAAGGCGGCGACAAGGACGCGAAAGCGGAACTGGCTGCGCTGGAAAAATGTCTGCCACAGCTGGAAAACGCGGGCATGCTGCGCGCGCTGAAAAACCTGACTGACGAAGACAAAGCGGCGATCAAATACCTGAGCTTCCTGACCCTGAAGCCAACCATGTACATCGCCAACGTCAACGAAGACGGTTTCGAGAACAACCCGTACCTCGACAAAGTGCGTGAAATCGCTGCGGCTGAAGGTTCTGTAGTTGTGGCGGTTTGCGCTGCCGTTGAATCCGACATCGCTGAGCTGGACGACGCCGACCGTGAAGAATTCATGGCCGAGCTGGGTCTGGAAGAGCCGGGCCTGAACCGCGTGATCCGCGCGGGCTATGAGCTGCTGAACCTGCAAACCTACTTCACCGCTGGTGTAAAAGAAGTGCGTGCGTGGACCATCCCTGTGGGTGCGACCGCGCCTCAGGCGGCTGGTAAGATCCACACCGACTTCGAGAAAGGCTTCATTCGTGCGCAGACTATCGCGTTTGAAGACTTCATCACCTACAAGGGTGAGCAAGGCGCGAAAGAAGCAGGCAAGATGCGTGCGGAAGGGAAAGATTACATCGTTAAAGATGGCGACGTGATGAACTTCTTGTTTAACGTTTGATTTGTTTTGAATAAAAAAAAATCCACGCTTTGGCGTGGATTTTTTTATTGTGAGGTTAAAACACATTGTCTAAGAGATCAGTTTTCATGCTGGAATCTAAGGGAATGATTTCGGCAGAAACAAGCCTAACGCCTGAAAAGAGCCCTCGCGCTAGCGCTCTTTAAGAGATGCAGGACTCTCAGATCTAGCGAGAATGACCCCACCAGTTCTTGGGATCCGTCTTCCGGAAGTCAGAAATATCCCCTCTGAATACCCTTTTTTAGTCACTCAACATGAGAAGGTATCGTTGCGTCAACCTCCTCAAGGGGTTTATATACGTCAATATGACAATGTAAACCGTAGTCATCTTTTTCCTCGTAGCCTTTTTTAAACTGCTTGATATAACTGCTGATACAGTTCCTTTTTTGCCACCGGTTATAGTTATCATTTTTGGCGCTTTTGAACTTAATACGCAGGGCCCGATTGAGACAACACGTTACGCTTCATATCCCAGGAATAAAACCAATCATGCCAGCCATTTTTTTTTGCTGGATAGCTACAGACAACGATCACTTCCTTTGACAGGTTGAATGTTAAGTAATAGAAAGTCGCACCTTCAGGAGGGGCTGACCAAAATAGTTTTTCGCCCTGAGCATTGAAGATGGTCAAAACGGTTGGTAATGGCTTAGGCTCGCTTAACACAAAGACTAACTGGCGTGTTAAGTCGACCAATGCATAGCTTAAAAATGACACACTAACCAGTATGTTACTTTCACCACACGCCCATTGAAGCAGGTCTTTTTCTTTAATACAAATGAGATTTTCAATCATTGGTAAACCTCAACGTTTAAAGTTTGATCTGCTTCAAATCACCTTCAAAAAGCCCCACAAGATATACCCGGTATCGGGCTGGCTGCACTTCTTTATACGTTAATACAGCGGAAAACTCTTTTAAACACTTTGAACATGTGTTTTTCGAAACATCTAATTGGCTTTCATCATAGCTATATTTCTTATGTTCACTATCAAGCTTCACACCTCTCATTTTCTTAACCAAAAAGCATTTTACCTCTTCTGTGAGCGTGTCAAACTCATATGAGTTTACGATAGAGTAGACTATTACCCCCTCGCATTCAGGGCATGTTATTTCCTTTCCATACTCTATGAAATCATTGTCAATGCCATCAAGGACTAATAACTTCTTTTTCAGTCGATTAGTAAGTTTCATTATTTAAATTTTAAGTTTATCAATAAAAAAGTAAGGCTATAAGAAATGGAGGATTTTATTAATCAATAACATCATTTAGTCAAACATTCCATTCTATATAAACACCACAATCGAAGCTTTTTTCATTAGACTGTACAACGATATTTCCCCATTCATGCCTCCATTGAAATCCATATGGGGGATTGTTAATTTTAAGCTTAGGATTTGAGGTTATTTCATTCTCAACCCATACTGTCAAACGCTGCTGCTCATCCGATAAATTACTCAGACTAGCCCTTTTATCCCAATCCTCTAACGTTTTATAAAAACTTCCATCCTTACTAGTAAGGAATAATGATGGAGAAAAAGAAAATGCTGAAGGCCTCAGTTCCAAAATGAAAACTTGATCTTTCCATTTAACATTATCGATAGCGAAATAAAAAGGACCTACTGTAGTCAATGGCGAGAAAAACTTGTAAAATGCGGAATTTTTAAAAGTATCAACATCTTTTAATTCGATGGGGTAGTTGTTAATTTCTACAAATCCGGTATGAACATCAAGTTTCATTTCTAACATATCTAAACCACCTTTTTTGGAAGTGACTACTTTATATTCCAAACTATATATACCCCATGATTAAATGACTTTGTCTCATATGAGACTGAAACCCGCCCCCACTCAAAGTTCCACCTAATGATGTCTGTTTCCGTGGTATCAGGCGTATCCAGGTTCAGTGATTCTTTCAGCCAATCAGACAGGCTTTTAACTGATTCATTTAGCATGTGAACATTAGTTCGTGCATTCCAATCATTTAATGATTTATAGTATTGACTATTTTTATCAACAAGATGAAGCATAAAATGAAAACCATAGCACACCGGGCGTATAGTAACTTGAAATTCTTTATCGAAAAACATTACTGAGTCAACAAGGTAGTGATTCGACATATTTTTATTTACAGCTTTGCGTTTTACTAATTCGTGGTATAAATCACATTTACAAAAGCCTTCTTCAGTATCTATTTTTAAAGGAAGACCATCAAGGTTTAGCTCACCGGTAATCGGGTTGAATTTAAATTCAATCATGCGACCTGAAGCTTATTTTTATTTGTAATAAGAAATGGCACTACAATGCAGCGTTGAGCAGTTTCATCTAATATAAAAGAATTATCTATTTTGATATTGACGTTGGCTCCAAATGCGTCCTCTGGTAATGGGTCGAATATAACATAATCTTTGTGAAGAACAGCACCTTGAGAAACATTGCCTTTTCCCCAGTAATTCAGCTTTTCGTCATAGTCTCTGGATCGTAACAATATTTGACTATGTGAAATCAGTAGCTCAACTATTTGTATTTTTTTATCATTCATTACATTACCTCGATTTTTATTATCGTTCTACCGATAATGTGGGGTCAGTCCATTAAAAATAAAATGCTTGTGAAATTCTTTAAGGGGTTAATGATTAGCTGTAATATGAAAACTGATAGGGGAAGCACCCTTCCCCTGATGCTCAAACTTTGAGCAGCATGTTAGTAACAAGCGCAAACCCTGAACCCCCCATTATAGTTTAATTAGGATATTCGGCAACAACTAACCGCCTGATCTAGTCCTCTCCATTACACAAATCACCAGCATAATTAAATAT
>NZ_JADCKV010000015.1:0-63775 GCF_014982105.1 Enterobacter cloacae complex sp. P18RS | reverse complement strand
CTTCCGGCTTATCGGGGACGGGCGGAGGTAACATCCCTGTAAAGCCCGCCCTCTCGGCGCATCCCTGCGCCTCGCCCCGGCCTACAGGAAACGCCTCAGCGATTTACAGCCGGACCGAGGCATCGCTGAAAGCCCTCAGTTTTTCTGAGGCAACGTTATAGCTTTTGCTTTCAAATTACTGGGGAACCCTCAGCCCACGGGGAGAGGGAACAAACACCAAAAAAAAACGGCAACGTGCGTTGCCGTTTTGCTTTTACCTGCTCAAATCCACCTGATAAATCGCGAACCCAATATCATCCGTCGCGACCTTTTGCATCGGATACTGCGCCTTATCCTTGATAAACGCGGCTGCTTTATCGGACGGAGATGTCTCAAAGCGAATATCCAGCTTAGTGTCGCTGTGGATCGGCGCAAGTCGCCAGTTGTTATCCACCGCCGGATGAATTTCACCCGTCTTTTTCGACTCCGCGCTGATCCACGCCGCCAGCACCGAACGGTTCTCATCCGGCGAGGCAAAGGCGATGTGGCTGTCACCCGTACCGGCAAACTTGCCGCCATAGGCGCGGTAGTTGTTGGTCACCACCAGGAAAGTGGCATTCGGATCAATCGCTTTGCCGTTGAAGGTCAGGTTTTTGATGCGTTCTGCCTGCGGATTAATGGCCTGACATTCGCCGTCATATTTCGCGGGCTGGGTAACGTCAATCTGATATTCCACGCCGTCGATCACGTCGAAGTTGTAGGTGCGGAAACCGTCCCAGTTAATCAGCGACTGCGGTTTGCTGCTGTGCGGATCGATCTGGTTGAACTGCCCGGCAGAGCACTCCAGCCACTCCTTCACCTCTTTCCCGGTAGCTTTCACCACCACGAGGGTGTTGGGATAGAGGTAGAGATCGGCGGCATTACGGAAGGTCAGTTGGCCTTTCTCCACCTCAACGTAGCTGGCCGGATCGTTCTTCCGCCCGCCCACTTTGAATGGCGCCGCGGCAGACAGTACCGGCAGATTTGCCAGATCCGGATCGCCCTGAATATAGTGCTCCGCATAGGCTTTCTGCGCCATGTTGACTACCTGCACGGTCGGGTCATCCTGTACCAGCGCGAGGAAGCTGTACATGTTATCAGCGGATTTACCGATCGGCTTGCTGACAAATTCACGCGTCGCGTCGTGGTCATGCTTCAGGACGTCGACCAGCTTTTTATCTTCCCCTGCCAGAGATTTTTTGGCCGCTGCGTCGTAGATCGGACGCGCTTCCGCTTTCGACTGCGTGACTTTCCAGCTTCCGCTGTCGTTATTCAGCACCAGATCCACCACGCCAAGGTGGTCGCCCCACATGCCCGGCATTACCGATGGCACACCGTTAAGCGTCCCTTTTTCGATGTCCGCGCCTTTGATAGCAGCGAAATCTTTGCCCGGGAAGACGGCGTGGGCGTGGCCGAACAGGATCGCATCCACGCCCGGCACCTGGCTGAGATAGTACACGGAGTTCTCAGCCATCACCTGATACGGGTCGGCCGAGAGGCCAGAGTGCGCCACGACGACGACCACATCCGCCCCTTTCGCCCGCATCTCCGGCACGTATTTGCGCGCGGTTTCGGTAATGTCGTTGACGGTCACTTTCCCGTCGAGGTTGGCTTTATCCCACGTCATGATCTGCGGCGGCACAAAACCGATATAGCCGATTTTCAGCGTCTGTTTTTTACCGTCCTGGTCGACAACCTCGGTCTCTTTAATCAGATAAGGGGTGAAGAGCGGCTTCTTCGTCTTAACGTCGATGATATTGGCGTTAACGTACGGGAATTTTGCACCTGCCAGCGCGTCGTGCAGGTATTTCAGGCCGTAGTTAAATTCGTGGTTGCCCAGGTTGCCGACGGCATAGTCCAGCGTATTCATTGCCCTATAAACAGGATGGATCTCGCCTTTTTTCAGCCCCTTCGCCGCCATGTAGTCTCCGAGCGGGCTGCCCTGAATTAAGTCCCCGTTATCGACCAGCACGCTGTTTTTCACTTCACCGCGGGCGGCGTTGATCAAACTTGCCGTGCGTACCAGTCCGAATTTTTCCGTAGGGGTATCTTTGTAGTAATCGAAGTCCATCATATTGCTGTGCAGATCGGTGGTTTCCAGAATACGGAGATCCACCGTCGCTGCCTGAACGCTTGCCGCAATCAGCGTTGCCAGGAGCGTTGCGCTAAACTTAATCATCTGAGGAGTCCTTTTTTCGATCCAAGCCACAAAAGAATATGTATGTAGTATTTGTTGCTTACAGAAGTGTGAATGCTGCCAGAAAAAAGGGCGCTGAAACCAGAATTGCTTCACAGATAGCGGAATTGTTCACATTACGATATAACTAAAACAATAAGTTATGCCCACTGCGTTAACGAAGAGGTGGAGAATGTTAGATAAAATTTGTCAGCTCGCACGGGATGCGGGTGATGCCATTATGCAGGTGTACGACGGTGCGAAACCGATGGATGTTGTCAGCAAAGCGGATGACTCCCCGGTGACGGCGGCGGATATCGCGGCGCATGCGGTGATCCTGAAAGGTTTGCAGGCCCTGACGCCGGATATTCCGGTCCTTTCTGAAGAAGCGCCCCAGAGCTGGGATGAACGTCAGCACTGGCAGCGTTACTGGCTTGTCGACCCGCTGGACGGCACGAAAGAGTTTATCAAGCGTAACGGTGAATTCACCGTCAACATCGCCCTGATTGAAAAAGGAAAAGCGGTGCTTGGCGTGGTTTACGCCCCGGTGATGAAAGTAATGTACAGCGCGGCGGAAGGTAAAGCCTGGAAGGAAGAGTGCGGCGTGCGTAAGCAGATCCAGGTGCGTGATGCTCGTCCTCCGCTGGTGGTGATCAGCCGCTCGCACAGTGACAGCGAGCTGGAGGAGTATCTGCAACAGCTGGGTGAACACCAGACGACGTCGATTGGCTCGTCGCTGAAGTTCTGTCTGGTGGCGGAAGGGCAGGCGCAGCTGTACCCCCGTTTCGGGCCGACGAACGTCTGGGATACGGCGGCAGGGCATGCGGTGGCGGCGGCCGCTGGCGCGCATGTGCATGACTGGCAGGGTAAGCCACTGGACTACACCCCGCGCGAGTCATTCCTGAATCCGGGCTTCCGGGTATCACTTTACTGAGTCAGTAGCTTATGCAGCAGGGCAACCACCTGCTGCACCTCATCCTGCGTCAGCGCGCCGTCTTTAACCCACTGTACGCGACCGTTTTTGTCCAGCACGACAATCGCTGAACTCTCTTCTTCCAGCTGCCACGCCTTACGCGTCACGCCGTTGCTGTCGACAATAAACTGCGACCAGGGATAGAGCTTCTTATTGCTCTCAAGGCTTGAGCGCACAAACATCCCGGAGCCGGGAATCGCGTCGTCGGTGTTCACGATGGTGGTGGTCTGGTAGCGATCGTGCGGGAGTTTTGCGGCTTTGATCGCTTCCACGAGGGTGGCATTTTTCTCTTTAGCGGATGTACGTCCGGCAATATGTTGTACAACTCTCACTTTGCCCGCAAGCTGCGCGCTATTCCAGGCTTTATAGCTAAACTTATCATTGTCGAGAATCAATTCTCCCCGGTCAGCAATCCCGACCGGCGGGACACGTTGTCCTTTTTCAATGTTGTGTGCGGAAGCCATCAGCGGCAGCAACAGGCAAGCTGCTGCCAGGAGGTTACGTAGGGTCATGGTGTTTCCTTATTGTTAGCAGGTGATCCGACCACTTGGTCATGCGCTTTTAATCATAAATGCGATCAATAGGCTTTTCCCGCAATCCCGATGCCAGTTTGCGGGCGAACGCACATATCCATGCAAAAACGACGGCATATACTGCGCTGTATCACGCTTTGCAAAGATTATTCTGAATAATTGTAATCAAACGGTAAATAAACTTATGCACACTGGGTAAGTACGAGGTTCTGGTCTATAGTCATTGGGCATCAAAATTTGCGCTCAGGACAGTCGGGCCGATTGTGGCACCGCAAGAGCGTATGATTCGCAGGAGATACAAGAATGAAAATTTTCCAACGCTACAACCCGCTTCAGGTGGCGAAGTACGTGAAGATCCTGTTCCGTGGACGGTTGTACATCAAGGATGTTGGCGCTTTTGAGTTCGATAAGGGCAAAATCCTTATCCCAAAAGTGAAGGACAAACAGCACTTGTCTGTGATGTCCGAAGTCAACCGTCAGGTTATGCGTCTGCAAACTGAGATGGCTTAACCAACGTGCTATGCAGTAGTAGTTAAAAAGACGGCTCCCGATGGGAGCCGTTAATGTTTGTGGGGCACACAAAGGATTACGCCGACACCTTCTCTTCGGCATCCGGCAGTTTCGGCACCAGCACGGTCGGTTTGCTATCAATACGCGTTACCAGCAGCTGGTCGATGCGGTAGTTATCAATATCCACCACTTCAAACTTGAAGCCGGAGAACTTCACCGAGTCGGTACGTTTCGGGATTTTACGCAGCATAAACATCATAAAGCCGCCGATGGTCTCGTAGTTGCCGGACTGCGGGAACTCGTCAATGTCGAGTACGCGCATGACGTCTTCAATCGGCGTACCGCCATCGATGAGCCATGAATTTTCGTCACGCTGAACAATCTGCTCTTCCAGCCCCTGGCCGACCAGGTCGCCCATCAGGGTCGTCATAACGTCGTTGAGGGTGATAATGCCCACCACCAGCGCGTATTCGTTCATGATCACCGCGAAGTCTTCCCCGGCGGTTTTGAAACTTTCCAGCGCTTCGGAAAGCGTCAGGGTGTCCGGCACTATCAGGGTGTTGCGGATCTGCACGCCGCTGTTCAGCGCCAGGCTCTGGTTTGCCAGCACGCGGTTCAGCAGGTCTTTGGAGTCCACATAGCCGATGATATGGTCGATATCTTCGTTACAGACCAGGAACTTGGAGTGGGGATGCTGCGCCACTTTGGTCTTCAGGCTCTGCTCGTCTTCATGCAGATCGAACCAGATGATGTTTTCACGGCCGGTCATGGAGGACGGCACGGTACGGGATTCCAGTTCGAAAACGTTCTCAATCAGCTCGTGCTCCTGCTTACGCAGCACGCCTGCCAGCGCCCCGGCTTCCACCACCGCATAAATATCGTCGGAGGTGATGTCGTCTTTACGCACCATCGGCAGCTTGAAGATGCGGAAAATGACGTTCGCCAGGCCGTTAAAGAACCACACCAGCGGACGGAAGACATACAGGCAGAAGCGCATCGGGTTGATGATACGCAAAGCCACAGCTTCTGGCGCAATCATACCGATGCGTTTCGGGGTCAGGTCCGCGAATAAAATGAACAAGCCGGTGACCAGGGAGAAGGAGAGGATGAAGCTCAACTGCTCGGCCAGCTCTACGGACATGTACTTAACAAAGAGGCTATAAAACGCCGGAGAAAACGCTGCATCGCCCACGATACCGCCAAGGATGGCGACCGCGTTCAGGCCAATCTGCACCACGGTAAAGAACATGCCGGGGTTTTCCTGCATTTTCAGAATGCGTGATGCGTTGATGTTGCCCTCGTCGGCAAGCAGCTTCAGTTTGATTTTACGGGAGGCAGCCAGCGAGATCTCCGATATCGAGAAAAATGCACTGACGGCAATAAGACAAAGTATTACTAAAATACTGTTTAACATAGTTTATCCGGCTTCTCGCCAGATCCTCAGAAGGGGAGTTGATACCATTCGTGTGAAGACACATTGAACTCAGCTCGTAGCGTTGAGCCGATTATTTCAGCGGTAGTATAGCGTAAAGACGTGTAAACCTGCCAGAGGTCACGTTTTCGGCAAAACGTGGCGGGAGGGAGAGGCTGTGCGCCACGCGGCTCGCGTGGCGCTGATGCAGTAATCAGGCCTGCTGGGGAGGCAGGCAAACGCCAATGCCGCCGATACCGCAGTAGCCGTACGGATTTTTATGCAGGTACTGCTGGTGGTCGTCTTCGGCATAGTAGAACGGTTTCGCGGTAGCGATTTCCGTCGTGACCTGACGTTTATCACCGGCCGCCTGCATCGCTTCCTGGAAACGCGTCAGGCTGGCGTGGGCGGCGGCCTCCTGCTCTGGGGTGAGCGGGTAGATGGCCGAACGGTATTGGGTGCCGTGATCGTTACCCTGACGCATGCCCTGCGCCGGGTCATGGTTTTCCCAGAACACCTGGAGCAGCTGTTCATAGCTAATGACGCTCGGGTCATACACCACACGCACCGCTTCAGCATGACCGGTCTCACCGGAACAGACTTCGCGGTAGGTTGGGTTAGGCGTATATCCTCCGGTGTAGCCCGCAGCGGTGCTGTACACGCCCGGCAGTTGCCAGAACAGGCGTTCTACGCCCCAGAAGCAGCCCATGGCAAACAGGGCGATCTCCATTCCATCAGGAACGTTTGTCATTGAATGGTTGTTTACGGCGTGTAATGTTGCCACTGGCATAGGGGTGTTGCGTCCCGGTAACGCATCGGCTTGTGATACCAGATGCTTTTTATCGAATAAACTCACGGTGGGGCCTCCCGGGTAGCGTTGTTTCGGTTAAGGTTGTCACGAAGCGTTTAATTGAACACAATAAATGCGATGAATGAGTCTAGATTTAATCATAAGAAATATTTGGGTGTTACACCCTTTTTCAACCCGTAATTTGGGTTTTTGGCTTTCAGGCCGTATTTTGCCGCGGAGCGGCACTGCATTTGCTTCCAGGGTGGAAACAGGGATATTCAGGAGAAAACGTGACAAAGATCCGCCAGTTATGTTTAGTCAGTTTAATGCTGACCAGCGGGATTGCCAGCGCGGCGAATGTCCGTTTGCAGGTTGAGGGGTTATCCGGGGCGCTGGAAAAAAACGTGCGTGCGCAGCTTTCTACCATCCAGAGCGATGAGGTCACGCCGGATCGGCGTTTTCGCGCGCGCGTGGATGACGCCATCCGCGAAGGCTTAAAGGCGTTGGGGTACTACGAACCCACCATCGATTTCGATTTACGCCCGCCGCCGGCGAAAGGACGCCAGGTGTTGATTGCCCGCGTCTCGCCGGGCGAACCCGTCCTGATTGGCGGCACGAACGTGGTGTTGCGCGGCGGTGCGCGCACCGATCGGGACTACCTGGATCTGCTCAGCACCCGTCCGAAAGTGGGCACCGTGCTCAATCACGGGGATTACGATCGTTTTAAAAAATCCTTAACCAGCGTTTCGCTGCGCAAAGGCTACTTCGACAGCCGGTTCAACAAAAGCCAGCTGGGCGTTGCGCTTGAGCGACGTCAGGCATTCTGGGATATCGATTACGACAGCGGCGAGCGCTACCGGTTTGGCGATGTGACCTTCGAAGGATCGCAAATCCGTGACGAGTATCTGCAAAATCTGGTGCCGTTTAAAAAGGGCGACTACTACCAGTCCAGCGACCTGGGCGAGCTGAACCGTCGTTTGTCCGCGACGGGCTGGTTTAACTCCGTGGTGGTAGCGCCGGAATTTGATAAATCCCGTAAAACGAAAGTGTTACCGCTGCATGGCGTGGTCTCTCCGCGCACCGAGAACACCATTGAGACCGGTGTCGGCTACTCCACGGACGTCGGCCCGCGCGTGAAAGCCTCATGGAAAAAACCGTGGATGAACTCCTACGGCCACAGCCTGACCACCAGCGTCAGCCTGTCTGCGCCTGAACAGCAGCTGGACTTCAGCTATAAAATGCCGCTGCTGAAAAATCCGCTTGAGCAATACTACCTCGTGCAGGGCGGCTTTAAGCGTACCGATTTGAACGATACCGAGCAGGACTCGACGACGCTTGCGGTATCACGCTTCTGGGATCTCTCCAGCGGCTGGCAGCGCGCCATTAACCTGCGCTGGAGCCTCGACCACTTTACCCAGGCAAACGTCACCAACACCACCATGCTGCTTTATCCGGGCGTGATGATCAGCCGTACCCGCTCGCGCGGTGGCCTGATGCCGACCTGGGGCGATTCTCAGCGCTACTCCATCGATTACTCCAACACCGCCTGGGGCTCCGACGTAGACTTCTCCGTCTTTCAGGCGCAAAACGTCTGGATCCGCACGCTGTACGACAAACACCGCTTTGTGATGCGCGGTAATCTCGGCTGGATCGAAACCGGTGATTTCGAACGCGTCCCGCCGGATCTGCGCTTCTTCGCCGGGGGCGACCGCAGCATTCGCGGGTATAAGTACAAATCGATCTCACCTGAAAACGACAAAGGCCAGTTGACCGGGGCGTCAAAACTGGCGACTGGCTCGCTGGAGTACCAGTACAACGTCAGCGGCAAGTGGTGGGGAGCGATGTTCGTTGACGGCGGTGAAGCGGTGAACGATATCCGCCGCAGCGATTTCAAAACCGGCGCGGGCGTAGGCGTGCGCTGGCAGTCACCGGTCGGGCCCATCAAGCTCGATTTCGCCGTTCCGGTGGGCGACAAAGACGAACACGGTTTACAGTTTTACATCGGTCTGGGGCCTGAATTATGAGTTTATGGAAGAAGATAAGCCTCGGGGTGCTGATTTTTATCGTATTACTGCTCGGTACGGTGGCGTTTCTGGTGGGCACCACCACGGGCCTGCATTTGCTGTTTAACGCCGCGAACCGCTGGGTGCCGGGGCTGGAAATCGGCCAGGTAACGGGCGGCTGGCGCGATCTGCGCCTGAAAAATATCCGTTATGAACAGCCCGGCGTGGCGGTGAACGCGGGCGAGTTTCATCTGGCGGTCAAGCTCGGCTGCCTGCGGGACAGCCAGCTGTGCGTAAACGATCTGTCGCTAAAAGACGTTAACGTGGCGATAGATTCCAAAAAAATGCCGAAGTCCGAGCCTGTCGAAGAAGAGGACAGCGGCCCGCTGAACCTCTCCACGCCGTACCCGATTGCGCTTTACCGGGTCGCACTGGATAACGTGAATATCAAAATCGACGACACGACGGTATCCGTAATGGATTTCACCTCTGGTCTGCGCTGGCAGGAGAAAAACCTCACTCTGACCCCAACCTCCCTGCAAGGGCTGCTGATTGCGCTACCGAAGGTGGCCGACGTGGCGCAGGAAGAGATCGTCGAGCCGAAGATCCAGAACCCGCAGCCGGAAGAAAAACCGCTGGGCGAAACGCTGAAAGATCTCTTCTCGAAATCGGTTCTGCCGGAGATGACCGATGTGCATCTGCCGCTGAACCTCAATATCGAAGAGTTTAAGGGCGAGCAGTTGCGTCTGACCGGCGATACCGATCTGACGGTCTTCAACATGCTGCTTAAAGTCAGCAGTATCGACGGCAACATGAAGCTCGACGCGCTGGATATTGATACTAACCAGGGGTCGGTCAACGCCTCAGGCAATGCGCTGCTGCGCGACAACTGGCCGGTAGATATTACGCTGAACAGCGCCCTGAACATCGATCCGCTGAAAGGCGAAAAGGTGAAGGTGAAAGTCGGCGGCGCGCTGCGCGAGAAGCTGGAGTTCGGCGTGAACCTCTCCGGACCGGTGGATATGGTGCTGCGCGGGCAAACCCAGCTGGCAGAGGCCGGTTTACCGCTCAACCTTGAGGTTGTCAGCAAGCAGCTTTACTGGCCGTTCACCGGCGAAAAACAGTTCCAGGCTGACGATCTGAAGCTGAAGCTGAGTGGCAAAATGACCGACTACACGCTGTCGTTCCGCACAGCAGTGAAGGGGCAGGGGGTACCGCCCGCCGATATCACCCTGGATGCGAAGGGTAACGAGTTGCAGGTTAACCTCGACAAGCTGACCGTGGCGGCGCTGGAAGGAAAAACCGAGCTGACCGCGCTGCTCGACTGGCAGCAGGCGATCAGCTGGCGCGGCGAGCTGAAGCTGACCGGGATCAACACCGCTAAAGAGGTCCCGGACTGGCCGTCAAAACTGGATGGCCTGATCAAAACCCGCGGTAGCCTGTACGGTGGCACCTGGCAGATGGACGTGCCGGAACTCAAGCTCACCGGCAACGTGAAGCAGAACAAAGTCAACGTAGAGGGCTCGCTTAAGGGCAACAGCTATCTCCAGTGGGTGATCCCGGGCCTGCACGTGGCGCTGGGTCGCAACACGGCGGATATTAAAGGCGAGCTGGGCGTGAAAGACCTCAATCTGGATGCCACCATCGACGCGCCAAATCTCGATAACGCCCTGCCGGGTCTTGGCGGCACGGCGAAGGGGTTAGTGAAGGTTCGCGGTACGGTGGAGGCGCCGCAGCTGCTGGCGGACATCACCGCCAATAACCTGCGCTGGCAGGAACTTTCTATTGCCCGCGTACGTGTCGAGGGAGACGTGAAATCCACCGATCAGATCGGCGGAAACCTGAATCTGCGCGTGGAGCGTATCTCTCAGCCGGACGTGAACATCAGTCTGGTCACGCTGGCGGCAAAAGGTAACGAAAAGCAGCACGATCTCCAGCTACGCGTGCAGGGCGAGCCGGTCTCCGGGCAGCTGCACCTGACGGGCAGTTTTGACCGCCAGGCGACGCGCTGGAAAGGCGTGCTGGATAACACCCGCTTCAGCACGCCGGTCGGCCCGCTGGTGCTGTCGCGGTCTGTCGCGCTGGATTACCGCAACGCGGAGCAAAAGATCAGCATTGGGCCACACTGCTGGACCAACCCGAATGCTGAGCTGTGCGTGCCGCAGACCATTGATGCGGGCGCGGAAGGACGCGCGCAGATCAACCTCAACCGTTTCGACCTGGCGATGCTGAAACCGTTTATGCCGGAAACCACCCAGGCCAGCGGGGTCTTCAGCGGTAAAGCGGACGTCGCGTGGGACACCACCAAAGAGGGACTGCCGCAGGGCAGCGTTACCCTCTCCGGGCGTAACGTGAAGGTGACGCAGGAGGTCAATGACGCGCCGCTGCCGGTGGCGTTCGACACCCTGAATGTGAACGCTGACCTGCGTAACAATCGTGCGGAACTGGGATGGCTGATCCGCCTGACCAACAACGGTCAGTTTGACGGACAGGTGCAAATTACCGATCCGCAAGGGCGGCGCAATCTCGGCGGCAACGTCAATATTCGCAACTTCAACCTGGCGATGGTGAATCCGATCTTCTCGCGGGGAGAAAAGGCGGCGGGGATGCTCAGCGCCAACCTGCGTCTGGCGGGGGACGCGCAAAGCCCGCAGCTGTTTGGCCAGATGCGGTTAAACGGTGTGGACATTGACGGTAACTTTATGCCGTTCGATATGCAGCCAAGCCAGCTGGCGATGAACTTTAACGGCCAAAGCTCAACCCTCAGTGGCTCAGTACTGACGCAGCAGGGACAAATCAACCTGAGCGGTGACGCAGACTGGAGCCAGCTCGACAACTGGCGCGCCCGTATTGCGGCCAAGGGCAGCAGGGTGCGTATCACGGTACCGCCGATGGTGCGCCTGGACGTGTCGCCAGACGTGGTCTTTGAGGCAACGCCGAGTCTCTTCACCCTGGACGGCCGTGTTGACGTACCGTGGGCGCGCATCGTGGTTCACGAGGTGCCGGAAAGCGCGGTTGGCGTCTCCAGTGACGAAGTTATGCTCAATGAAAATCTGAAACCTGTTGAACAGAAGAGCGCTGGCATACCGATCAATAGTAATCTTATCGTGCACGTGGGGAATAACGTGCGTTTGGACGCGTTTGGGCTGAAGGCGAGACTCACGGGTGACCTGAAAGTGGCGCAGGATCAACAGGGACTTGGCCTCAATGGACAAATCAATATTCCTGAAGGGCGCTTCCATGCCTACGGGCAGGATTTGATTGTGCGTAAAGGCGAGCTGCTGTTCTCCGGTCCACCGGATCAGCCGGTACTCAATATCGAAGCGATCCGTAACCCGGAAGCCACCGAAGATGATGTGATTGCAGGCGTGCGCGTGACGGGCTCCGCCGATGAACCTAAGGCAGAGATCTTCTCTGACCCGGCCATGTCGCAACAGGAAGCGCTCTCTTACCTCCTTCGCGGCCAGGGTCTGGATAGCCAACAGGGCGATGGTGCGGCAATGACATCAATGTTAGTCGGTCTGGGGGTTGCACAAAGTGGTCAGGTTGTGGGTAAAATCGGCGAGACGTTTGGCGTAAGCAATCTGGCGCTGGACACTCAGGGCGTGGGTGACTCTTCGCAGGTAGTGGTCAGCGGCTATGTACTGCCGGGTCTACAGGTAAAATATGGCGTGGGGATCTTTGACTCACTGGCTACACTCACGTTACGTTATCGCCTGATGCCTAAGCTATATCTGGAAGCAGTGTCCGGCGTAGACCAGGCACTTGATCTGCTCTATCAGTTTGAGTTTTAGCAATGCGAATATTTGTTTACGGCAGTTTACGAACCAGGCAAGGCAACAGCCACTGGATGACCAACGCCCAGTTGCTGGGAAATTACACAATCGAAAACTACCAGTTGTACAGTCTGGGCCACTATCCAGGCGCGGTTCCGGGGAACGGAACGGTACAGGGTGAGGTTTATCGTATTGATAATGCCACGCTGGCCGAACTTGATGCCTTGCGCACCAGGGGCGGTGAATACGCTCGCCAGTTGATCCAGACGCCTTACGGCAGTGCATGGATGTACGTGTACCAACGTTCGGTCGACGGGTTAACGTTGATTGAAAGCGGTAACTGGTTAGACAGAGACCAGTTCTGAAAAACGACAACGCCACCGTAAGGTGGCGTTGTCGTTTTGCGCCGTAGGCCCGTGCAAGCGTAGCGCCGCCGGGCGATACTCCTCAATCGCACGGGTTACCAGGAGCGACAGGCACAAAAAAGCCCCGACGCGCGAGGCTTAGTCTCAGCAGTAAGAATTACTTCTTAGCAGCACGTTCGAAAGAGGCGATGATTTCTGCTTTCGCCGCTTCTGCGTTATCCCAGCCTTCAACTTTAACCCATTTGCCTTTTTCGAGATCTTTGTAGTGCTCGAAGAAGTGGGCGATCTGCGCTTTCAGCAGCTCTGGCAGGTCGTTCACATCTTTAATGTGATCGTACTCTTTGCTCAGCTTGGTGTGCGGTACGGCAACCAGTTTCGCATCTTCACCCGCTTCGTCAGTCATTTTCAGCACGCCAACAGGACGGCAGCGAATGACGGAACCTGGCTGCAATGGATATGGCGTTGGGACCAGTACGTCAACCGGGTCACCGTCCAGAGACAGAGTGTGGTTGATGTAGCCGTAGTTGCACGGATAGAACATGGCGGTAGACATGAAACGGTCAACGAACAGCGCACCGGTGTCTTTGTCGATTTCGTATTTGATTGGATCTGCGTTGGCCGGAATTTCGATCACAACGTAGATGTCTTCTGGCAGTTCTTTACCCGCAGGGACGTTGAGTAAGCTCATGTCGGTGTCCTTTAAAATGGATGGTAAACAAGTGGCAGGTATTATAGCCAACTGGCGCTGAAAGTCTCCGCCTGTTTTCGTCTTCTCTCCCTCGCGCCTTCACTTTTCAGACCGTTTCCATGACAGGATAATCCATAAACTCAGCCGCATTTTAAATGTTGAAATGAAAGCGATTACAAACTTGTGATTAACGTTTTATTCACTTTTCTGAAGTGTGATGTAACGCAATCCGTAACATATTCCATTGGCTATAGTTCATCCGCGGAACATCTTTTAACCAACAATAACCTACCCTACGAGGACGTTCATATGTGGAAGCGCTTACTTCTTGTTACAGCAGTTTCGGCAGCCATGTCGTCTATGGCGATGGCCGCACCCTTAACCGTTGGATTTTCGCAGGTCGGATCTGAATCTGGCTGGCGCGCCGCTGAAACGAATGTGGCGAAAAGTGAGGCCGAAAAGCGCGGTATTACGCTGAAAATCGCCGATGGTCAGCAAAAGCAAGAGAACCAGATTAAAGCGGTGCGCTCGTTTATCGCTCAGGGCGTGGATGCCATCTTTATTGCCCCGGTTGTCGCCACGGGCTGGGAGCCGGTGCTGAAGGAAGCCAAAGATGCTGAAATTCCGGTCTTCCTGCTTGACCGTTCCATCGACGTAAAAGACAAATCTCTCTATATGACCACCGTCACCGCCGATAACGTGCTGGAAGGCAAACTGATTGGTGACTGGCTGGTGAAGCAGGTGGATGGCAAGCCGTGTAACGTGGTTGAGTTGCAGGGCACCGTCGGGGCGAGCGTGGCTATCGACCGTAAGAAAGGTTTCGCGGAGGCCATCGCCAAAGCACCAAACATTAAGATCATCCGTTCTCAGTCCGGCGACTTCACCCGTAGTAAGGGTAAAGAGGTCATGGAAAGCTTCATCAAGGCAGAAAATAACGGCAAAAATATCTGCATGGTTTACGCCCACAACGACGACATGGTGATCGGCGCCATCCAGGCCATCAAAGAAGCGGGCCTGAAGCCGGGCAAAGATATCCTCACCGGCTCGATCGACGGCGTACCGGACATCTACAAAGCGATGATTGACGGCGAAGCGAACGCCAGCGTGGAGCTGACGCCAAATATGGCGGGCCCGGCATTCGATGCGCTGGAGAAATTCAAGAAAGACGGCACCCAGCCTGAGAAGTTGACCATCACCAAATCCACGCTCTACCTGCCGGACACGGCGAAAGAAGAGTTAGAGAAGAAGAAAAATATGGGCTACTGATCCAGTGAAATTGCCGGGTGGCGCTGCGCTTACCCGGCCTACGATACGCTCTTTTGTAGGCCGGATAAGCGTAGCGTCATCCGGCCTGATGCAGGGGGAAACCATGACCACCGAACAACACCAGGAAATCCTCCGCACAGAGGGCCTGAGTAAATTTTTCCCTGGCGTTAAGGCGCTGGATAACGTTGATTTCAGCCTGCGGCGTGGGGAGATCATGGCGTTGCTCGGCGAAAACGGGGCGGGGAAGTCGACGCTGATTAAAACCCTGACCGGGGTCTATCACGCCGATCGCGGCGCTATCTGGCTGGAAGGTAACGCCATTTCGCCCAAAAACACCGCGCATGCCCAGCAACTGGGGATCGGCACGGTCTACCAGGAAGTGAACCTGCTGCCAAACATGTCGGTAGCGGATAACCTGTTTATTGGCCGCGAACCCAGACGTTTTGGCCTGCTGCGCCGCAAAGAGATGGAAGCGCGCGCCGCGAAGCTGATGGAATCGTATGGCTTCTCTCTCGACGTGCGCGAACCGCTGAACCGTTTTTCCGTAGCGATGCAGCAAATCGTCGCGATCTGTCGCGCTATCGATCTCTCGGCGAAAGTGCTGATCCTCGATGAACCCACCGCCAGCCTCGATACCCAGGAAGTGGAGATGCTTTTTACCCTGATGCGCCAGCTGCGTAATCAGGGCGTCAGCCTGATTTTCGTGACGCATTTCCTCGATCAGGTTTACGAGGTGAGCGACCGTATAACGGTGCTGCGCAACGGCAGCTTTGTCGGCTGCCGGGAAACCCGCGAGCTGCCGCAGATAGAGCTGGTCAAAATGATGCTGGGCCGCGAGCTCGAGACCAACGCGCTTCAGCGCGCGGGCCGTACGCTGCTGAGCGAAAAACCGATCGCCGCGTTTCACGATTACGGCAGAAAAGGGACCATCGCGCCGTTTAACCTCGAGGTACGCCCCGGTGAAATTGTGGGTCTGGCGGGGCTGTTAGGCTCCGGGCGCACCGAAACCGCCGAAGTCATCTTCGGGATCAAACCTGCCGACAGCGGAACGGCGCTGATCAAAGGCAAACCACAAACGCTACGTTCACCGCATCAGGCGTCGTGCCTCGGCGTGGGCTTCTGCCCGGAGGACAGGAAAACGGACGGGATTATTGCCGCCGCCTCGGTGCGGGAAAACATCATTCTGGCGCTACAGGCCCAGCGCGGCTGGCTGCGTCCGATCCCTAAGCGCGAGCAGAACGCGATTGCCGAGCGCTTCATCCGCCAGCTCGGTATACGTACCCCGAGCGCGGAACAGCCCATCGAGTTCCTCTCGGGCGGTAACCAGCAGAAGGTTCTCCTCTCGCGCTGGCTGCTCACCAGGCCGCAATTCCTGATCCTCGACGAGCCCACGCGCGGTATCGACGTGGGCGCGCACGCCGAAATCATCCGGCTTATCGAAACGCTCTGCGCCGACGGTCTGGCGCTGCTGGTGATCTCATCTGAGCTGGAGGAGCTGGTCGGCTATGCCGATCGCGTCATCATCATGCGCGATCGCAGGCAGGTGGCAGAGATCCCGCTGGATAAACTGTCGGTTCCGGCGATCATGAATGCCATCGCGGCGTAAGGAGTCAAATGTGATGTCCCGTTCTCTTTCGCAAACTGGCGAAGCGAAGCGCCGCTTCACCTGGCCGACCGGCACGCCGCAAATCGTGGCGCTGCTGCTGGTGCTGCTGGTGGATAGCCTGGTGGCTCCGCATTTCTTTCAGATCGTCGTGCAGGATGGCCGCCTGTTTGGTAGCCCGATCGACATCTTAAACCGTGCCGCGCCCGTGGCGCTGCTGGCGATTGGTATGACGCTGGTCATTGCCACCGGCGGGATCGACCTCTCCGTCGGTGCGGTAATGGCGATTGCGGGCGCTACCGCCGCCTCGATGACCGTCGCCGGGCACAGCCTGCCGGTGGTTCTGCTGGCCGCGCTGGGCTCCGGTGTATTAGCCGGGCTATGGAACGGCATTCTGGTCGCAGTGCTCAAGATCCAGCCGTTTGTCGCGACGTTGATTTTGATGGTGGCCGGGCGCGGTGTGGCGCAGCTTATCACCTCCGGTCAAATCGTCACCTTTAACTCCCCGAGCCTGGCGTGGATAGGCAGCGGTAATTTTCTGTTCTTCCCGACGCCGGTGATCGTCGCGCTGGTGACGCTGGTGGTGTTCTGGCTTTTCACCCGCAAAACGGCGCTCGGGATGTTCATCGAAGCGGTGGGGATTAACATTCGGGCCGCGAAAAACGCCGGGGTAAATACGCGGCTGATGGTGATGCTGACTTACGTGCTGAGCGGCGTCTGTGCTGCGATTGCCGGGGTGATCGTGGCCGCCGATATTCGCGGAGCGGATGCCAATAACGCCGGACTCTGGCTCGAGCTGGATGCGATCCTCGCGGTGGTTATCGGCGGTGGATCGCTGATGGGCGGACGTTTTAATCTGCTGCTCTCGGTGGTGGGGGCGTTGATTATTCAGGGTATGAATACCGGTATTTTGCTCTCCGGGTTCCAGCCGGAGCTGAATCAGGTCGTCAAAGCGGTCGTGGTGCTTATCGTACTTATCGTGCAGTCGCCGCGCTTTATCACTCTCATTAAGGGGAACCGCGGTCATGATAAAACGTAATTTGCCGTTAATGATCACGCTGGGCGTGTTCGTGCTGGGGTACCTCTATTGCCTGACCCAGTTCCCGGGCTTCGCCTCCACGCGGGTGATTTGCAACATCCTGACCGACAATGCCTTTTTAGGCATTATCGCCGTCGGCATGACGTTTGTGATCCTCTCCGGCGGGATCGACCTCTCCGTTGGGTCGGTGATCGCCTTTACCGGCGTGTTCCTTGCCAAGGCGATTGGCTTTTGGGGGATTTCGCCGCTGCTGGCTTTTCCGCTGGTGCTGGTCATGGGTTGTGCGTTCGGCGCCTTTATGGGGCTTTTGATCGATGCGCTGAAAATTCCGGCCTTTATCATCACCCTCGCCGGGATGTTTTTCCTGCGCGGCGTGAGCTATCTGGTGTCGGAGGAGTCAATTCCGATTAACCATCCGATCTACGACACGCTCTCCAGTCTGGCGTGGAAAATCCCCGGCGGGGGGCGCCTGAGCGCAATGGGGCTGCTGATGCTGGGCGTGGTGGTGATCGGGATCTTCCTCGCCCACCGTACCCGATTTGGTAACCAGGTTTATGCCATTGGCGGCAGCGCCACGTCCGCGAACCTGATGGGAATTTCCACGCGCAGCACGACTATTCGCATCTACATGCTTTCGACCGGGCTGGCCACCCTCGCGGGGATTGTATTCTCGGTTTATACCCAGGCAGGCTATGCCCTGGCGGGGGTGGGCGTTGAGCTGGACGCCATTGCCTCGGTAGTGATTGGCGGTACGCTGCTCAGCGGCGGAGTGGGGACAGTCCTCGGCACGCTGTTTGGCGTGGCGATCCAGGGGCTGATTCAGACCTATATCAACTTCGACGGCACGCTCAGCTCCTGGTGGACCAAAATCGCCATCGGCATTCTGCTGTTTATTTTTATCGCGCTCCAGCGCGGCCTGACGGTGCTGTGGGAGAACCGCCAGAGCTCGCCTGTTACCCGGGTGAATACATCTTTAACAGAGCGATAACATGCTGAAATTGCTTGAACTCTAAACATTTTCCGGTAGCGGCCGATATTCTTTTTTTATGCCCAGAAATATCTCGCTACCGGAAATAACATCATGCTTAAAACGCTATCGATTCGTACCGGCTTGCTCTCTTTACTGGCCGTTATGACCCTTCTGCTGCTGATTGTCAGCGGCATCGGCATTTATGCCCTTACACAAAGTTCCGCTTCTCTCCAGCGCATCAATCATCTTCAGGGTGAACAGATGGTGCAGCTGAATGCCGGCTATACGCTGATCCTGCGCGCGCGTAACGAAGCGGGGCAGGCCGTCCGCATGATGGAGGTCGGCCTGCTGGACGATGCGGCCAGGGCGGTCAAAACCATTAACCAGGAAGTGGCGCTGGCACAGAAAACGCTGAAGGACGTGATCGGCAGCGGCGTGGCGGATGAGCAGGGGCAAAAGCTGCTGGATAACGTTGCCGCGAGTCTGGCGGTGTACAACCAGCAGGGTATCAGCCCGATGCTGAAAGCCCTGAACGAGCAAAGCGCGGACAGCTATTACGATCTGCTGGAAAACAAGCTGGTCCCGGTGGCGAAGCAGTTTGATAACGATATGCAGGCGTTCCAGGCATGGAGCGAGGCGCGCGGTAAAGCGGAGGTGAGCGCCGTGCAGGCGAGTAAAACCCGCGTGCTGATCCTGATTATCGTCGCGGCGCTGCTGACGGCTGGCATTATCGTGCTGGCCTGGCTGGTGCTGCGCCATATGCTGCTCAAGCCGCTTTCAGCCTCGATTGCCCAGCTGGAACATGTGGCGGCCGGGGATTTAACCCATACCCTGAACGCGCCGGCCAGCCAGGAATTTAATCGCCTTAACGCGGCGATCGAAGGGATGCGCCAGTCGCTGATGGACTCGGTTCTGCGGGTGCGTGACGCCAGCTCGCAGATTGATACCGGCAGCCGCGAGCTGACGGCCGGGAATATGAACCTGGCCCAGCGCACGGAATCCACCGCCACCTCGCTGGAGCAGACGGCCGCCAGCATGGAAGAGATCACCGCCACGGTGAAACTTAACGCCGATAACGCCGAGCAGGCGCACCAGCTGGCGAAGTCGGTCTCCGATACCGCCGATCACGGCAGTGAAATGGTCTGCTATGTCATTGAGAAGATGCGCGACATCTCCGGCAGTTCGGCGCGCATCGCCGATATCCTGAGCGTCATCGACGGCATTGCCTTCCAGACCAATATTCTGGCGCTGAACGCCTCCGTTGAAGCGGCGCGTGCGGGTGAGCAGGGGCGAGGTTTTGCGGTCGTGGCGGGTGAGGTGCGTAATCTCGCCAGCCGCAGTGCTGATGCGGCGAAAGAGATCCGCTCGCTTATCAGCGATTCGCAAACCCACGTGAACGAGGGCAGCGAGCTGGCGCAGCAGGCCGGTGAGACGATGGACGAGATCGCCACCGAAGTACTGCGTATGACCAAACTGATGCGTGAAATTGCGACGGCGTCCCAGGAGCAGAGCCGCGGTATTGAGCAGGTGAATATCGCCGTCAATCAGATGGATGAAACGGCGCAGCAAAATGCGGCGCTGGTCCAGCAATCATCTGCGGCAACTCGTTCCCTGGAGGAACAGTCGCGCGAGCTGATGGAAGCGATGGCCTCCTTCAAGCTGACGATGCAAACGGCCTGAAAAAAAGGGGAGCCTGCCTGGCTCCCCTTTTCGTGCGTTACGCGTCCGGGAATTCGCGGATCATGCGTTCAACGTCATCCACCATATGGCGGTTGCCGACGAAGAATGAACGGCGCTGGTGCAGGCTTTCCGGCACGATATCCAGAATACGCTCTTTACCGTCGCTCGCCTTGCCGCCTGCCTGTTCGGCCAGGAACGCCATCGGGTTGCATTCGTACAGCAGACGCAGTTTTCCGTCCGGGTGGCTGGCGGTGCTTGGGTAGAGGTAAATACCGCCCTTCAGCAGGTTACGGTGGAAATCCGCCACCAGCGAGCCGATGTAGCGCGAGGTGTATGGGCGCTGGGTGGCTTTATCCTCTTCCTGGCAGAATTTGATGTACTTCTTCACGCCGTTCGGGAATTTGATGTAGTTGCCTTCGTTGATGGAGTAGGTGTTGCCCTTCTCCGGGAAGCGCATACGCTCCTGGCACAGGCAGAACACGCCCAGGGACGGATCGTAGGTAAAGGCATGTACGCCGCAGCCGGTGGTGTACACCAGCATGGTGGACGAGCCATACACCACATAACCGGCAGCAACCTGTTTACTGCCCGGTTGCAGGAAGTCTTCTTCCGTCACCGGTGTGCCAACCGGCGTGACGCGACGGTAGATGGAGAAAATGGTACCGACAGAAACGTTAACGTCGATGTTGGAGGAGCCGTCCAGCGGATCCATCAGAACAACGTATTTCGCGTGTTCACACCCTTCGAATACGACGATCTCATCTTCTTCTTCAGAGGCGATACCCGCAACGATGTCGCGCGCGCGCAGTGCAGCTTTCAGTTTTTCATTGGCGAACAGGTCGAGTTTCTGCTGAACCTCACCCTGAACGTTCTCGGCACCGCTGGCACCCAGGATATCGACCAGACCGGCCTTGTTGATATCGCGGTGGATGATCTTAGCGCCCAGCTTTATTGCCGACAGCAAAGCAGTGAGCTCACCCGTAGCATGAGAGAACTCGTGCTGCTTCTCGACAATAAATTCACCTAACGTTTTCATAACACTTTCCCTGCATCTTATGTTGAGTAAAGCGGTTGATGTCCAACAATCTTAACAAACATTCAAATATTAGCGCAGAGGTGAATCGCGCCAGCAAAATACGGATTTACCTGAAATGCGTTTCACAGCCGCTGACATGTGAGTAAAATGTGCGCCACATTGAAGAAGGATATTGACGTATGCGCATTCATATATTGGGGATTTGTGGCACTTTCATGGGCGGACTGGCAATGCTGGCGCGCTCGCTGGGCCATGAAGTGACAGGTTCGGACGCCAATGTGTATCCGCCGATGAGCACGCTGCTCGAGAAGCAGGGAATTTCTCTGATTCAGGGATATGACGCCAGCCAGCTGGAGCCGCAGCCGGATCTGGTGATCGTGGGTAACGCCATGACCCGTGGGAATCCATGCGTTGAAGCGGTGCTGGAACGCAATATCCCGTACATGTCTGGCCCGCAGTGGCTGCATGATTTTGTCCTGCGCGACCGCTGGGTTGTCGCCGTTGCCGGGACGCACGGCAAAACCACCACCGCCGGTATGGCGACCTGGATCCTCGAAGCCTGCGGCTACAAGCCGGGCTTCGTGATCGGCGGCGTACCGGGGAATTTCGACGTCTCCGCGCGTCTGGGCGACAGCCCGTTCTTTGTGATTGAAGCGGATGAATACGACTGCGCGTTCTTCGATAAGCGCTCCAAGTTCGTGCATTACTGCCCACGCACGCTGATCCTCAACAACCTTGAGTTCGATCACGCGGATATCTTTGACGACCTGAAAGCGATTCAGAAACAGTTCCACCATCTGGTGCGCATTGTTCCGGGTCAGGGCCGCATTATCCTGCCGGAGAACGACATCAACCTGAAGCAGACTATGGCGATGGGGTGCTGGAGCGAGCAGGAGCTGGTTGGCGAGCAGGGGCACTGGCAGGCGAAAAAGCTCAACGCGGATGCCTCCGAATGGGAAGTGCTGCTCGACGGTGAGAAAGTGGGCGAGGTGAAGTGGGGCCTGGTGGGCGAGCACAACATGCACAACGGCCTGATGGCGATCGCCGCGGCGCGTCACGTGGGCGTACTGCCTGCGGATGCCGCCAATGCGCTGGGCTCGTTTATCAACGCCCGTCGCCGTCTGGAGCTGCGCGGTGAAGCCCACGGCGTTACCGTGTATGACGATTTCGCGCACCACCCAACGGCCATTCTGGCGACGCTTGCCGCATTGCGTGGCAAAGTTGGCGGCACCGCGCGCATTCTGGCCGTGCTGGAACCGCGTTCGAACACCATGAAAATGGGTATTTGCAAAGACGATCTCGCACCGTCCTTAGGGCGTGCCGACGAGGTCTTCCTGCTGCAACCGCAGCATATTCCGTGGCAGGTGGCCGAAGTGGCAGACGCCTGCATTCAGCCGGCGCACTGGAGTGCGGACGTGGATGTCTTAGCGGATATGGTGGTGAAAGCCGCACAGCCTGGCGATCACATTCTGGTGATGAGCAACGGTGGGTTTGGTGGGATCCATCAGAAGCTGCTGGACGGTCTGGCGAAGAAAGCCGCAGCCGCAGAGTAAAAAAAGCCCGGTGGCGCTAGCGCTTACCGGGCCTACATTTTTTCGCACGACCTTGTAGGCCGGATAAGGCGTTTACGCCGCCATCCGGCGCAAACCCGCACAGATTACTCTTCGTTCTCAGACAGCTCGCGCAGATACTGGAAAATCAGGCGCGCAGACTTCGGCGGCTTATTCCCTTCTTTCTCTTTCTTCGCGTTGCGGATAAGCGATCGCAGCTGCTGGCGGTCGGCATTCGGCCACAGGTTCAGCACTTCAGGTACCGCGTCATCACCTTGGTCGATCAAACGATCGCGGATCTGCTCCAGCTTATGGAACAGCGCAACCTGCTGATTGTGGCGGTTTTTCAGTTTGTCCAGCGCCTGACGGATCGGCTCCACGTCGCGCTGACGCAGCAGTTTACCGATAAGCTGAAGCTGGCGGCGACGCCCTTCTTTCTTGATTTTCTGTGCCAGTTCAATGGCATCACGCAGATCCTGGTCGAGCGGGATCTTATCCAGCGCGTTTTTACCCAGTTCTACCATTTCTGCGCCAAGCTGTTTTAACTCTTCGGCGTCACGTTTAATTTCACTTTTACTGACCCAGATGATCTCATCATCTTCGTCTTCGATGTCATCACCGGGAACGTCGTCGAGCCAGTCTTCGGGCTGCTTAGTCATGTCAGGCTCCTTAAAAAAAGAGGCTAATGTTACCAGTTAAGACGCGCACTGAAAAACGGTTCTCTGTTAGACTTCACTTAACTCTCTCTTACAGTATGGCATTTGCGATGAAAGTAACCTCACAAGTTGAAGCGCAGCGTAAGATCCTGGAAGAAGCCGTCTCCACCGCGCTGACGCTCGCTTCAGGTAAATCAGATGGCGCCGAAGTGGCGGTCAGCAAAACCACCGGCATTAGCGTGAGCACCCGCTATGGCGAAGTGGAGAATGTAGAATTTAACAGCGATGGCGCGCTGGGGATCACGGTGTATCACCAGAATCGTAAAGGCAGCGCGTCGTCTACCGATCTGAGCCCGGATGCCATCGCCCGTACGGTGCAGGCGGCGCTGGATATCGCGCGTTACACCTCCCCGGACCCTTACGCTGGCGTGGCCGATAAAGAGCTGCTGGCGTTTGACGCGCCGGATCTCGATCTGTTCCATCCCGCGGAAGTGACGCCGGATGAAGCCATTGAGCTGGCCGCGCGAGCCGAGCAGGCCTCTTTGCAGGCTGACAAACGCATCACCAATACCGAAGGCGGCAGCTTTAACAGCCACTACGGCATTAAAGTGTTTGGTAACTCCCATGGCATGTTGCAGGGGTACTGCTCAACCCGCCACTCGCTTTCCAGCTGCGTCATCGCCGAAGAAAACGGCGATATGGAGCGTGATTACGCGTATACCATTGGCCGCGCGCTGGGAGATTTGCAGTCTCCGGAGTGGGTGGGAAAAGCGTGCGCCGAACGCACGCTGTCACGCCTTTCGCCGCGTAAACTCTCCACCATGAAAGCGCCGGTCATTTTTGCCAACGAAGTGGCAACCGGCCTGTTTGGTCATCTGGTGGGAGCGATTGCGGGCGGTTCGGTGTACCGTAAATCGACCTTCCTGCTCGACTCGCTGGGCAAGCAGATCCTGCCGGAATGGCTGACCATCGAAGAGCACCCACACCTGCTGAAAGGGCTGGCCTCTACGCCGTTCGACAGCGAAGGCGTGCGCACGGAACGTCGTGATATCGTGAAAGACGGCATTCTGACCCAGTGGCTGCTGACCAACTACTCCGCGCGTAAGCTGGGGCTGAAAAGCACCGGGCACGCGGGCGGCATTCATAACTGGCGCATTGCCGGACAGGGCCTGAATTTTGAACAGATGCTGAAAGAGATGGGCACCGGCCTGGTGGTCACCGAGCTGATGGGGCAGGGCGTGAGCGGTATCACCGGCGACTACTCTCGCGGTGCAGCGGGCTTCTGGGTCGAAAACGGTGAAATTCAGTATCCGGTGAGCGAAATCACCATCGCCGGCAACCTGAAGGACATGTGGCGCAATATTGTTACGGTCGGTAACGATATTGAAACACGCAGCAATATTCAGTGTGGTTCTGTATTACTGCCGGAGATGAAAATCGCCGGGCAATAATCCCCGTAAAAGCGTGATTAATAATAAAAAAAGGAAGTGAGCAATGCGTAAACACCTGTTAGCGATCGTCGCGGCTTCAACGCTGGTTCTTGGCTCGTCTGCGTTTGCTGCCGATCTCGAAGACAACATGGACATCCTCAGTGAAAACCTGAAGGTGGTGCAGAAAACGGACAATGCGGCGGACATGAAAGACGCATTGACTAAAATGCGTGAAGCCGCGCTGGATGCGCAAAAAGCGACGCCGCCGAAGCTGGAAAGCAAAGCGGCAGACAGCGCCGAGATGAAAGACTACCGCCACGGTTTTGACGTGCTGGTCGGCCAGATTGACGGCGCGCTGAAGCTGGCGAACGAAGGCAAAGTGAAAGAAGCCCAGGCGGCAGCCGATCAGTTTGTCGCGACCCGCAACACGTACCACAAAAAGTATCGTTAATTGGGTGCCTGAGCTGTACGTCCTCTCCCCGTATGCGGAGGCGCATAATGCGCCCCCGCATCGTTGCTCCCTACTTGCCGGAGCGACAATCCATCCGCGCTGTCACTTCAAGCGAGCCGTTACGAAAACGGATCTCGCACAGTGTTTTCCTCGTCACCAGCGTTAAGATGATTATTGTCAAAGAAATAATCATCAAAACCCCGATACTTGGGTTTCTGCGTTTCATGGATGCCTCCTTGCTTTTAAGCGGGCGAGGTAGCGAACTCCACGGTGTGACGTGTCGTTTCGAGCCCCCGCCCTGATTTTTTATCAGGCGGGGCTTTCCACTTTCCGTCCCATGCCTGAGACGGTCAGTCTCAAGCACCCGCCGCCACTCTAGCGGATCCCCATAAGAAAACCTTATCCACGTCACATTTCTACGAGCCTGCTCGTAATCTTTTCCACTCCGCTTACCAGACTAATGCCGCGTAATAGCGTGATATTCATCACGTAAATCCAGCGATTTATACAGATTCACCGCATTTATGTGGCACAGATCACTGCCGCTGCTCGCCTTTCCACTTCGAAGTGGAAAACAACTCGCTACAAACAATTCCCCCTCGACGTTAGTTTTATTCCAGAGCCATTAACGGGGTAAGACGAGTGATTAACGGAGCGGTAATGAACGACGTTGGGGAACAGGCGGTGCAAACAGAACAGCTCGCGAACACCATGCTTCAGCAGGTCTACGCCCTGCTGGCCCGGCACAACATCATTCCCAACGCGGTACAGGAGCAGATGCTGACCTCCCACGTTCGCGCAATGGCGCACCGGTCCGTGACCGGCGAGCCGCTGCCAGAGGTTGAAGCAGAGCTGTTTGACGAAATTTCACCAGATTCAATGCAACTCGCCCGTGAAGTGGTAGCGCAGTTCGGCAACCTTCCTGATGAAGAGGCCTGGCTGCTCTCCGTTCACTTCGAAGTCGCGAAAGACAACCTTTAAGGAGCAACACATGGAACAGATTACAGTCGTGATTGGCGATCGCCTGGGTAAAGGTCAGAAAGTGGCTGCGGGTGTGGAAAAAGCCGGCGGACGCGCGGTTGTCGTACCGGGCATGGCAGCGGATATGAAGCTCGGTGACGTGATGAAAGCAGAAAACGCCACCTTCGGGATCTCCTTCTGCGGCAGCGGCGGCGCGGGCGCCATCACCGCTCAGACCAAATATGGCTACAAGGCCAAATACGGCATGCGCTCCGTGGATGAGGGGGTGACCGCCATAAACGAAGGCTGCAACGTGCTGGGCTTTGGCTTTATGGATAAAGAAGAGCTGGGCGAGCGTCTGGTACAGGCGTGGCAGAAGAAATACGGCGCGTAAGCATGAAAGAACAGTTCACAACCACGGTGAGAGTGAAGGGGAAGGGCGACGCCAAAGCGCGCGCCTTTGCCGACGCCCTCAACCACGTTCAGGCTGCGGTGATGAAAGCCTCACCGCATATCTTACTGCGTATTGAGCCACAGGATGTGCAGGTTGTTCAGGCGCAAGAAGCGGTGCGAAAAGAAGCGTTTCTGTTCTTCTTTTTGCGCCGGGAAAGACGCACCTACAGCGTGGAGCTGGATGTGACCGTCAACGTGACCGCCATCAATCTCGACCAGGTGGATTTCGTCACGCAACGCTGATTATTCATAAAAGGGCAGACTGATGTTCTTAATTATATTAATAAAATCGCTCATCATTGGCGGCCTGGTTGGCGTCGGTGTTGGCGCCGGGGCTGCACGCATGTTTCATGCGCCTACCACTCAGGGTATGGGCGCGTTTCGTACGTTGGGGGAACTGAACTCCTGCGAAGGGGATCCGGCGTCCCACTTCTCCTTTGGGTTAGGTTTCTTCTTTAACGCCTGGGCCTCTTCCGTGGCCGCAGGTGCCTTCACACAGGACGTTGACCACCGCATCATCCCGAACTGGGGTGCTGCTGCACTGATGATTAAAAACCGTAACGTCGGTGAAACGCTGCATGACCCGCGCAAAATGGCGATTGCCTGCGGCATCATCGGCATGATTGTTGTGACCTTCCTTAACCTGACCGCCTCCTCCGTTCCGGCAGCGCTTCAGGTGACCGCCGTGAAGGTGCTGGTACCGGCGGCGAACCTGCTGGTCAACACCGTGATGCCGGTGATCTTCTGGCTGGCGGCCATCGACGCGGGTAAAAAATCGGGCTTCTGGGCCACCATCTTTGGCGGCGCGGCACAGCTGATCATGGGTAACGCCGTACCGGGTCTGGTACTGGGTATTCTGATTGGTAAAGGTGTTGAAGAGAGTGGCTGGAACCACGTCACCAAAGTGATGATGGCGGCGATCGTTCTGCTCTTCGTGCTGAGCGGCTTCTTCCGCGGCTTCGACATGAAGATGATCGAATCCTTCCATCTGACCGTGCCGAACTGGCTCGACATGATCCACAACTCGCTCAGCGGTAAATAACAGGAGCCTCTAAATGGAACAGAATAAAGGTTTTTGGTATGCCGACTGGTCGTTCCCGATCTTCGTTGGCCTGCTCTCCTCCGGCGTCTTCGCCGGGACGCACATGTACTACCTCTACGGCATCGGCGCGTTTAACGAAGTGGCCTTCGTGGCGATGCTGAAAGCGGGAATCGATACCGGCGTCTACGGCGCGGTGGCGGCGTTCGGTGCTAGCTTCCTGTTCGCCCGTATTATCGAAGGCTCGCTGGTGGGTATTCTCGATATCGGCGGTGCGATCCAGACCGGCGTGGGCCTCGGCGTTCCGGCGCTGCTGCTGGGCGCGGGGATCATGTTCCCGGTGACCAACTTCATTGCCGCGCTGATTACCGGCCTGGTGATTGGCCTGGCGATTGGCTACGTCATCATCCTGGCGCGTAAGTTCACCATCAATCAGAGCAACTCCACCTACGGCGCAGATGTGATGATGGGCGCGGGTAACGCCTCCGGCCGCTTCCTCGGGCCGTTGATTATCCTCAGCGCCATGACCGCCTCCATTCCAATCGGCGTCGGTTCCCTGGTAGGCGCGCTGCTGTTCTACATCTGGCAGAAGCCGATTACCGGTGGCGCCATCCTCGGCGCAATGATTTTGGGCTGGCTGTTCCCGGTCGCCCTTTAATACCCGCGGGCGCTTCGGTGCCCGCTTTATCAGGAGATCCTCATGTTTGATTTACTCCTGCGCCGTGCGCGCCTCGCCGACGATACCCTGACCGATATCGCCATCCAGGACGGGAAGATTGCCGCGACAGGCGACATTGACGCTCCCGCCCGCAAAACGGTTGAGCTGAACGGCGACGTGTTCGTCAGCGCGGGCTGGATTGACTCCCACGTCCACTGCTACCCGAACTCCCCGATTTACCACGACGAGCCGGACAGCGTGGGCATTGCCACCGGCGTCACCACCGTGGTGGACGCGGGCAGTACCGGAGCCGACGACGTGGACGATTTTTACGCTATCACCCGCAAGGCTTCCACCGAGGTGTTTGCCCTGCTGAACATCTCCCGCGTGGGGCTGATCGCCCAGAACGAGCTGGCCAACATGGCGAACATTGACGCCGATGCGGTGAAGCAGGCGGTGACGCGCCACCCGGATTTTATCGTTGGCCTGAAGGCGCGCATGAGCAGCAGCGTGGTCGGTGAAAACGGCATCACCCCGCTGGAGCGCGCGAAAGCGATTCAGAAAGAGAACAGCGACCTGCCGCTGATGGTGCACATCGGCAACAACCCGCCTAACCTCGATGAGATTGCCGAGCTGCTGAGCTCCGGCGACATCATCACCCACTGCTACAACGGCAAGCCTAACCGCATTCTGACGCCCTCCGGCGAGCTACGCGCCTCCATTACGTCTGCGCTGAAGCGCGGCGTGCGCCTGGACGTCGGTCACGGCACGGCGAGCTTCAGCTTTGAAGTGGCGAAGCGCGCCATTGCGATGGGCATTCTGCCGCATACCATCAGCTCGGATATTTACTGCCGCAACCGCATTAACGGCCCGGTCGGCTCGCTGGCGAGCGTGATGTCGAAATTCCTCGCCATCGGCATGTCATTGCCGCAGGTGATTGACTGTGTCACGGCCAACGCCGCCGACGGCCTGCGCCTGACGCGCAAAGGCCGCATTCAGCCTGGCCTCGACGCCGATCTGACGCTGTTTACGCTCAAGCGCCAGCCGACGGTGCTGACGGATGCCGAAAACGACAGCCTACAGGCTGAACACATTCTGATGCCGCTTGCCGCGATCCGCGCGGGCAAGGGCTACATGACCGAACAAGGGAGCACGGAACATGCCTTCGATTTATGAGAAGTACAACTTAAAGCAGGTTATCAACACCTCTGGCCGCATGACGGCGCTGGGTGTCTCCACGCCGCGCCCGGAAGTGGTGCAGGCGGCGATGGACGGCATGAATCACTATTTCGAGATGAAGGATCTGGTCAATAAAACCGGGGAATACATCGCGAAGCTGCTGGAGGTGGAAGGGGCGACGGTGGTCTCCTGCGCGTCGGCGGGCATTGCCCAGTCCGTGGCGGCGGTGCTGGTGAAAGACAGCGACTGGCTGCTGGAAAACCTGCACGTCACACCGATTGAAAACAACGAAATCGTCCTGCCGAAAGGCCACAACGTGAACTTTGGCGCGCCGGTGGGCACCATGGTGGCGCTGGGCGGCGGCAAGCTGGTGGAGGCGGGCTACGCCAACGAATGCTCTGCCGATCAGCTGGCGGCGGCGATCACTCCGCGCACGGCGGCGATCCTCTACATCAAATCGCACCACTGCGTGCAGAAAAGCATGCTCAGCGTCGAGCAGGCGGCGGTCGTGGCGCGCAAGCACGATCTCCCGCTGATCGTCGATGCGGCGGCGGAAGAAGATCTGCACGCCTACTACCGCTCCGGTGCCGATCTGGTGATCTACAGCGGCGCGAAGGCGATCGAAGGGCCAACCAGCGGGCTGGTGATCGGCAAAACCCAGTACGTTGAGTGGGTGAAGCGCCAGACGGCGGGCATTGGTCGCGCGATGAAAGTGGGCAAAGAGGGTATCCTGGGCCTGACCTGCGCCATCGAACACTACCTGACGGCGACCAAAGAGAGCGGGGCCGAGATGGTGGCGAAGATGACGCCGTTTATCGACGCGTTGAACACCCTGAACGGCGTGACCGCGCGCGTGGTCTGGGACAGCGCCGGTCGCGATATCGCCCGTACCGAGATTAAGTTCGACGAAGCCGCTACGGGCGTCGGCACGGGCGATCTGGTGGCGAAGCTGAAACAGGGCGAATACGCCATTTACTTCCGTGGCTATAAGGCCAACGAAGGGATTATCGAGGCGGACGTGCGCAGCGTGAATGCTGACCAGCTGAACATCGTGTACCGCCGCATTAGCGAAGTATTAGGACAGGAGAAAAACGCATGAAACTGACCCCCAACTTTTACCGTGACCGCGTCTGCCTGAACGTGCTGGCAGGCTCAAAGGCCAACGCCAGCGCCATTTACGAGGCGGCGGAAGGTCATGTGCTGGTGGGCGTGCTCTCCAAAAATTACCCGGACGTGGCGAGCGCGGTTGCGGACATGCGTGAATACGCAGCCCTGATTGATAATGCGCTCTCCGTGGGGCTGGGCGCGGGCGACCCGAACCAGTCGGCGATGGTGAGTGAAATCTCCCGCCAGGTGCAGCCGCAGCACGTTAACCAGGTCTTTACCGGCGTGGCCACCAGCCGCGCGCTGCTGGGGCAGAATGAGTCCGTGGTCAACGGTCTGGTCTCCCCGACCGGCACCGTCGGGATGGTGAAAATCTCCACCGGCCCGCTGAGCAGCGCAGCTATGGACGGCATAGTGCCGGTTGAAACCGCTATCGCCCTGCTGAAAGATTTCGGCGGCAGCTCCATCAAGTACTTCCCGATGGGCGGCCTGAAATGCCGTGACGAATACCAGGCGGTGGCGGAAGCTTGCGCCCGTCACGACTTCTGGCTGGAGCCGACCGGGGGAATCGATCTGGAGAACTTCGAGGCGATCTTGCAGATCGCCCTGGATGCGGGCGTGAGCAAAATCATCCCGCATATCTACAGCTCGATTATCGATAAAGCCAGCGGTGATACGCGTCCGGAAGATGTGCGCACGCTGCTGGCGATGACGAAGAAGCTGGTTAAGTAGAACCTGCCCCTCACCCTAACCCTCTCCCACCGGGAGAGGGAACCTTTACCCCCTCTCCCTTTGGGAGAGGGGTGGGGTGAGGGGAAACAAACCGCACACACCCGAAGGAGCCACCATGCACACCCGTACCCTGCTTGTCGCTTCACTCTCTTTACTTGCTACCTCTGCAATCGCTCAAACCCAGTACGCCTGGGTGGGTACCTATAATCCGAACGGTGAAGGGCTGTACCGCTTTACCGTCGATCCGCAAACCGGTGCGCTGAACGATAAAACACTGGTGAGCAAACTGCCGAACGCCGCGCAGTTAACCGTCTCACACGACGGCAAAACGCTGTATCTGGCAAGCGAAGTGGAGCAGGGCGTGGTGCAGGCGCTGCGCATCGGTGATAACGGCGCGCTGAACGAGCTGAATCAGGTGTCCTCCGGCGGCGCGGGGCCGGTGTATCTTTCCCTGACGCCGAACGGCAAACATCTGCTGGTGGCAAACTACATCAGCGGAACTGTCGCGGTGCTACCCGTTAACGCAGACGGCAGCCTGGGCGATGCTACGGACACCCATCAGGACAAAGGCGAACCGGGCGCGGCGAAGCCGGAAGCTGCCGTCGAAGGCAGTTTCGCCATCAGCGATCATAACGGCCCACATGCGCACATGATCGCCGCCGATCCGGGCGGGAAATACGTTTTTTCCACCGATCTGGGGCTGGATCGCATCTATCAGTACCGTTTTGACGATCAAACCGGGAAGCTGACTCCGAACGATCCGCCATTTATCAGCGCCTCCTCAAAAGGGGCCGGGCCGCGCCACTTCGTCTTTACGCCGAAAGGCGATGCCCTGTGGCTGATTAACGAAGAGGCGTCTACGCTCACCCATTATGCGCTGGACAGTAATGGCAGGTTGAAAGAGGGTAAAACGGTTTCAGCCCTGCCGGACGGTTATAAAGGCACCAGTTTTGCTGCCGGGCTGGCGCTAAGCGCCGACGGGAAACAGCTGTATGTCGCTAACCGTTTGCATAACAGCATCGGGCACTTTACCGTAACGGCGGAGGGTACGCTGACGCATCAGGATGATGTCTGGACGCGCGGCGACTATCCGCGCACCCTGACGCTCGATAAGCAGGGTCGCTGGCTGTACGTCATGAACCAGCGCAGCGACAACATTACCCGTTTCCGCGTGGCGCCGGACGGCAAGCTGAGCGCCGAGCCAGACTATACCCCGGTCGGCAGCCCATCCCAGATGGTCATTTCACCCTGAGCAGTAAGAGGACAACGACGTGCGATTTCCGAACCAACGTTTAGCGCAACTTTTCGATCTGTTGCAAAACGAGACGCTGCCACAGGACGAGCTGGCGCAGCGGCTGTCGGTCTCCACGCGAACCGTCCGGGCGGATATCACCGCCCTGAACGCGCTGCTGGCCAGCCACGGCGCGCAGTTCATTTTGAGCCGGGGCAACGGCTATCAGCTCAAAATTAATGATGTGGTGCGCTATCAACAATTGCAGGCGTCCCACCCGCGCGCGCTGCGTATTCCGCGAACCGGACCGGAGCGCGTGCATTATCTGGTGGTGCGTTTTCTGACGTCAGCCTTTTCCCTCAAGCTGGAGGATCTGGCCGATGAGTGGTTCGTCAGCCGGGCCACGTTGCAGAGCGACATGGTGGAAGTGCGTGAGTGGTTTCACCGTTACAACCTGACGCTGGAAACCCGCCCGCGCCACGGGATGAAGCTGTTTGGCAGCGAGATGGCGATCCGCGCCTGCCTGACCGACCTTCTGTGGGAGCTGGCGCAGCAGGACAGCCTGAACCCGCTGGTGACCGACGTGGCGTTGAACGCGGGCGTGGCGGAAAAGATGGTGCCGGTGCTGCACGATGCGCTGACGCGCCATCACATTCGCCTGACCGATGAAGGCGAGCTATTCCTGCGCCTGTACTGCGCGGTGTCGGTGCGGCGCATCAGCGAGGGGTATCCGCTGCCGGAATTCCACGCGGAGGACGTGGAAGAGAACGTGCGTGAGGCGGCGAAAGATATCGCGGTGGCTATCCAGGAGCTGGCGGGCAAAGCGCTTTCGCCGTCAGAAGAGAGCTGGCTGTGCGTGCACATTGCGGCGCGGCAGATCCAGGAGATCGCCCCCAGCGCCATTAACGCCGACGACGATGAAGCGCTGGTCAACTACATTCTGCGCTACATCAACACCCACTATAACTACAACCTGCTGAGCGATGAGCAACTGCATGCAGATCTGCTCACGCACATCAAAACCATGATTACCCGCGTGCGGTATCAAATCATGATCCCCAATCCGCTGCTGGATAACATCAAGCAGCACTACCCGATGGCGTGGGATATGACCCTCGCGGCGGTGTCGAGCTGGGGCAAATACACCCCGTATGTGATCAGCGAAAACGAAATTGGTTTTCTGGTGCTGCATATCGGCGTCGGGCTGGAGCGCCATTACAATATCGGCTACCAGCGCCAGCCGCGGGTGCTGCTGGTGTGCGACGCCGGTAACGCGATGGTGCGCATGATCGAGGCGGTACTTCAGCGTAAATATCCGCAGATTGAGGTGACGCGCACGCTCACCCTTCGTGAGTACGAGCTTGCCGATGCCATTGGCGAAGACTTCGTGATCTCCACCGCCCGCGTGAGCGAAAAATCCAAACCGGTGGTGATGATCGCCCCGTTCCCGACCGATTATCAGTTAGAGCAGATCGGCAAGCTGGTGCTGGTGGATCGCACCCGCCCGTGGATGCTGGAAAAATACTTCGACGCGGCCCATTTCCGCATTCTCGACAAGCCTGTCGACCAGCAAACGCTGTTCCGCGAACTGTGCGGGCAGCTTGAAGGGGAAGGTTTTGTCGGCGCGGAGTTTCTGGAATCGGTTATCGAGCGTGAAGCCATCGTCAGCACCATGCTCGGCGACGGCATCGCGCTGCCGCACTCCCTCGGGCTGCTGGCGCAAAAAACGGTGGTCTACACCGTGCTGGCGCCGCAGGGCATTCAGTGGGGAGATGAAACCGCCCATGTCATCTTCCTGCTCGCCATCAGCAAAAGCGAGTACGAAGAGGCAATGGCGATTTACGACATCTTTGTCACCTTCCTGCGTGAACGCGCGATGGCGCGCCTGTGCCAGTGCGAGAATTTTGCGGCGTTTAAGGCTGAGGCGATGGAGAGTTTGAGTCGGTTTTGACGTTCAGGCGGACAGAGGATATCCGCCTTCATTCAACGCAGATGATGCACAACCTGGTTGCTGCTGCCGCGCCAGATAAGCATAGGATCTTTTAGATCCTGCACGAACTTGCCGTCGACCAGGACGTTAATCAGATCCACCACTTCCATCTGCTGTGCATTTAGTTCATCCAGCTTATAGCCCGTCCAGACCCAGACGTCTTTTCCTGCGCACTCGCGGCGGATGCGTTTTACCAGCTTCAGGATCGCCGGCACGTTTTTCGGATGGAGCGGGTCGCCGCCGGAGAGCGAGATCCCCTGGCGTTTGATGCGCGTGTCGTTCAGGTCGTTGATGATGCGGTCTTCCATCTCAGCGGTAAACGGCATACCCGAGTTCAGGCGCCAGGTGCTTTTGTTGTAGCAGCCGGGGCACTCGTGAACGCAGCCTGATACAAACAGGGTACAGCGGGTGCCGGGGCCGTTGACGATGTCGACGGGGTAGTACTGGTGATAGTTCATCGCGAATAACCACGCCGGGTGGCGCTGCGCTTACCCGGCCTACAAAAGAGAGCGGTCCGTAGGCCCGGTAAGCGCAGCGCCACCGGGCATTAACGTGGCAGCGGATTACCCGATCTGCCCATTCCCCAGATGTTTCACCCTGCGCTTCACCTCTTCCTGCTTACCGGCGTTAAACGGACGGGCGTCCGGGCTGCCGAGGTAGCCGCACACGCGGCGGGTCACGGAAACACGGGCTGCATCGTGGTTACCGCATTTCGGGCAGGTGAAGCCTTTGCTGGTGCACTCGAACTCACCGGTAAAGCCGCACTCGTAGCACTCGTCAATTGGCGTGTTGGTTCCGTAGTACGGCACGTGCTGATAGCTGTAATCCCACACGTCTTCCAGCGCCTTCAGGTTGTGCTGAATGTTCGGGTACTCGCCGTAGCAGATAAAACCGCCGTTCGCGATGGGCGGATAGGCCGCTTCAAAGTCGATCTTGTCGTACGGGTTCACCTTCTTCTCCACATCGAGGTGGAAGCTGTTGGTGTAGTAACCTTTGTCGGTCACGCCTTCCACGATGCCGAACTCGGCGGTGTCCAGACGGCAGAAGCGATCGCAGAGGTTTTCGCTCGGCGTGCTGTACAGGCTGAAACCGTAGCCAGTTTCCTCTTTCCACTGGTCTACCGCATCGCGCAGGCGCTGCACAATCGCGATACCTTTCTCACGCAGGGCGTCGTTGTCATAGATGTGCTTGTCGCCAAACAGCGCGTTAATCGTTTCGTGAATGCCGATATAGCCAAGAGAGATCGATGCGCGACCGTTTTTGAAGATCTCCGACACATCATCGTCCGCCTTCAGGCGCACGCCGCAGGCTCCTTCCATATAGAGAATTGGCGCGACGCGGGCTTTCACCCCTTCAAGACGGGCGATGCGGGTCATCAGCGCCTTACGTGCCAGCTGTAAACGTTCATCCAGCAGCGTCCAGAAGGCCGCTTCATTCCCTTTAGCTTCCAGCGCGATGCGCGGCAGGTTCAGGCTGATGACGCCCAGATTGTTGCGCCCGTCGTGGATCTGCTCGCCGTTCTCATCTTCGTACACGCCGAGGAAGCTGCGGCAGCCCATTGGCGTTTTAAACGAACCGGTGACTTTCACAACCTGATCGTAGTTGAGGATGTCCGGGTACATACGCTTGCTCGCGCACTCCAGCGCCAGCTGCTTGATGTCATAGTTCGGATCGCCAAACTTGTGGTTCAGGCCGTCGCGAATGGCGAACACCAGTTTCGGGAACACCGCCGTTTTACGGTTTTTACCGAGGCCGGAGATGCGGTTGCGCAGAATAGACTGCTGGATCAGGCGTGATTCCCAGCTGGTGCCGAGGCCAAACCCGAAGGTCACAAACGGCGTCTGGCCGTTGGCGGTGTGCAGCGTGTTTACCTCATATTCCAGCGACTGGAACGCGTCGTAGCACTCTTTCTCGGTGCGGGAACGGGCGTAACCGTCGGCATCCGGGATCTGCCACTCTTCCGCCGTTTTACGGTGTTTGTTGAAGCTCTCGGCCACGAACGGGGCCAGTACTTCATCGATGCGGTTAATGGTGGTGCCGCCATAGATGTGGCTCGCCACCTGGGCGATGATCTGCGCCGTGACCGCCGTCGCGGTGGAGATGGATTTCGGCGGCTCAATCTCGGCGTTACCCATTTTAAAACCGTGGGTCAGCATGCCTTTCAGGTCGATCAGCATGCAGTTAAACATCGGGAAGAACGGCGAGTAGTCGAGATCGTGATAGTGGATCTCACCGCGCTCGTGCGCAGACACCACGTCGCGCGGCAGCAGGTGCTGGCGGGCATAGTGCTTGGCGACGATACCGGCCAGCAGGTCGCGCTGGGTTGGGATCACTTTGCTGTCTTTGTTGGCATTTTCATTGAGCAGCGACGAGTTGGTTTGCTCTACCAGGCCGCGGATCTCCTGGTTCAGGCGACCGCGTTTCTCACGCTGGACGTCACGGTCGTGACGATACTCAATGTAGGCGCGCGCCAGCTGCTTGTACGGACCAGACATCAGCTGGTTTTCAACCGCGGTCTGGATCTCGTTGATATCCACCTGGCTGCGTTCATGCATCTGGCTGCTAACGACTTCTGCGACGGTGGCGCAGTAATCTGCGTCATCGACTCCCGCTGCTTTAGCTGCACGCAGAATGGCTTCTTTGATGCGCTCTGATTTAAACGGCACTTTACAGCCATCACGTTTCATCACATGCGGTGTCATGATCACTCCATTTTAAAAACAGGTTATCCACAAAGGTGGAGAAGTATTCACCGGACGTATTCCTCGCCGCGGCAAAGACTTCCCGCGTGCCCAGCTCGTGTTATCCACAATTCCGGCCAGCGTTCGCGCCGTCTTGTTGTTGGAATAGTAGACGATAAATACAAGATGTTGGGTCGGCGTGCATTTTAAGTGCTACATATAGTGATTTGCATCAAACAAGTTTGCGATTTTTTTGATGCAGAACAAAGTAAAAAGACGAGAGTACAAACGGCGGGCGCTGGGGCAATTGTAAAGACTCGAAGGAAAAATCTGATTAATTATTCAACAAAAACAAGCGCTCAGCAGAGCCTGTGCTGAGCGCTGCTCGATTAACTCACCCCGCAGGCCCAGCTCAACCCTGCCTGCAAAAAGGCTACGGTAACGATGCAGCCCAGTACCAACGGGATGAGAAGAGAGCTTTCGGGGGCATCGTCCTGTTTTTGAGAACCTTCATTACTCAGCGCAAACATCGCCTCTTCCCGCGTACGTGCCGCCAGCAATTGCTCACGCACCCGCTCATCCGTGAGTCTGCTGGTCAGCGTCGTCAGCAGGTGCATATGCGTACTGCCTGCTTCCGCTGGCGGAATGGCGAGCAGGAAAACCATCCTCACCTCTTCATCACCCTCCAGCCCCGGCCAGCATATCGGATCGTCAAAGAGCGCCAGACAAAATGCCGCCTGTTGCACCGCCTCGGTTTTACCGTGCGGGACGGCGAGCGCTTCACCCAGCGCGGTAGGGCCTTCACTTTCGCGTTGTAAAACGCTTTCGATAAATGCCTCTCGATCGTTGATGACATTCCGCCTGGCGAGCGGCTCGGTGAGCCAACGGATCACTGCTTCCGGCGTACGTTGGGGCGGGTTGATAAACACCAGATCGGGATGCGTCAATGCCAGCAAGTTCATATTAAGCCTCAATCAAAAAATCGCAGGTTGCGGAGGGGAGGATCGCCGTTACCGGTTGCATCGGCTCTTCCAGATAGTTGATCTGCCGTAACACTGCCAGACTTTCCGGGACGGGAGCCGGTTGTGTCCCGGCGTTAAATACGCGTAAGACGGTGCCATGCAGCAGCTGCGCATGGGGCAGAGCGGAAAGGATGAGCGGCTCCGGCACGGTCAGTAGCGAGAACTCTGCCGGAAGCCTGCGCTCGGGCAGACGCAACGAAAAGCGCTCAAGACGGTGATCGAGCGTGTGTAGCGTTTGCCGTTGGTAGGTGAAGGGCTGTCCAGCCGCCTGATTTTCCAGCTGGCGCAGCGTGAGGTGGTCGGCGTTGTCGGCCAGCGCGACGGTGAATGAAAAGCGCAACGGTTTCAGCAACTGGGCATCAGGAGTCTCAACCACCGTATTATTGATGCCGGAGGCCCGACCCGGTCGCCATTCGAGATCGCTGCGTCCGAGCACGCCCGTCGATTTAAACATCGTCAGGGCAATAGCAGCGGGTTCGCTGCCGATAATCTGAAATTCTTTCATGCCACGGCTAGTCACAACCAGCGCTTTACCCGGTTCCGTGACAGCGATAATGCCCTCGCTGGTTTCGATATCCACGGGCTTCTCGCGATAGCGTTCTTGCCAGTGTTCACCGTCATATCCCGTTTCGCGCTGGATGATTGCGAAGGGCTGTGAGGCGATAGCGTGACGGGTGTGAACATCGCTGCCGATCAGTAAACGTAGCCGGTGATCGCAGTGGCTGTTTTCCAGCGAAGCCTCGACATACAGATTCGGATCGTCGTGGCGTAATTCGCAGACCAGACGAATGGATAACGGCGTTCGGGCCGTATCCTGACGGCTGGCGAGATCCTGCGGAAGACGCATTGTGGCCTCGACGGTCAGCTTTTCGACAAGCGGCGTTTTTACGCCGTCGACGAGCGTAAAATGCGAACAGCGCGTCGGCGCGTCGCCCGCAAGCGGTGAGAAATCGTAGCTGTCGCCCGCATCCACGCAGTCTTCAAAGGTAAAGAAAGAGGGGATACGTCTGCCGCTGCGTTTGTCATGCAGGGTAAGCGTTCCGGCATCCAGCGACAGCCGATAATGCGCATTCTCAATCTCGCTGCCCTTTATCTTTTCAGACGCCAGGAAAGGCGCAGGGTCTTCTTCAACGTTAACGGTGAGATAGCCGATCGGCGGCAGAACCGGTGTCTTTACCGCAACGTGCCAGCGGTAATAAGGGAGAAGGGGCGTCTCGCACTCGCCCTCGGCGGTAAGGGAGATCGCCGTTCCGCCGGGCAGAATGTCTCTTTCCAGGACGTCGAAAGGGATGGGCTGCCCCTGATGCGTCAGGGCGATATTATCCGCCCGGCTATACAGGGTGGTTATCACCACGCGCTGCGTTGGGGTAGCCAGCGAGTTAAAAATCAGCAGGTCGCCATCCTGAACGCAGGCGGCGGCCAGGGTTTTCACCACCAGATTCCACAGGCTATGGCACAGCTGTTCGGTTTGTTCCATACGATGCAGAATGTCGCGGTTGGTGGCATCGCTATTACAGCCGCCAATGGAATCGTGGGCATGGTTTCGCAACAGCTTTTTCCAGAGGGTGTCGACTACCGCGAGGTTGACCGGAATCCCCTGGTGACGCGCCATTGCGATTGTCGGCTCCAGCTGTCGCAGGATGAACTGTTCAACCTCATCGTTTTTCTTTTTGATGTCGTAGCGCACGGAGCCGATCGTTTTATGGATGCGGGTGTAGCGCGGCGATTTCAGCTCTCCTTCCAGGAGCTCAAACTGTTCACGCTGCGCGCGAAGGGTTTCTACATAACGCTCCAGAGAGCTGATGAAGTAACGGTCCTGATCCGGGGACTGTGCGCTGGCGACCTCCAGGATTTTCGGCAGCGCCGGGTCGATGCTGACCTGATCGCCGCCGCAGGGCAGGAGCAGGTCGTTTAGACCGGCCCGTGAACGCAAAAGTGTGGTCATCGGGTAGATTTTTCCCCGGAGATGGGAGGCTTCCGAACGCATGTTTTTAGCCGCGCCATAACCGAGCGCCATCGCACAGGCGATGACGGTCGCACCTGAGGGTGCGCGCCAGAGGAACTGGCTGCTTTTGGCGTGCCTGTCGTGATCGATACCGCGCCAGAAGACGATATTGTCGATATTGCAGCCCTGCAAGATCGTGGGCATTTGCGCATTGTGGCCAAAGGTATCCGGAAGATACCCAACCTGCATCGCATGCCCCAGCGTCCGGGCAGAAAAAATGCCGTACTTCAGGTTGCGGATAATCGATTCGCCATGCACGTTGTAGGTGTCCGTCTGGGTATACCATGGCCCTACGAAGATCCTTTTTTCTCTGACCAGCTTTTCCAGCCTGGCGCGATAATCAGGATTGATGGCGAGAAAGTCCTCCACTACCGCCATCTGTCCGTCAAGGTGATAGCAGGTGTAAGCGGAGTCCTGCTCCAGCGTGTTGATGACGTCCGCAAAATTATATGACGCCAGCACCATGCTGTCCTGACGGGTGAAATACCACTCCTGATCCCAGTGCGTATGGGCAATGACGTGGATCTGATTCATGACGTTCCCCTTATCTGGCGTTCTTTGGGCTGACATAGAGTACGCCCAGGGCGCAAATCAGTGCGCCAATAAAGACGCTCGCCAGGTAGCCCGCCACGTTGGTTGCCAGCGGCCAGCCCCAGACGGCTGGCAGAGGCAGCGTCTGCTTCACGCCAAGGGTAATGGCGACCAGCGCGCCGGCGACGGCACCGGTCATGAACACCGGGATCAGACGTGGGTTTTTCAGGATGAACGGGATCGCGCCTTCGGAGATCCCAATCACGCCCAGCAACAACGAGGTGCTACCGACGGTTTTCTCTTCCTGGCTAAAGACATCCGGTAATCCAAAGCGGCCGTTGAGGAACGCAGCAAAGCCGACGCCAATGGAGGGGATCACGATGGAGAGTTCGCGGGCGGTTAAATCAAACGTCTCGCTCATGCCATTCAGGCCGAGCGCGACCGAGCCTGCCGCCTTGTTGACCGGACCGCCCAGGTCGAACGCGGTGCCCGCGGCAATCATCGCGGAATAGAACCCGCGCCCGGTGTCACCTGCCGAGGTAAAAAAGACCACCATCAGCTGGTTAAGCGAGCCAAAAATCGGGTTAATCAAATATTCCATGACCATCACCAGCGTAATGCCGGTGATCAGCGGGACGAGCAGCATGGTTTTAATGGTGGTGAGCTGCTGGCGGACGTGAATCGAATCATTGAGCCAGCGCACCAGATAGCCCACAAAAAAGCCGATACCAATGGCGCCGAAAAAGCCGGATGGCATAAAGCCTTCGATATCAAAGAAGCGCTTATAGACTTCGTCTGACATGATGCCGCCAATAAGACCGGGGATGAGTGCCGGTTTACCGGCAATGGAAAACGCCAGATACATCGCAAAAACGGGATACATGAACTTAATGGTCATAAAGCCCACTTTATCCAGCACGCTGAACGGCGAATGTTCGATGTTAATAAACTGCCCGGTTATTTTGGCCGTCGCCATCATCAGCCCGCCCATCACCACCACCGGCAGCATATAGCTGATGGCCGCCATAATATGGCCAATAAAAATCTGGTAAGCCGAACGCTGAAGATCGTCTTCTTGTGCGACAGTGGTGACGTTTTTTTCCTTTGCCAGCGCCTGACGCAGATAGCGATCGGTATGTTTGATCAGCTCTTGTGTGCGGGTTTGAAGGTGAGGGATGTTTTCAAAACGCTCGGCATCCTGAATGGGAACGTCGGTTGCCAGAATAATGGCCGTGGCGGAGGCGATATCCTGTTTTGTTAAACGGTTTTTAACGCCGTCGCTGCCCTGCGTTTCGACCTTTACCTCGATATTGTGCTCGTTAGCCCATGCAATAATTTTATTCGCCGCCATAAAGGTGTGTGCGATACCTGTCGGGCAGGCCGTTACCGCGACAACTTTTTGTTTCGTCATTGTCATAATTCCCTGGATGTGAAAACAGGGGAAGTATAAAGAGAACCTAAAACAGTTTTTAATGTTTGCTAATACTAATTACGTATCGTGATACGCGTAAATGCAATGTGTGAAGCGCCTTCCAGAGACTATTTCTCTTTTGTGTTAATATCATCTCGGGATTAAACGGGGCGTAATAGATGAATTCATTCCAGGGAAGTGAACGTTTGATATTTGAATACATTCAGCATCATGCGTGTAATATTTCTAATATATCGGCAAAAGAGATTGCCCGTGATACCTTTACCACGACAACATCCGTTAATCGTGTATGTAAAAAAATGGGCTATAAAAGCTATACCGAGCTTCGGTACCGTTTTTTACGCGACCATTTTACACCTGCACCTGCTACACCCGACGTGGGGCCGCAGCCGGATGATATTGTGACAGACGTGTCCAGGTTGCTTACGCATTCCAGCCATATCTATCTTTACGCACGGGGAGCCTCGCTCACCAGCCTCAACTACCTGTCGCGCTTTTTGTCGCTGGCGAGCCTGCCGCACCTTATTTTGAATGACATGCACCAGTTGACACGCGTATCGAAGGGGACGCTGGTGTTGATCAGTAAATCCGGGGAGACGCAGTCGCTGATTGAAATGGCGCGTAACGCGCTGCGCAAAGGGTTGAAGATTATTGCGATTACCCGTCAGGGGTCGACACTGGCGTCGATCTCAACGCTATGCTGGCCGTTACCAATCGACATTAACGCGGTTTCGCTGTATCAGCGGGAAGGGCAGCTTGAACTGTTAAGCGCCGTGGACCGTATCGGCTGTAGACTGCTACAGCACGATACGGTGTAGTCAGGCCGTCAGAGCTGCTTCACTATTCCCAGACGTACGGCATAATCATTTTCATGGTTGCCGTCATTATTGATGTACGTTTTATCCAGTGAAACCAGTTCGACGTATGGCGTCCAGCCATCGTCGAGCTTGTAGTTGAACGCGACGGTATGCTCCCAGTAGGTGTCATCCCCGGTTCCCTGATCGACGTTATCCTGCCAGCGAAAGCGCGGGTTATAGGACATACCGAATTTGCCGATGTTATACGCGAACCAAATGTCGAACTGGTGTGACTGGCGGCGAGTATAACCGCTGCCGTCGAGTTCTTTATCGCTGTGCGCGTCATTGACGGTGTTATAGCGGTAACGGGCGGAGAGATTCAGACCGTTATCGAAGGCTTTCCAGCCCTGAATGAAGGGGCGGTAATGCGTATTGCTGGCGGTGAAAACCGTCACCATGCCAGGCGCAACGGCGAAACCATTTCCCAGATCAAAACGCCAGCGCGTTTCGATTTCCTGTGCCGCTTCCGTTAACCCCTTGTCGTCGGGATTATATCTGTCGGTATCACCAAAAAACGTATCATTATGGTTTTGTGCGGCTTCAACGGAGAAGTAAAAACCGTTATTCGCCTGATGCATGACCTTAATGCGTGAATCATTTACGTCTGAGCGCGTATTATGACCAAAGCGAAGGTCGACGGACGTATTCCCGCACCATCCCTGTGTGCTCAATAATAATGCGCTAATACACGTTGCTTTAATAATTATCTTTTTCATAATATCCTGCCGAGGTTATTTAATTGGCAGGCTATTTTTATTTTGAGTGCGCCATATTGTAAAAGTTATCGTCGTACATTTAGCGTATCGCTAAACATAAAAAAAGAGATACAGCATGCTGTATCTCCTGAGGTTTATTCCTGCACCCACCAGATAGCTTCAAACGGGCGCAATAGCAACGTATCGGGTCGGAAGGCAACCTCGTCATAGTTGCTGAGTGCCACCCGCCATGCTCCCTCTACGGGGGCGGGCTGCCACTGCTGGCGCGCGTGGCTCAGGTTCGCCACCACCATCAGCGTTTGTCCCTGCCACTGGCGGCGGTAGCACCACAGGGAAGGGTGATCCGGAAGCAAATCTTCATAGTCTCCCCACGTCAGTACCGACAAGGTTTTGCGCAGGCGAATCAGCGACTGATAGGTGTAAAACACCGAATCGGGGTCGTCCAGCGCCGCGCGGGCGTTCACGGTTTCGTAGTTGTCGCAGACGCCAATCCACGGCTCGGCCTCGGTAAAGCCCGCATTATGCGAGGCGTCCCACTGCATCGGCGTGCGGCCATTATCGCGTGACTTACTCGCCAGAATCACCAGTAGTTCATCCGTATCGCGACCGTTAGCCCGCTGTTCGGCGAACATGTTCAGGCTTTCCACGTCGCGGTAGTCGGTGATACGGCTGAAATGCGGGTTGGTCATACCCAGTTCTTCACCCTGGTAGATATACGGCGTGCCCTGCATCCCGTGCAGCACCATGCCGAGCATTTTCGCCGCCGCCACGCGGTGTTCCCCTTCGTCACCAAAGCGCGACACGATGCGCGGCTGGTCATGGTTACACCAGAACAGCGCGTTCCAGGCTTTGTTGTGCATCCCCTGCTGCCAGTGGCGGAAAAGGGTTTTTAGCGCCACGAAGTCCGGCTTCGCCTTCGTCCATTTTTCGCCGCCGGGGTAGTCTACCTTGAGGTGGTGGAAGTTAAAGGTCATCGACAGCTCGCGGCCGTCAAGAGACGCGTACTGTTGGCAGTTCTCCAGCGAGGTGGAGGACATCTCGCCCACCGTCATCAGATTACGCGGCGTAAAGACGTCGCGGCTCATCTCCTGGAGATATTCGTGGATGCGCGGCCCGTCAGTGTAGAAGCGGCGACCGTCGCCGAGGGTATCGTCCGGGAAATCCTGATCTTTTGAAATCAGGTTAATCACGTCCAGACGCAAGCCGTCCACGCCGCGATCGGCCCAGAACTCGCACACTTTTTTCAGCTCGGCGCGCACCGCCGGGTTTTCCCAGTTGAGATCCGCCTGCTCCGGTGCGAACAGGTGCAGATAATACTGCTCGCTTTCGGCGTGCCAGCGCCAGGCGTTGCCGCCAAATTTGGAGCGCCAGTTGTTGGGAAGCGTATCCGGCGTACCGTCGCGCCAGATATAGAACTGGCGGTACGGACTCGCTTTATCCAGCGACTCACGGAACCAGGCGTGCTGCGTGGACGTGTGGTTAAAGACCATATCCAGCACGATGCGGATGCCGCGTTCATGCGCCCGGGCAACCAGCTCGTCAAAGTCGTCCAGCGTGCCGTAGGTCGGGTCGATGGCAGTGTAGTTCGCCACGTCGTAGCCGTTATCCACCTGCGGGGAGATATAAAACGGCGTCAGCCAGATGGCGTCAATGCCGAGGGTTTTCAGGTAGTCCAGGCGCTGCGTTACGCCGCGCAGATCGCCCGTGCCGCTGCCGGTGGTGTCCTGGAAACTCTTTGGGTAAATCTGATAGATGACGCCGTTCTGCCACCAGTGAGGAAGGGTATTCATAGTACGTTCCTGCAAATGCGAAGGGGCGCAACTGCGCCCCGAAAGAGAGAATTAAACAATCTGCAACGTGCCCTGACGGAACTTACGCTGGTAAACCACAGTAGTCAGCGCCATTGGGATGATAATCGCCACCGCCATCGCCAGCGCAAATACCTGCCAGAACGCGGGCTGAATGGAGAGGATACCCGGCAGGCCGCCGACGCCGATCCCGTTCGCCATCACGCTGTTCAGGCCGCACAGCAAGCCCGCCAGGCCGGAGCCGATCATCGCGCAGAGCATCGGGAAGCGGTATTTCAGGTTGATACCGTACATCGCCGGTTCAGTGACGCCGAGGTAAGCGGAGATGGCAGCCGGAACGGAGATCTCTCGCTCGTTGTGCTTACGGCTGACGATGATGATGCCGGTTACCGCCGAGGCCTGCGCAATGTTAGACAGGGCGATGATCGGCCAGACAGGCGTACCGCCGAGGCTCTGGATCATCTGCATATCAATCGCCAGCGTGGTCTGGTGCACGCCGGTGATCACCAGCGGAGCGTAGAGGAAGCCAAACAGCGCGGCACCGATTGGCGCGAAGCTGCCGGTCATCAGGTGACGGACCGCGAAGGCCACGCCGTCGCCAATCATGCGGCCAAACGGACCGATAAAGGCGTGCGCCAGGAACACCGCCAGGATCAGCGAGCAGACCGGGACCACAACCAGATAGAGGTAATCCGGCACGATGCGCTTCAGACGCGTCTCAATGAAGCCCAGCGCCAGGCCCGCCAGCAATGCCGGGATCACCTGCGCCTGATAGCCCACTTTGGCGATGGTAAACAGGCCAAAGTTCCACACCTCTGGCGTTTGCTGACCAAGTAAGTAAGCGTTCATTAACTGCGGAGAGACCAGCGTCACGCCGAGCACGATACCGAGAATTGGCGTTCCGCCCATCTTGCGCACCGCGGACCAGCAGATCCCGACTGGCAGATAGAAGAAGATCGCTTCGCCAATCAGCCACAGGAAGTCATAGATGCTTTGCAGCGCCGGGTACATCTGCGCCAGGGTTTTGCCGTCGCTCATTGGCACATCGCCGATGACGTTACGGAAGCCCAGAATTAAGCCCCCGCTGATCAGCGCTGGCAGCAGCGGGAAGAAGATCTCCGCAAAATGGGAAATCAGCTGCTCATGCCATTTCATATTCTGGCGCGCGGCCTTCTTCGCCTGCTCTTTATCGGCGGAAGAGTGCCCGGTAGTCGCCAGCAGAGCCTGATAGTAATCGCCCACTTCGGTACCAATCACCACCTGGAACTGCCCGGCGTTGGTGAAGCAGCCTTTAACCATGGAAAGCTCTTCAATGGCCTTCGGGTTGGCTTTGGCCGGATCGTTCAGCACGAAGCGCAGGCGGGTAATGCAATGGCTGACGGTGGCGATGTTATCGCGTCCGCCGACCAGGACGATCAGCTGATCGATATCTGTTTGTTTGACTTTACTCATCATGAAACCTCATGACAGATGGTGATAGGGGTTATGACCTGTGCGCAAGCCTACTCCTTCAACGTGACGGCGAAAATGGGAACGTTCCCGAAATCGGGCGAAGATCACAATAATCTATTCAAAAGAATTATGAGAGATGGGCTGGAATAACGATCTGACGGGGCTCGGTACGCCCGGTAATCTGCTCGATCAGCTGCGCGGCAGCCTGCCGGCCAGACTCGGCGTAACCCGGATCAACGCTGATAATCTCCGGGTGTAAGAACTTCATCAGCGGCGTGCTTCCCACGCTCGCTAATTGCAGTTCCCCGATGCGCTGCTCCTGCAAATATTTGCTCGCACCCAATGCAAGGGTATCCGTGGCGCATACCAGGGCGGTGGTTTGTGACGTCAGCACGCTGGCGACCTGTTCATATCCCTGTTTCATACCCAGACCAGGCAGCGCGGCCACGGCGGGGAGATTGTGTTTTTTACAAAACGCCAGGTACGCTTCGTGGCGACGCTTGCCGGTGGTGATGTCGGCATGCGGCACGCCGAGATAGCTAATATGCCGATGGCCCTGTTCATACAGGCGCTGCATCAGGATCACGATCGCCCCTTCGTCATCGTAACAGACAGAGGCAAACCCGCTGGCGTCGCGCGCCAGCAGCACCAGTGACGGCTGCCAGGGTTTAAGCACGTCCTCTTTTAGGCCGGTAAATCCGAACAGCACCACCCCATCAATATTACGGCGCTGAAGCATGCCGAGATGCTCCTCCACCATTTGCGCGGAGAACTTGCTCTCCATCATGATCGGATCGTAGCCCTGCTCGTAGAACGCGGGCAGCATCGTCTGTACGGCAAGGTTTTCGGAGAGGGAATCCAGACGCGAGACAATAATGGCGACCACTTTATCGCTCTGCCCGCGCATGGCGCGCGCGGAGCGGGAAGGGGAAAAACCGTGCTGATTCATCACCGCCTCGACGCGCTCGCGTGTGCGCTCGCTGACACCGCTTTCGTTGTTCAGCACGCGTGAGACAGTCGATTTCCCCACGCCGCTTAAACGCGCGATATCTTTAATCGTAAGGCGGTTCTGCATGCTGTATTCCCTGTAACAACGATAAAATAATCAATTGAGCCTAATGCTATCCTGCGAATTCGCTATGGGCAAAGTCTGGTTTACGTTCGGTTTATTTGCAGGGCGTTATAATACCGCCCGATTAGTCACAAACGGTATGGATAAATCACTATACTGCGTGCCGATACCCAACTTTTTACTTACCGGAGGCCACATGGATCCCGATCCCACACCTCTCCTGACCAGGAGAAAACCTTCTTTCCGGTAAGCCAGCCTTTTACTGTCTCACCGGCGTGAGGCAGCAACGTTCATACGTTCCTGCTTGATAAATTAAGTGCCTGACAGGTACGGCTTTGCCACGCCTGCGGGAAAACTGCGTCCGCCTTTGCGGATGCGGGGGAATGACTATGCTGAAGAATATCACCCGGCAGCTGCAAGCGCTGCTGAGCCGTCACCTGCCACATCGCCTGATTGCGCGCGATCCGCTGCCAAATGCCAACACCATGGCGGGAGCGGCAATCCCCGCTTCCCTGACCGAGCGCTGCCTGAACGTGGCGGCGATGGATGAAAATGAAGTCTGGCGCGCCTTTGGCGGCCACCCGGAAGGGCTGAACGCGCAAGAAGTGTTAAAAATCCGCGCGGAACATGGCGATAACCAGATCCCGGCGCAGAAACCCTCTCCCTGGTGGGTCCACCTGTGGCTCTGCTACCGCAATCCGTTCAACCTGCTGCTGACGGTGCTCGGGATTATCTCTTACGCCACTGAAGATCTGTTTGCCGCAGGCGTGATTGCCCTGATGGTGGGCATCTCCACGCTGCTGAACTTTATTCAGGAAGCGCGCTCCACCAAAGCGGCGGACGCCCTGAAAGCGATGGTCAGCAACACCGCCACCGTGTCGCGCGTGATTAACGACCTCGGCGAAAACGCCTGGATTGAGCTTCCCATTGACCAGCTGGTGCCGGGCGATCTGGTGAAGCTGGCGGCGGGGGACATGATCCCGGCGGATTTACGCGTCATCCAGGCGCGGGATCTGTTCGTCGCGCAGGCGTCACTCACCGGTGAGTCCCTGCCCGTAGAGAAGGTAGCGCGGACCCGCGATCCGCAGCAGATGAACCCGCTGGAGTGCGACACCCTGTGCTTTATGGGCACCACGGTGGTCAGCGGCACCGCGCAGGCGATTGTCACCGCCACCGGCGGCAATACCTGGTTTGGACAGCTTGCCGGACGCGTCAGCGAGCAGGAGAGCGAGCCGAATGCGTTCCAGAAAGGCATTGGCCGCGTCAGCATGCTGCTGATCCGCTTTATGATGGTCATGACGCCGATTGTCCTGCTGATCAACGGCTACACCAAAGGCGACTGGTGGGAAGCGGCGCTGTTCGCGCTCTCCGTGGCCGTTGGCTTAACGCCGGAAATGCTGCCGATGATTGTCACGTCCACGCTGGCGCGCGGGGCGGTCAAACTCTCTAAACAAAAGGTGATCGTTAAACACCTCGACGCCATCCAGAACTTTGGCGCGATGGACATCCTTTGCACCGATAAAACCGGCACCCTGACGCAGGACAAAATCGTGCTGGAGAACCACACCGACATCGCCGGAAAAACCAGCGAGCGCGTGCTCCACAGCGCCTGGCTGAACAGCCACTATCAGACCGGGCTGAAAAACCTGCTCGACGTGGCGGTGCTGGAAGGGGTGGACGAGGAGTCTGCCCGCACGCTCTCCGGTCGCTGGCAGAAGGTGGATGAAATCCCGTTCGACTTCGAGCGCCGCCGCATGTCGGTGGTGGTCAGCGAGCAGGCGGACGTACATCAGCTGATCTGCAAAGGGGCATTGCAGGAGATCCTGAATGTTTCCACGCAGGTGCGCCATAACGGCGAGATCGTGCCGTTGGATGAGACCATGCTGCGCCGCATCAAACGCGTCACCGATAACCTGAACTGTCAGGGGCTGCGCGTGGTGGCAGTAGCCAGCAAGTTCCTGCCTGCGCGGGAAGGTGACTACCAGCGTATCGATGAATCCGATTTGATCCTCGAAGGTTACATCGCATTCCTCGATCCGCCGAAAGAGACCACCGCGCCGGCGCTAAAAGCGCTGAAAGCGAGCGGTATCACCGTCAAAATCCTCACCGGCGACAGCGAGCTGGTGGCGGCCAAAGTGTGCCACGAAGTCGGCCTGGACGCGGGCGACGTCGTCGTGGGGAGCGACATTGAGCACCTGTCCGACGATGAGCTGGCCGAGCTTGCCCAACGCACCACGCTGTTTGCCCGCCTGACGCCGCTGCATAAAGAGCGCATCGTCACTCTGCTGCGTCGCGAAGGGCACGTAGTGGGCTTTATGGGCGACGGCATCAATGATGCGCCAGCCCTGCGTGCGGCGGATATCGGTATCTCCGTGGACGGCGCGGTGGATATTGCCCGTGAAGCGGCGGATATCATTCTGCTGGAAAAGAGCCTGATGGTGCTGGAAGAGGGCGTCATCGAAGGGCGTCGCACCTTCGCCAATATGCTCAAATACATCAAAATGACCGCCAGCTCCAACTTCGGCAACGTCTTCAGCGTGCTGGTGGCGAGCGCGTTTCTGCCGTTTCTGCCGATGCTGCCGCTGCACCTGCTGATCCAGAACCTGATGTACGATGTCTCTCAGGTGGCGATCCCGTTTGATAACGTGGACGACGAGCAGATCCAGAAGCCGCAGCGCTGGAACCCCGCCGATCTGGGGCGCTTTATGCTGTTCTTTGGGCCGATCAGCTCTATCTTCGACATTCTGACCTTCTGCCTGATGTGGTTTGTGTTCCATGCGAATACGCCAGAACACCAGACGCTGTTCCAGTCCGGCTGGTTCGTGGTGGGACTGCTGTCTCAGACGCTGATTGTGCACATGATCCGCACCCGTCGTATTCCGTTCATCCAGAGCCGTGCCGCGTGGCCGCTGATTGTGATGACGGGGATTGTGATGGCGCTCGGGATCGCGCTGCCGTTCTCGCCGCTGGCAAGCTACCTGCAACTTCAGGCGCTGCCGCTGAGCTACTTCCCGTGGCTGGTGGCGATCCTCGCGGGCTACATGGTGCTGACGCAGATGGTGAAAGGGTTCTATGCGCGCCGGTATGGATGGCAGTAACGGCAAGCCCGGTGGCGCTGCGCTTACCGGGCCTACGATCCGAACGTAGGCCGGGTAAGGCGAAGCCGCCACCCGGCAGCTGGCTTTCCTCCCAAATTCAACAACCTGTGATCTCCGTCGGCGCATTCGCTTGACGACAATTTGAGCGCATGTTAACAGAATGTTTTGCCTGTATTTGGCCCGTCAGATAAGGAACATTCATGTTACGGTACAGCCTCTTAACCGCCGGGCTCATGCTCGGCGCCTCCGCCTTTGCCGCCCCGGCAGGCGACCTTCCCTTAATGCCCTGGCCTGCGAAGGTTGAACGCCCGACCACTCAGGGCGCGCTGGTGCTTAACAATCAACTCTCTGTGAGCGTCAGCGGCGACGATCTGGGGGATGCGGTCAACCGCCTGCGCCAGCGCATTGCGCTGCAAACCGGCTGGACGCTACAGCCGCAGGCCGAAAAACCTGACAAGCCGACCATCCGCATCGCCATCGCCAAAAAGGTGAAGCCGCAGCCGCTGCCTGACAGCGATGAGAGCTATAAACTCACGGTGGACGCCAACGGCGTAAACATCTCCGCCAACACCCGCTTTGGCGCGCTGCGCGCCATGGAAACCTTGCTTCAGCTGATGCAGAACGGCGCCGAAAACACCTCGATCCCGTGGGTGACCATTGAAGATTCGCCGCGCTTCCCGTGGCGCGGGCTGCTGCTCGATTCGGCGCGCCACTTCCTCCCGATTCCGGATATTAAACGCCAGATCGACGGCATGGCCGCGGCCAAACTCAACGTCCTGCACTGGCATTTGACGGACGATCAGGGCTGGCGCTTTACCTCGAAACGTTATCCAAAATTAACCCAGCTTGCCAGCGATGGGCTGTTCTACACCCCGGAGCAGATGCGCGAGATTGTGCGTTACGCTACCGAGCGCGGCATACGCGTGGTGCCGGAAATTGATATGCCGGGCCACGCCTCGGCGATTGCCGTCGCCTACCCGGAGCTGATGAGCGCGCCGGGGCCGTACGCCATGGAGCGCCACTGGGGCGTGCTGAAGCCGGTGCTGGATCCAACCAAAGAGGCAACTTATACCTTTGCCGACGCGATGGTCAGCGAACTGGCGGCGATCTTCCCGGATCCGTATCTGCATATTGGCGGCGATGAGGTTGACGACAGCCAGTGGAAAGCGAACGCTGCGATCCAGACGTTTATGCGTGACAACAAACTGGCGGACAGCCACGCGTTGCAGGCGTATTTCAACCGCAAGCTGGAGACGATCCTTGAGAAGCACCACCGGCAGATGGTTGGCTGGGATGAGATCTACCATCCCGATCTGCCGAAAAGCATTCTGATCCAGTCCTGGCAGGGACAGGACGCGCTGGGGCTGGTGGCGCAGAACGGTTATAAGGGCATTCTCTCAACCGGTTTCTACCTCGATCAGCCGCAATCCACCGCCTACCACTACCGCAATGAAATTGTGCCGCAGGGGCTGAACGGCGTGGATGTGATAGCGGACACCGACAGCGTCCAGAGCTGGGCTTTCTCCATGCCGCGTCTGAAAGGCAAGCCGGTGGAAGGCAGCTTTACGCTGGTGAAAGGCGATGCCGGGTGGCGTGGATTTATTGATTTTGCCGGGAAATCGCGTCGGGCGGTGGATAACATTCAGTGGCGGGACGACAACCAGGTAACGTTTACCGTTGATACCTGGATGGGTGAAACGCGTCCGGTCGTTTCTGTTGAGAACGATAAGCTCAGCGGCTATTTCCTGGTGGGTAACGCCCGCTACCCGATCGACGGCACGCGTCTGGACGCGGTGCCAAAAGGCATACCGCCGGTGGTGCCGGACCCGGCGAACGAGGCCAATCTGCTCGGCGGTGAAGCCGCGCTGTGGGCGGAAAACGTGGTCGCGCCGGTGCTGGATATCCGTCTGTGGCCGCGCGCCTTTGCGGTGGCGGAGCGGCTATGGTCGGCAAAGGACGTCAACGACATTGACAACATGTATACCCGGCTCCAGGCGATGGACAGTTGGTCCACGGTGTCGGCTGGACTACAGCAGCATACCCAGCAGCAGGTGCAGTTCACGCGCCTCGCCAACAATGCGGATACCCTGCCGCTGCAAATTCTCGCCCAGGCGCTTGAACCGGCGCAGTATTACACCCGCCAGCATCTTAAGTTCCAGGCCGGAAACTATCATCAGTTTGAGCCGCTCAACCGGCTCGCTGACGCGCTAAACGCGGAAAGTGCGACCGTGCGTCAGATGAATAAATGGGCGGACCGTCTGGTGAGCGACGCGGAAGACACGGAAAGCGCCGACGCGCTGCGCCACGTCTTTAACCGCTGGCAGAACAACACCAGCGATGCGCTGGCCTTGAGTGAAAACAGCTATCAGCTGAAGGCCATTAAGCCGGTGATCCAGGAGGTGGATAAACTGGCCTCGATTGGCCTGAGGCTGACGGATCTGGTGGCGCGTCAGGGCACGCTGGACGACAACGAGATCGCGTCGATCCAGAGCGAACTGGATAACGCGGCGACGATCCAGGACGAGGTGGTGATTGCGGCGGTGTACCCGCTGGAGACGCTGCTTAGGGCGACGCGGAATCAGTAACAAATGCGCCCGGTGGCGCTACGCTTACCGGGCCTACGTGACGTGTAGGCCCGGCAAACGAAGTGCCGCCGGGCGTGAAGGCAACTCAGTTCTTCAGCACCCACGCCTCTTTCCAGTGCGCGCCCACGCCCGGCTCAAACTGGTTTGCGGTTGGGCTGTACTGCACGCAGTAGCCGCTATACGGGAACGGTTTACACTCGTAGGTCTTACCGTTTTTAGGCTGTAACACCACGGTGCCCGGTTTGTAGGAGGCAATGCTGTCCGGGAAGATAAAGTCATGCGGGCCGCTGCTGTCCGCCGCGTCGCTTTCCAGCATCAGGTTTAGCACGTCCTGCGCGAACAGGGTGCCGTCTTTGTTGGTGGCGTAGTATTTCAGCATATGGTGGCCCGCCGTGACGTCAGTCAGCGTCATGGTCACGTTTTGATTGACGTTATTCATATCCTGCTTCAGGTAACCTTTTTCGGCACCGTGGTGGTTCATCACGTGCGCTTCAAAATTAACGTCACCCTGCGTGTTCACATGGAAGGTCACAATCACATTGCCATGTTCGATTTTGCTGTATTGCAGATCGGAAACGGCGATGGTCTCGCTCACCTGCGCCTTTTGCTCTTCATAAGAGATGGCAACGGATCTCAGCGTGCTGCCGTCTTTCACGAATACGCTGTTGGCGCCGTGAATCGGGCTGATTTCACCGGCTTCATCTTTCACACCGACGCGGACATCGCTATGAGCGGTGTTGATCTTCTGCGCCAGATCGTAGGACCACTGGTTAGCGTCGCCTTGTTCTGAAGAGCCGATGGTCATTTCAGTACGCAGGGCGGCAACTTCCCCGTTGGCGTCGAAGAAGCGTGCAATCACTTTATCGCCCACGTTCAGGTTATTCCCGGCAATCTGTCCGCTCAGGGTTTTACTCCACTGGGATATTACCGCTGGGGTATCGTCCGGCGTGACGTTGCCGCCGTTACCGAAATCAACGTCAATGGCCTGATAGAAACTGTTTGTGGTATCCGCAATTTCCCACACGCCATAAATAACCTGGTAGCCCGTACGTTCCGGGACATTACAGGTCATGGATTTTGTCATGGACGGTGCCTGACCATTCCCGTTAATAGTACAGAACGGCGTTAATTCGAACTGGTCACGGGTCAGCGGTTTATTGGGGTCCCAGTTTTGTTTGGTGATGTAATAACGCCAGTTGGCGGTTTTATGCGGCGCGGTATGGTGCCAGACAAATTCATGCGGGCCTGCCGTCATGGGGCTTTTAGTCCAGGCGTTCAGGCTCTGCTTATCAAGCTGGGAGTAGCTGGCAATACCGGCGCTGGCAAGCTGGCCGTCAGGCGGCATTGCGCCCGTCGGGAAGCCGGAGGTCTTTTCTACGCTCTGCGGTTCATATTGTACAGAGCCACAGTCAATATTCTGGCCGAGCTTACACATATAAGCGCGGCTGGCGGGGGATTCTATATATCCGTGTGCAAGTGCGGAAGACGCAACCGCTAATGTGGCAATGGCCAGCGCGATCTTAGAGAGTTTCATTCTTCATCCATTAATTAGAATATAACAAGGCAGCGTCAGTCTATTAATGGAGTGGGGGATGCGTCATTGCCTGGAGAGAGTAAAAATGGTCGCAATAAAAAAGGCAGCCTGAGCTGCCTTCTCTTTATTGAAATAAATTAGCGACGTACGGCAATCGCTTCAATTTCAATTTTTACGTCTTTTGGCAGACGCGCCACTTCCACACAGGAGCGCGCCGGGAAGTTGGCGTTGTGCTCGGTGAAGAACGCTTCATAAGTGGCGTTAACGGTGGCGAAATCGTTCAGATCTTTCACGAATACGGTGGTTTTGACGATATCGCCCACTTTCAGGCCGGCAGATTCGACGATCGCCTGCACGTTTTCCAGCGACTGACGCGCCTGCGCCGCTACGTCGGCTGGCACTTCACCGGTTTTTGGGTTCACCGGGATCTGACCAGAAGTGATGATCATGCTGCCCAGATCAACGCCCTGAACGTATGGGCCGATAGCCGCTGGTGCATTTTCCGTCGCGAGTACTTTGCTCATTTTTTCTCCAGAATTACAGCGTTAAGAATGTTCCCGGCCATTATAACAGCCGGGATTTCATTACCAACCTCAATTAGTTGGCCAGCACCACATAATGAGAAAACTCTTTTTCGCAGTATTTGCATTTGAGTGCAATGTCATTGGCGCGTTTTTTCACTGCGAAACTGGAGGAAACCGGCTCAGCATGACTGATGCAGTTGCTGTTCGGGCAGACCAGCACGCTTTCGATGCGATCCGGCAGGCTTGGGCGGGATTTGCCCACCACGTCGTAATCGTCGATGCGGTTAACCGTGGCGTCCGGCGCGTACAGAGACAGCTGGTTGACCTGCTCGTCGGTCAGGAAAGTGTTCTCGATCTTGATCAGGTCTTTACGGCCCATTTCGCCCGACGGCAGGTTCAGGCCGATGGTGATGCGCTGGTCGGTTTCAGTCAGTTTGAACAGCGTCAGCAGCTTAAAGCCCACCTGCGCAGGGATGTGGTCAATCACGGTGCCACACTTGATGGCTTCAACCTGGAGTTTGTTATCGTGTGTCATGGTCGTCTCCCCTTACAGAGCTAATTCGCGATTCAGAACCAGTGCCAGTAACGCCTGGCGGGCGAAGATGCCGTTTCCGGCCTGCTGGAAGTACCAGGCGTGCGGCGTTTTATCCACGTCTGTGGTGATCTCATCGATGCGCGGCAGCGGGTGCAGCACCTTCATGTTGTCGCGCGCGCCCTCGAGGTCGCTGGCGCGCAGCACGAACTGCGCCTTCACGTTGGCGTACTCGGATGGGTCAAGACGCTCTTTCTGCACGCGGGTCATGTAGAGAATATCCACGTTGCCCATCACCTCTTCGATGCTGGCGTGCAGGCTCCACGCGATGCCTTTTTCGTCCAGCATATCGAGAATGTACTGCGGCATCGCCAGCGCGTCCGGCGCGATGAAGAAGAAGCGGTTGCCGTTAAATTTCGCCAGCGCCTGGGTCAGGGAGTGGACGGTGCGGCCATATTTCAGGTCGCCGACCATGGCGATGTTCAGGTTCTCAAGCGTGCCCTGCGTCTCCCGAATGGTGAACAGATCCAGCAGGGTCTGCGTCGGGTGCTGGTTGGCACCGTCACCGGCGTTCAGCACCGGAATGCCGCCGGAAAACTCGGTCGCCAGGCGCGCCGCGCCCTCCTGCGGGTGGCGCATCACAATCGCGTCCACGTAGGTACTGATAACCGAAATGGTATCCGCCAGGGTCTCGCCTTTTTTGCCCAGCGACGTGTTGCTGCTGTCCGAGAAGCCCACCACGCTCGCCCCGAGGCGGTGCATGGAGGTTTCAAAGGAGAGGCGGGTGCGGGTGGAGGCCTCGAAGAAGCAGCTCGCAATCACCTTGTGCTTCAGCAGCTCCGGTTGCGGATTGGCCTTCAGTTTTGCCGCGGTTTCCAGAACCAGTTCCAGCTCTTCGCGGCTGAGGTCGTTTATGGAAATGATGTGTTTTTGATAAAGCGGATTCATGTTTATCTCCTGACGCCGGGCAAAAAAAAGCCCCTCAAATGAGGGGCTCTGGGAATAGGTTTAGCAACGGGAAGAAAAACGGCAGGCCAGCGTCTGATTTCAGACGCGGTAAGACGATATGTCGTACACGCTTGACCATGCTTCCTCCCGGCAAATTGTCGGGCATTATACGCAGCTCGCTTTTGGGATCAAGCGATTTAATGCACGCTTTACTCAATGCAAACGGTTCTTTATGAATATTAATGCGTTCTGAGTAAATAATTAATTTGCTTATGCACCAGCGCGGTGCGCTTCACCACGCGGGGCGCGACCCAGACAATACTGCTTCCGGCCACCACGCCTAAAATTTCCGGTAACTGGTGATAATCCAGAATACGCGCCACCGCGCGGCCATATCCGGCGACGGTATGGATAAGGATAAATTCGCTGTTGTGCTCCACGCTCACCACCATTTCAGAGACGGTACGCGCCGCGTCGGGGGCCGGGCGCAGCTGGGGATTCAGCGAATAAATCTTTAGCCCTTTGGCATTGCGAATTTTTATGACACCGAGCAACTTGAGCAGACGTGAAACGGTGGACTGGCTGATGGTCTCAAAACCCCGCTCCTGTAAGTCGCGGCGGATCTCCTCCTGGGAGAGATAGCTCTTTTCCGCGATCAGACGCTGGCAGACCGTTAGCTGTAGTTGCTCTTTGGGAGAGTACTCTTCGTAATCCATCATAGTTCCCATATCAGTTCCCGAAATAACCGGTGGCACCGCACCGATCCGTAGGCCGGATAAGCGCAGCGCCATCCGGCAAATTACAACAGGGCGCCCAGGCTTAACGCCACCATAATCACCACCGTTAAAATCCCCAGCAGCGGCGCGACCCATTTCAGATAGCGCACGTAGGGCACGCGGGCGATAGCCAGCCCGCCCATCACGACGGCAGAGGTGGGAGTGATCAGGTTAACGATGCCGGACGCCGACTGGTAAGCCGTAACCACCAGGTCGCGGTTGACGTTAGCGAAATCGGCAAGGGGCGCCATGATCGGCATCGTCAGAACGGCCAGGCCGGACGAAGAAGGCACAAGAAACGACAGCACCACTTCCAGCCAGTACATCACGTTGATGAACGCCACCGTCGACAATCCGGTGACCATTCCCTCGGCGCTGTGCAAAATGGTGTGGGTAATCATGCCCTTATCCATGATCACTACGATACCGCGCGCGATGCCGATAATCAGCGCGACGCCCAGCAAATCTCGCGCGCCGTTGATAAAGGTTGAGGTCAGCTCCTCTTCGCTCATGCGGGCGATCAGCCCGACGATAATCGCGCTGGCGAGGAACACCGCCGAGATCTCCGCCATCCACCAGCCCAGCACCGCCACGCCGTAGATCATCACCGCGAAGGCGAGGGCGAAGATCACCAGGATGAGTTTGCGCACCGGGGTAAACTCCAGCGACTGCTCGCCCTTGTTGCCGAGGAAGTGGGCGAGATTCTCTTCCTGCTTATCCGCCACGATCGACAGCGACGGATCCTTGCGCACCTTGCGGGCATAGCGCATTACCCACGCCACGCAGATGATCCAGCCGATCACCAGCAGCGCGATGCGCAACATGATGCCGTTGGTGAAGGGGATCCCGGCGGCGTTGGCGGCGATCACCGTGGCGAAAGGGTTGATGGTGGAGCCGAGGGTGCCGATCCCCGCGCCGAGCAGCACGGTGGACGCAGCAACCACCGGATCGAACCGCGCCGCCAGCATCACCGGCACCAGTAAGGTATAGAAGGGCAGCGACTCTTCTGCCATGCCGTAAATCGTGCCGCCTGCGGCAAACAGCGCCATCAGGATCGGGATCATCCACTCTTCGCGGCCGCGTAGTCGGGTGGTGACGCGCTCGATCCCGGCGTCTATCGCCCCGGTTTTAGTGACGATCCCGAGGAATCCCCCGATGATAAGGATAAACAGCGCCACGTCGATGGCCCCGGCCTGGCCGGATTCTGGATCGTACAGGCCGGCAATCGGCGCCATCAGCACCGAAACCAGCCCCTGCGGGTGCGCTGCCACGTGCGCGTAGGTGCCAGCAACCGGCACTTCTTTACCGAGCGCCTCGTTCATTGCCATATGGTACTGCCCGGCCGGAACAATCCACGTCAGCACGGCAACCACGGCAATCAGAAAAAAGAGAATGGTGTAAGCGGAGGGAAACTTGAACTTGCCCATGATGTTCTCCTGAACCCGGCGCACCCCGCGGCGCGCCGGGCGGTGATTAGTCGCCGAGTGTCGCCACCATGACCGCTTTAATGGTGTGCATGCGGTTCTCTGCTTCGTCGAAGACGATGGAGTTCGGTGATTCGAAGACCTCTTCCGTCACTTCCAGTCCCTTCAGGCCGTACGCCATTTCGATTTCGCGGCCCACTTTGGTGTGCTCGTTGTGGAACGCTGGCAGGCAGTGCATGAACTTGACGTTCGGGTTACCGGTGGCCTTCATCACGTCCGCGTTAATCTGATATGGCTTCATCAGGCTGACGCGCTCGGCCCAGGCCTCCTTCGGCTCACCCATGGAAACCCACACGTCGGTGTAGAGGAAATCGGTGCCCTGCACGCCTTCCTCCACGTCGTCGGTGAGGGTGATGCGCGCGCCGGTCTCTTTGGCGATGGCGCGGCACTGCTCAACCAGGCCCGCCTCCGGCCAGAAGGATTTCGGCGCCACAAGGCGGATATCCATCCCCATTTTGGCCGCGCCGACCATTAGCGAATTACCCATGTTGTTCCGCGCGTCGCCGAGATAAGCAAAGCTCAGCTCCGGCAGGGTTTTGCCCGGAGAGTGCTCCAGCATGGTCATCAGATCGGCGAGAATTTGGGTGGGGTGGAACTCGTCGGTCAGGCCGTTCCACACCGGCACGCCCGCGTACTCGCCCAGCTCTTCAACGATGGCCTGGCCGTAGCCGCGATACTCGATGCCGTCATACATGCGGCCCAGCACGCGCGCGGTGTCCTTCATCGACTCTTTGTGGCCGATCTGCGATCCGCTTGGGCCGAGGTAGGTGACCTGCGCGCCCTGGTCGAACGCACCCACTTCGAAGGCGCAGCGGGTGCGGGTGGAGGTTTTTTCAAAGATCAGGGCGATGTTTTTCCCGACCAGGGTTTGTTTTTCGCGTCCGGCTTTTTTGGCGGCCTTCAGCTCGATGGCGAGATCGATCAGGTACTGGATCTCCGCCGGGGTGTAGTCCAGCAGTTTCAGGAAGTTGCGGTTTTTCAGGTTAATGGTCATGGGGAAATCCTTTTTAAAATTTAGCTGTCTGATGCCCTCACCCCGGCCCTCTCCCGCAGGGAGAGGGGGCGTACATTCCCTCTCCCTTTGGGAGAGGGTTAGGGTGAGGGGAAAACGACTCAGTTACGAATCAATGTGCCTTTCTCGCCCGCCAGGATCTCCGCGCCGTCATTCAGCGCGCCGATCCCGGCAATGCCGTTGCAGGCCTCAACAAACTCGCGGCAGGCGGCCACTTTCGGCCCCATCGATCCGGCGTCGAACTGCATGCCTCTGAGCAGCTCCGGCGTCACCTGCGCCAGCGGACGCTGGGTTGGCTTGCCCCAGTCGAGGTACACCGCGTCGGCATCGGTGAGGATCAGCAGGGCATCGGCCTCGATCTGGCGCGCCAGCAGGGCGGCGGAGAGGTCTTTGTCGATCACCGCCTCAATGCCGCGATAGCCGTTGGCGTTTTCCACTACCGGCACGCCACCGCCGCCGTTGCAGATCACCAGGTGGTCGCGCTGGATCAGCGCCGTGATGGCGTCACTCTCGACGATGCGCTTCGGCTGCGGCGACGGCACCACGCGGCGGAAGTAGCTGCCGTCGGCCTTAAACACCCAGCCTTTTTCCGCGGCCAGCGCTTTAGCCTGGGCTTCGCTGTAGACCGGGCCGATGTACTTGGTCGGGTTGCTGAACGCCGGGTCGGCGGCGTCCACTTCCACCTGCGTGAGCAGGACGCTGACCTCGCGCTGGGGCAGATTGTTTTTCAGCGCCTGCTGGAGCATGTAGCCGATCATTCCCTGGCTTTCGGCGCCAAGAACGTCCAGCGGGTAGGGAGTGACTTTGTCGTAGGCGCTGTTTTGCAGCGCCAGCAGTCCGACCTGCGGGCCGTTGCCGTGCACCAGCACCACGCGCCACTGTTCCGTTAAGCCGGCGATGGTGCGGGCGGCCTGCTCGATGTTCTGGCGCTGGATCTCCGCTTCCAGCGGCTCGCCGCGCTTGAGCAGCGCGTTGCCGCCAAGGGCCACAACCAGAGTAGGTTTTCGTTCCATGATGGCTCCTTTAAATTCCGTCGCGTTCCAGTGGGCAGCTCATGCAGCGCGCGCCGCCGCGTCCGCGTCCCAGTTCGTCGCCTGGGATAGGCAGCACGGTAATGCCTGCTTTGTCGTACTTCTCGTTGGTCCAGACGTTGCGCTCGTAGCCGATCACCACGCCCGGGCGGATGGTGAGGACGTTGTTGGCATCGTTCCACTGTTCGCGCTCGGCTTCAAAGGCGTCGCCGCCGGTGGTGATCAGGCGGACGTGGTTTATGCCGAGGGCTTTCTCGATGGCGTGCAGCAGGTCGGTTTCCTGGGTACGCAGCAGGCCGCCGCGTCCGTCCGGGGTGAGCGTCCAGCACTGGGCATCCTTGCGCACCACTTCCGGATAAACGGAGAAGGTGTCCACGTCGATGTGGGTCATCACGGTGTCGAGGTGCATGCAGGAGCGGTGTTTTGGCAGCTCAATGGCAATCACGCGCTCGGCCTGGCGATGTTTAAACAGGCTGTTGGCGAGGAACTCCACGCCCTGCGGCGTCGTGCGCTCGGACATGCCGATCAGTACCGCTCCGCGGCCAATCACTAATACGTCGCCGCCTTCCAGAGTGGCGTGGTCGTAATTAATATTCTCGTCGCCGAAATACTTAATAAACTCGCCGTCGGCAAATGCGGGGTGCCAGCGATATATTGCCCGCAGGTTATTGGTTTCACGCTGGCGGGCGGGTTTCGCCATCGGATTAATGGAGACGCCGTTATATATCCAGCAGGAGGTATCGCGGGTAAATAAGTGGTTCGGCAGCGGCTTCATAATAAAATCATTCGCCGTGTGGGTATCAACCACCATATTTTTAATGGCCGCCGGAATTTCACCGTAGGTTAATCCGCCGCTTAATCTGCGCGCCAGTTCGCGGTGCGGCATATCCGCCAGCCAGCCGCGCACGTCGGCGGCAAAGGTTGGCCCCAGGCGATAGTCGGAGATTTGTGTTTCAAGAAGCCAGGCTTTTGCTTCAGCAATATCAAGCGTTTGCGTAAGAAGGTCGGTCAACAGCAGGACTTCCACACCCTGCTCGCGCAGCGTGTTTGCGAAGATGTCATGCTCTTCACCCGCCCGTTCAACCGAGAGCACGTCATCAAATAGCAGCTCCTGACAGTTTGAGGGGGTTAACCGTTTCAGACTTAAATTAGGACGGTGCAGCATAACGCTACGCAATTGACCAATTTCAGAACCGACGTAATGCTTTTCCATAATTATTCCTTTAACTTTTTTTCAGAATAAAAAGGGCATGCGCCATGTGATGTGTTTAATTTCATGGCGGCTAAGCTCAATTGATTTCGTGATTTATAGTAGGCGCTTAAATAATGGTTATTGTGACATTGCTCACGCGAAAACCGATATTGAGCAGTTTATTTTCAATTGCATGATTCGTATCAGATAATGATTAATTTCATATTATTAAGGGATGAATAGCTAAGCAGGAACGGGTGGCAATATTTGAAGTTGTTATTATTTTGTAGAATCACACGCTTTGAAATATTTAGTTATATTGTTGATTTTAATGGATAAAATGTTGTCACGGGAATAGCTATGCAATAATGACAGTTAACTATTTTTCACTTAAGAGAAATCAATAAATAATTATGGATTTTTAAAGGAAATAACCAAAGTGATAAAGTGTGATACACCAACAGGTTTTGTGAGTTATGTTTTAAATTCAGTGAGTTAGATCCTGTGTGCAAAGTGCATGAAATGAGGTTATGCATAACCACTGCATAAATGCCTGTGTGCAATTAACAGTGGATTAACACATTTCCCGATAAACATGCGCTGACGCAAATCTTGTCAAAAAAGGGCTGGTATGGAAGAGGCAATTCTCGTATAAAACATAAAAATGAAACAATGTTTTAATCTGAGGGTTGTATCATGATTATTGGCAATATTCATCATCTCCAGTCCTGGTTGCCAGAAGAGCTGCGCCAGGCCATTGAGCACGTTAAGGCCCACGTCACCGACGCAACGCCGACCGGTAAGCACGACATCAATGGCAACAGCCTGTTTTATCTGGTTTCGGAGGACATGACCCAGCCGTTCGCCGAGCGCCGCGCTGAATACCATGCGCGCTATCTGGATATTCAGATTGTGCTAAAAGGTCAGGAAGGGATGACCTTCAGTACCCTGCCGCACGGTACGCCGGACACCGACTGGCTGGCGGACAAAGACATCGCGTTCCTGCCGGAAGGCGAGCAGGAGAAAACCGTGGTGCTGAGCGAAGGGGATTTTGTCGTGTTCTGGCCGGGCGAAGTGCATAAGCCGCTGTGCGCGGCGGGAGCGCCGGCGCAGGTGCGTAAGGTTGTGGTGAAGATGCTGGTAGAGTAACCCCTCACCCCGGCCCTCTCCCAAGGGGAGAGGGTGTAAAAGTTCCCTCTCCCCTTGGGAGAGG
>NZ_JADCKV010000014.1:0-294806 GCF_014982105.1 Enterobacter cloacae complex sp. P18RS | reverse complement strand
AGTTCTTCTGAAGTGACAAGAGGAAATTTAAAAAAAGTTTCTGACCGTGTTTTTTTTCACCAAAAGCGATGAGATCCAGCTACAAATTGTTCTATTTGATGTATCTGCAACCACAATCACACCTGAGATGGCATAATTAACCGCATCAATATTTAAGGAATAAAAGCGATGCCATTAAGCGCACAACAGCTGGCAGCTCAAAAAAACCTGTCCTATGTGCTGGCAGAGAAACTGGCGCAGCTGATCTTAGCGGGTAAATATGCTCCAGGTAGCATCCTGCCAAGCGAGATGGAGCTGGGAGATCAGTTTGGCGTTAGCCGTACCGCCGTTCGCGAAGCGGTAAAAACATTAACGGCGAAAGGGATGGTGCTTCCACGCCCGCGCATTGGCACCCGCGTTATGCCTCAGGGAAACTGGAACTTTCTCGATCAGGAGTTACTCACCTGGTGGATGACCGAAGATAACTTTAATCAGGTCGTCGATCACTTTCTGGTCATGCGCAGCAGTCTTGAGCCTCAGGCCTGCCTGCTTGCCGCCACGCTCGGCACAGCCGAGCAAAAAGCGCAGCTCAATACTTTGATGGAAGAGATGGTGGATCTGAAAAAGCACTTTAACCGCGAGCGCTGGATAGCGGTCGATATGGCCTGGCATGAACATATCTATAATATGAGCGGAAATCCTTTCCTGACCTCCTTTGCTTCTTTATTCCATTCTGTGTACCACACTTACTTTACCTCTATCACGCAGGATGAGGTGGTGAAGCTGGATCTGCATCAGGCGATAGTCGATGCCATTCAGGAGAGCGACGGGCAGCGAGCCCTGAGTGCGTGCCAGGCGTTGCTGGCCGCGCCAACCCACCAGCAGGTAAATAAATGACAGAGAAAAAAGCACGCAGTATGGCCGGACTGCCGTGGATTGCAGCCATGGCGTTCTTTATGCAGGCACTGGATGCCACTATCCTCAATACCGCCCTTCCCGCCATAGCCCAAAGCCTTAACCGCTCCCCGCTGGCGATGCAATCCGCCATCATCAGCTACACCCTGACGGTGGCGATGCTTATTCCGGTCAGCGGCTGGCTGGCCGATCGTTTTGGCACACGCAAAGTGTTCATGCTGGCGGTGACGCTGTTCACGCTCGGTTCTCTGGCTTGCGCCCTCTCCACCTCTCTGACGGAACTGGTTATCTTCCGCGTTCTACAGGGGATAGGCGGCGCGATGATGATGCCCGTCGCGCGTCTGGCGTTATTACGCGCCTATCCGCGCAGCGAACTGCTCCCGGTGCTCAACTTTGTGACTATGCCGGGCCTGGTCGGCCCGATACTTGGCCCGGTTCTCGGCGGCGTACTGGTGACCTGGGCTAGCTGGCACTGGATCTTCCTGATTAATATTCCGATTGGTGTGGCAGGGCTGATTTATGCCCGCAAATATATGCCGAACTTCACCACGCCAAGACGCAGCTTCGATATGGGTGGTTTCTTCCTGTTTGGCCTGAGCCTGGTCCTGTTCTCCAGCGGGATGGAGCTGTTTGGCGAGAAAATCGTAGCGACGTGGCTGGCGCTGGCCGTCATCCTCAGCGGTATTCTGCTGTTCCTTCTATATATACGTCATGCGCGTCGCCATCCGACACCGCTTATCTCTTTATCTCTGTTTAACACCCGAACGTTCTCCGTCGGGATCGCGGGCAATATTGCCTCGCGTCTGGGCACGGGCTGCGTACCGTTCCTGATGCCGCTGATGCTCCAGGTCGGTTTCGGCTATCCGGCCCTGATTGCTGGCTGCATGATGGCGCCCACGGCGATGGGCTCGATTCTGGCAAAATCGACGGTCACGCAGGTGCTGCGCTGGTTTGGCTATCGTAAGACGCTGGTTGGCGTGACGATCTTTATCGGATTGATGATTGCGCAGTTCTCCCTGCAATCTGCGGCGTTACCAATCTGGATGCTGATCCTGCCGCTGTTTGTGCTGGGTATGGCCATGTCGACGCAGTTTACGTCGATGAACACCATCACCCTTGCGGACCTCACCGACGAGAATGCCAGCAGCGGCAACAGCGTACTGGCGGTCACTCAACAGCTGTCGATCAGCCTCGGGGTTGCCGTGAGCGCGGCGGTACTACGGTTTTATGAAGGGTTTGACGGTACAAATACCGTTGAGCAGTTCCACTATACCTTTATCACTATGGGCGCGCTTACCGTGGTATCGGCGGTGGTCTTTATGTTGTTAAAACCAAAAGACGGCCGGAACCTGATTAAAGAGCGTCACAAAGAGAAGGCTAAACCGAACCGCGTTCCATCAGAACAGGAGTAAGCTGCAAACGTTGCTGTTGCAGCGTGGGCTGGGCCATGCGGTGGATCAACACATCGATGGCCAGCTCGCCCAGTTCATCCTTCGGCTGATGGATGGTGGTCAGTGGGGGCGTCATGTAGCGCGCCAGTTCGATATCATCGTAACCGACGATCGCCATATCGTCCGGAACACGTAATCCCGCCTGATACAGCGCCTGATATGCTCCGAATGCCATCGCATCGTTACCGATAAACACCGCCTGCGGACGCGGCTCTTGCGCCAGCAGTTTCTGCATTGCTTCAAATCCACCGTTAAATTCGAAATCGCCGGTGATGCGATAGCCATCAGGAATGGCAAGCCCCGCCCGTTCCATGGCCGAAAGATAGCCTTCCAGACGCAGGCGCGCCGGGGTTTTATCCAGCGGGCCGGTAATACAGGCAATGCGGGTATGACCTTTATCGATCAGATGCTGAGTCGCCATATCGCCGCCCAGCAGCGAGTTATCCTGGATCAGATCGCTGGTGCCGTCGAACGGCGCCCAGTCCATCATCACCGTGGGAATAGAAGGATAACGCTGGATGATCTCTTTCGAAGGTTGATGCGTTTCGGTACAGAGCAGCAGCAGCCCGTCGACGCGTTTTTGCATCAGCGTTTCCAGGTTACGGTTCATGCGCTGCTCATCGCCTTCGGTATTGCACAGCACCAGGCTGTAGCCGCGCTCGAAGCAGCTGCGCTCCACGCCGCGCACCAGTTCAGAATAAAAAGGGTTGGTACTGGCCGTGATCAGCATGCCGATGGTGCGCGTCTGGTTGAGCTTCAGGCTGCGGGCCAGCGCAGACGGCGCATAGTTGAGTTCTTTAATTGCAGCGTCAACTTTCTCCCGAATCGCCTCGCTGACGAAGCGATCGTTATTGATTACGTGGGAGACAGTCGAGGTAGAAACGCCCGCCATACGGGCGACATCTTTCATTGTGGCCAAGCGTTACCCCTGCTGACTTAAGAATTCATCAATCTCTTTACGCCATGGAACAGAAGGCTGAGCGCCTTTACGCGTCACCGCAATCGCAGCGGCGGCATGCGCGAAGCGGATCGCGTCATCCATTGCTTTTCCTTCCAGCAGCGCCGTTACCAGCGCACCGTTGAAGGTGTCTCCTGCGGCGATGGTATCAATGGCTTTGACCTTAAAGCCCGGTACGCGACGGCCTTCGCCATTGACGCTAGCCCACACCCCACGGCTGCCGAGGGTGATGATTACGGTGCCGATGCCTTTTTCATGCAGTGCAAGCGCGGCACGCGCGGCATCGTCATCATTTTCGACACGGATACCCGTCAGCTTTTCCGCTTCGGTTTCGTTCGGGGTGATGATATCCACCAGCGCCAGCAGCTCGTCTGATAATACACGGGCAGGCGCAGGGTTAAGTAGGACAGACGTATGATTTTCATGCGCAATTTTCGCGGCGGCCAGCACGCTTTCAACCGGTGACTCCAGCTGCATCAGCAGGGCTTCCGCTCCGGCGATGATTCCACGCTGCGCTTCGACGCGTTCAGTCGTTAACGCGGCATTAGCCCCCGCATGAATACCGATGACATTCTCACCTTCCGCATTGACGAAAATCAGCGCCACGCCGGTAGATTCCCCTGCAACCACGCTGACGGGTGCAATGTCGATGTTGTCGCTTGCCAGCTGTTTGCGTACGCGCTCGCCGGTATCGTCATCACCCGTACAGGCGATAAACGCGATATTCGCCCCGCTGCGTCCGGCGGCAACCGCCTGGTTTGCGCCCTTACCGCCGAACGCCACCTGATACTGATTGCCAGTGACGGTTTCGCCCGGAGTGGGGAACGTTTCAAGGTTAAGAATGTGATCGGCATTGATACTGCCAAGGACGACGAGGTTGCCTGCGGTTTTCATGTATTGAGGTGTCCATCTGAGAGCGCCACCGGTATTACCCGGTGGCGTATGCCACACTTTTCTTTTATTTGGTGTCCCTCAGGCAGCCAGCGACTGCCTGAATCGCCTTTACTGCTTAATGACCAGTTTCAGGTCAACAGGATATTTGGCCTGAACTTTTTCGCCCTTCAGCACTTTATCGGCAGTTTGCACGCCAGTCGCGCCAATCTGCTCAGGCAGCTGAGCGATGGTCGCAGCCAGTTTGCCATCATTTACTGCTTTTTCACCATCCGGCGTGCCGTCAAATCCGACAACCATCACATCTGATTTACCCGCAGTCTGGAGCGCACGCAGCGCACCGAGCGCCATTTCGTCGTTCTGTGCGAATACCGCCTGCACATCAGGATGCGCGGTCAGCAGGTTCTGCATGACGTTCAGGCCCTTTGTACGGTCGAAGTCTGCCGGCTGGCTCGCCAGCACGTTGAATTTGTGCGCCGCTACAGCCTGCTGGAAGCCTTCACCACGTTCACGGGCTGCGGAAGTCCCGGCGATACCCTGCAACTCGATCACTTTCGCGCCTTCACCTGCTTTCTTCGCGATGTAGTCACCGGCGATTTTACCGCCCAGTACGTTATCAGACGCAATGTGGCTGACCACATCCCCTTTCGTTGCCTGACGGTCAAGGGTGATGACCGGGATCTTCGCCTGGTTTGCCATCTTCACGGCGTTACCGACCGCGTCGGAATCGGTTGGGTTGATCAGCAGGATTTTGGTACCACGAACGGTTAAGTCCTGAACGTTAGCCAGCTCTTTCGCCGGGTTGTTCTGAGAATCCAGCACCACCAGGTTGTAGCCCAGTTTATCTGCTTCTTTCTGCGCGCCATCCTTCAGAGAGACGAAGAACGGGTTGTTCAGGGTAGAGACAACCAGCGCGATGGTGTCCTTCGCCATGGCGTTAGCACTTACGGTTGCGCTCAGCGCGACAGCAGAAACCAGGGTAGCCAGTTTTTTCATGTTCATATCTAAGATGTCCTGTAGTGTCGTCAGTTACTGTTTTTTGTTGTCTACCAGTACCGCCAGCAAAATCACCACTGCCTTAACGATCATCTGGTAATAGGAGGAAACACCTAACAAATTCAAACCATTATTCAGGAAACCGAGGATCAGTGCGCCGATCAATGTCCCAACAATGCGACCTTTACCACCCGCAAGGCTCGTACCGCCCAGAACCACTGCCGCGATGGCATCCAGCTCATAGCCCGTACCCGCCGTTGGCTGCGCGGAGGAGAGGCGCGCCACTTCGATGATGCCCGCCAGAGACGCCAGCAGGCCGCACAGGGAGTAAACGATAATTTTGACTTTATTAACGCTGATACCGGACAGGCGCGTTGCCGCTTCGTTACCGCCCAGCGCATAGATATAACGACCCAGACGGGTATGGTGCAGCATGTACCATGCCGCCAGGAAGACGATAGCCATGATCCAGACCGGGGTCGGGACACCCAGCGGGCGACCGATACCGAACCAGCCAAACAGATCGGCGTTATCGGTAAAACCAGTATTAATCGGGCTACCGTTGGTGTACACCATGGTCACACCGCGCAGCAGCAGCATCATCACCAGCGTGGCGATGAATGCCTGAACGCGACCTTTCGCCACAATCACGCCGGTTACGGCGCCAATTGCCGCACCTGCCGCCAGCGCAGCGGCAACGGCCACCAGCGCGTTGACCTCAATACCAACAATCGACGCGGCGATCGCGCCGGTGAGGGCCAGCAGGGAACCGACGGACAGATCGATACCCGAGGTCAAAATCACCAGCGTCATCCCCACCGCCATAATGGCGTTGACGGAGGTCTGCTGAAGAATGTTGAACAGGTTATTGACGGTAAAAAAGTTCGGGCTCATGGTCGAGACAATCGCGATCAGCACCAGCAGGGCAATCAGCGATTTTTGTTCCATCAGCCATGCCTTTGTGAAATAGCGGCGACCAGAAACAGCCTGGGTAGTCATCTTCTTACTCCTGATTCACGCGATTAAGCTTGCCCACAGCGGCAGCCATCAGAACTTCCTGGGTGGCCTGCTCGCGAGTGAATTCACCGCCGAGATGCCCTTCATGCATGACGATAATGCGATCGCTCATGCCTAATACCTCTGGCATCTCGGAAGAGACCAGAATGATGCTCAGACCGTCGGCCTTGAACTGGTTAATCAGCTGATAGATCTCTTTCTTCGCGCCCACGTCCACGCCGCGGGTAGGTTCATCAAGGATCAACACTTTTGGGCGCGTCATCAGCCCGCGGGCAATCGCCACTTTCTGCTGATTCCCGCCGGACAACAGGCCAATAGCCTGCTCCATCGATGGGGTTTTAACGTTAAAGAGACGGATAAAATCGCTGACCGCCTGCTGCTCATCTTTGTGTTTCAGGCTGCCGCCGCTGCGGCTGAAATAGCCTAGCGCCGTCAGGGACATGTTCTCTTTCACCGACATGCCCAGCACTAAGCCGTCGCGCTTACGGTCTTCGGAAATATAGACAATGCCGTTCGCCAGGCCATCCTGAGGCGAGCGGGTGACCACCTCATGGCCGTCGAGGGTAACGTAGCCGCTGGTGCGCGGCAGTGCGCCATAGAGCACTTTCATCAGTTCGGTGCGCCCCGCGCCCATCAGGCCCGCGACGCCAAGGATCTCGCCCTTGCGCAGGGTAAAGGAGACGTCATTCACGCCCGGCCCGCAGAGATTATCCACCTTCAGGCGGATTTCTCCCGGCGCTTTCTCCAGATGCGGATACTGATCTTCGAGCTTACGTCCCACCATCATTTCGATGAGCGTATCTTCGGTCAGGGTTGCTACTTCGCGCTCGGCAATAAACTGCCCATCGCGAAACACGGTGACGTCGTCGCAGATCTCGAAGATCTCTTTCATGCGGTGTGAGATATAGACAATGCCGCGGCCCTGGGATTTCAGCTCACGGATCACGCGGAACAGGGATTCGGTTTCGGTATCGGTCAGGGCGTCGGTCGGTTCATCCATAATGATGACCTTCGACTCGAAGCTCAGCACCTTCGCGATTTCCACCATCTGCTGATCGCCGATGGAAAGGTCGCCCACCAGTCGATCGCTCTTAAAGCGCAGATTCAGCTTCGCCAGCAGTTTGTCCGCTTCGGCATACATGGTTTTCCAGTCGATTTTGCCAAACCGGTTCACGAACTCACGGCCGAGGAAGATGTTCTCCGCAATGGTGAGCTGCGGGATCAGGTTCAACTCCTGGTGGATGATGCCGATGCCCGCTTCCTGAGAGGATTTCGGGCCGTTAAAGGTGGTCTCTTTACCCAGCCACAGCAGCGAACCGGCATCGCGTTGGTAGATACCGGTCAGCACTTTCATCATGGTGGATTTGCCGGCGCCGTTTTCGCCCACCAGCGCCATGACGCGCCCGGAATAGACGTTCAGCGCCGCACCGGAGAGGGCTTTTACGCCCGGGAACGACTTATCGATCCCTTTGAGTTGCAGTAATACGTCCATGATGGCCTCAGAAGGTGACGCCAGCACAGAGAATGATATTCGCATACGGGGAGCACTCCCCGCTGCGAATCACCGCCTGACTGTCTGCGGTTTGTTGTTTGAACTGCTCGTGCGTTGTGTAACGAATTTCTATGGTGTTTCCCTGGTGCTGTTGCAGTTGCTCAATGTGGCTGAGCAACGTTTCGTGGAGTTGCGGATTATGTTGTTTGATTTCCGCCGCGAGAATGGCCGCCTCAACCTGCATCTCCGCGGTGACCACTTCCAGTACCTGCATGAACGAGGGTACGCCCTGCGTTAACGCCATATCGATACGGGTTGTGCTGCGCGGAACCGGTAAGCCTGCATCGCAAACCACCAGCGTATCGGTATGCCCAAGACGGGAAATCACCGATGAGATTTCTGAGTTGAGTACTGTGCCTTTCTTCATTTTTTGCTCCACTAGCGAAACGTTTCGCTAAAAACAGTGTAGCCGCAGAAGTGTTCAGAAAACCATCATGACGTAACGGATTTGTGATCAACGTCGAAACGTTTCGCTAAGTGAAATGCAATAGAGGAAAATTGCCCGGCGGCGCTACGCTTGCACGGGCCTACGGGTCTGGTAGGCCGGGTAAGCGCAGCGCCACCCGGCATATTCAGAAGGGTTAAATCTCGACCTGCGTCCCCAGCTCAATCACGCGGTTAGGCGGGATCTCAAACTGGTCAGGCGCACGCAGGGCGTTACGTTGCAGAATGAGATACAGCTTGCCGCGCAGGCGCAGATACCATGGGCGCTTGCCGATGATCAGCGACTCGTGGGACATAAAGAACGACGTCTCCATCATGCGGCAACTCAGGCCTTCCAGACCGCAGCGGTGGAACACCTCTTCCACGTTCGGCGTTTCGCGCCAGCCGTAGCTTGCCACCACGCGCCAGAAGGTTGGCGACAGCTGTTCAATCTGTACGCGACGCACGTTGTGAACGTACGGCGCATCTTCGGTACGCAGCGTCAGCAGGATCACGCGCTCGTGCAGCACTTTGTTGTGCTTGAGGTTATGCATCAGCGCAAACGGGATCACGTTCAGCGCGCGAGACATATACACCGCCGTGCCCGGCACGCGCACCGGTGGGGACTTCTCCAGCGAGGCGATCATCGCCTCAAGAGAGTTACCGTGCTCGTGCATACGACGCAGCAGGCGGAAACGTTCGCTCTTCCACGTCGTCATCACAATAAACATCACCAGACCCAGCGTCAGCGGCAGCCAGCCGCCGGAGACAATCTTGTCGAGGTTCGCAGAGAACAGCGGCACGTCGATGCAGAGGAAGCCAACCAGGATCAGCCCCACGAGGAACTTATTCCAGTGCCAGTTACGGTACGCCACGGTGGTGGAGAGAATAGAGGTCAACACCATCGTTCCGGTTACCGCGATACCGTACGCCGCCGCCAGATTACTGGAGTGCTCAAAGCTGACGATAACAATCACCACCGCGAAATAGAGCAGCCAGTTGACGAAGGGAATGTAGATCTGGCCAGACTCCATCTCCGAGGTATGGATAATGCGCATTGGGGAGAGATATCCCAGACGCACGGCCTGACGCGTCAGGGAGAATACGCCGGAAATGACAGCCTGAGAGGCAATGACCGTCGCCAGCGTCGCCAGGATCAGCATCGGAACCAGCGCCCAGTCCGGCGCCAGCAGGAAGAACGGGTTTTTAATCGCTTCAGGGTGTGCAAGCAGCAGCGCGCCCTGACCGAAGTAATTCAGCACCAGTGAAGGCAAGACCACGCTAAACCAGGCGACGCGAATAGGGAGTTTCCCGAAGTGGCCCATATCTGCATACAGCGCTTCAACACCGGTAATGGACAGCACCACCGCGCCCAGCGCCACAAACGACACCACTTTATATTCAAGGAAGAAATGCACCGCCCACATTGGGTTCAGCGCGTGCAGGACATCCGGGTTGGCGATAATACTGCGTAAGCCCAGCGCCGCCAGGATCAGGAACCAGGCCAGCATAATAGGCGCGAACAGCTTACCCACCAGCCCGGTACCGTGTTTTTGTATGGCAAACAGCAACGTCAGCACGATAATAGCGAGTGGCACCACCCACGTATCAAGCTGTGGCGCGACAATCTCCAGCCCCTCTATGGCCGACATTACAGAAATCGCCGGCGTAATCACGACTTCTCCATAGAAGAAGCTGCCGCCAATCAGGCCGATGATGACCAGCACGGAGGTCATTCTTGCGGACGTATTGCGCCCGGCAAGGGACATCAGGGTCAGAATACCGCCCTCGCCCGCGTTATCAGCCCGCATTACGAAAGAGAGATACTTAAGGGAGACCACCAGGATCAGCAGCCAGAAGATGAGCGAGAGGAAACCAAATACGGCGTCACGCTCTACACCAAAACCAAACTGACCGGACAGACATTCACGAAGCGTATAAAGCGGGCTGGTGCCGATATCACCGTAGACAACCCCGATCGCCGCAAGCGTTACTGCGGGTAATGATTGCTTATTATCAGTGCTCATAGACTAGTCTTTTCGTTTGAATAACAAATGTGTGCTTAGTCCCTTGGCCCACAAAAAGCGCACAGTATGCACGATTCAATGCAAAATCGTACCCCTAAATGCAGCCGCATTAATGTAGCGCAAAGAAAATAGCGCCGCACTTCAGCCTATTACCAGGCCAGACCGAAACGTCTATACTCGCTTCAATTAGCCGCCACGACGGCGAAAGGATGCAAAACTATTATGGCTCACTCACATTTATTAGCAGAAAGAATTTCCCGCCTCAGCAGTGCGCTGGAGAAAGGCCTTTACGAGCGTAGCCACGCCATTCGCCTCTGTTTACTGGCGGCGCTGAGCGGGGAAAGCGTGTTTCTGCTGGGCCCGCCGGGCATTGCCAAAAGTCTGATCGCACGCCGCCTCAAATTCGCTTTCCAGAACGCGCGCGCATTCGAGTATTTGATGACGCGCTTCTCCACGCCGGAAGAAGTTTTCGGCCCACTCTCCATTCAGGCGCTAAAAGATGAGGGACGCTATGAACGTCTGACGGCGGGCTATCTTCCGGAAGCGGAAATCGTCTTTCTTGATGAGATCTGGAAAGCCGGCCCGGCCATTCTGAATACCCTGCTGACGGCAATTAACGAACGTCGATTCCGTAACGGCGCCAGCGAAGAGAAGATCCCCATGCGCCTGCTGGTGGCCGCGTCTAACGAATTGCCCGAAGCCGACAGCAGCCTGGAAGCGCTGTATGACCGTATGCTGATCCGTCTGTGGCTGGATAAAGTCCAGGATAAATCAAACTTCCGTTCCATGCTGGTAAGCCAGCAGGATGAAAACGAAAACCCGGTGGCAGCGTCATTGCAGGTCACGGACGAGGAATACCACCAGTGGCAGGAGGAGATCGGCAAGATAAAACTGCCCGATCCCGTTTTTGAGCTGATCTTCATGCTGCGCCAGCAGCTTGATTTGCTGCCCTCCGCGCCGTACGTCTCCGATCGTCGCTGGAAAAAAGCCATTCGCCTGCTCCAGGCAAGCGCGCTGTTTAGCGGCCGCGATGCTGTCGCCCCAATCGATCTGATCCTGCTGAAAGACTGCCTGTGGCACGACGCAGAAGGGATGAATCTGATGCAACAGCAGCTGGACGTTTTGATGACCGGACACGCGTGGGGTCAACAATCCATGCTTAATCAACTGGGCGCGATTGCCCAACGTCGCCTTCAGCTCCAGCAGCAGCAAAGTGACAAAACCGCGCTGAAGGTGAACCGTCTTGGCGGGATGTTTGCCCGTAAACCGCACTATGAACTGCCCGCCGGGCTGACTGACGCCTCGCTCACGCTTCTTCTTCAGCAACCGCTGAAGCTTCATGATATGCAGGTTGTGCACGTGACGATCGAACGCGTTGCGCTGGTTCAGTGGCTGGATAAAGGCGGTGAGATCCGCGGTAAACTCAACGGTATAGGCTTTGCACAGCCGCTGTCGATGGAAGTCGACAGCAGCCAGCACCTTGTGATCCGTGACGTCAGCCTTCAGGGATCGCGCCTGGCGCTGCCGGGCACGGCCTCCGATACTGTTCCGGAGGAGATTAAACAGCAGCTCGACGCGCTGGATAACGAATGGCATCAGCAGCACACGCGCTTCAGCGAACAGCAGAAATGCCTCTTTATCCATAGCGACTGGTTAGGTCGCATTGAAGCCAGCTTGCAGGATGTCAGCGCGCAGATCAAACAGGCGCGTCAATGCTAACGCTGGACACGCTTAACGTCATGCTGGCGGTTAGCGAGGAAGGGTTGATCGAAGAGGTCGTCATTACCCTGCTCGCTTCACCGCAGCTGGCGGCCTTCTTTGAAAAATTCCCGAAGCTCCGAAAAGCAATGACGGACGATCTGCCCCGCTGGCGCGATAACCTGCGACAGCGGTTTAAGGAGACGGAAGTCCCGCCGGAACTGACAGAGGAAGTGGCTGGTTACCAGCAGTGCCAGCGGCTTTCAACACCGCAGTTTATTGCCCAGCTACAGCAAACCCTGACGCTGCTTGATAACGTTCACTCCCCGTTTGCCAGCCAGGCCAGAGCGCTGGTCACGGACAACCCCAGCTTTACTCCCGCCCTGCATACGCTGTTTTTACAGCGCTGGCGTCTGAGCCTTGTGGTCCAGGCCACGGCCCTTAATCAGCAGTTGCTGGACGAAGAGCGCGAACAGTTGCTCAGTGAAGTCCAGGAGCGAATGACCCTGAGCGGCCAGTTAGAACAGGTGCTGGTGGAGAATGAAAACGCCGCCGGTCGACTCTGGGATATGAGTGCCGGCCAGTTAAAGCGGGGCGATTATCAGCTGATCGTGAAGTACGGCGACTTTCTGGCACAACAGCCGGAGCTGATGAAGCTCGCAGAACAGCTCGGCCGTTCCCGGGAGGCCCGGTCGGTCCCAAAGAAAGATGCGCCGATGGAGACCTTTCGTACGCTGGTACGTGAACCCTCCACCGTACCGGAGCAGGTGGACGGGCTACAGCAAAGCGATGACATCCTGCGCCTGCTGCCTACGGAACTCAGCACGCTGGGCATGACCGAACTGGAGTATGAGTTTTATCGTCGGCTGGTGGAAAAACAGCTCATTACCTATCGACTGCATGGCGAAGCCTGGCGCGAGAAGATCAGCCAGCGTCCGGTGGTGCACCAGGATTTTGATGAGCAACCGCGCGGCCCATTTATTGTTTGCGTCGATACGTCCGGATCGATGGGGGGCTTTAATGAACAGTGTGCAAAAGCGTTCTGCCTGGCCCTGATGCGCGTGGCGCTCGCCGATCGTCGTCGCTGCTACATCATGTTATTTTCCAGCGAAGTGGTGGGGTATGAACTGACCAGCCCACAGGGGCTGGAGCAGGCGATCCGCTTTTTAAGCCAGCGCTTTCGCGGCGGCACCGATCTGGCCAGCTGTTTTCGCAGCATCATTGAGCGCATGCAGGGCGGAGACTGGTACGACGCGGATGCGGTGGTGATTTCCGATTTTATCGCCCAGCGGCTGCCGGACGACGTCGTGAATAAAGTGAAGGAGATGCAGCGCGTGCACCAGCACCGTTTCCATGCCGTGGCGATGTCTGCACATGGAAAACCCGGCATCATGCGCATCTTCGATCATATCTGGCGCTTTGATACCGGGTTGCGTAGCCGCCTGCTCAGACGCTGGCGACGTTAATTAAAGAAGAGAACCGACGCTCTCACGTACCTGCTGCGGCCAGACCCCACACTGTACCTGACCAATGTGAGAGAGTTGCAGCAGCAGCATGGTCAGACGAGACTGGCCAATACCACCGCCGATGGTCTGCGGCATTTCACCGCGCAGCAGTGCCTGGTGCCACTCCAGTTGCAGACGATCTTCATCACCGGTCACGGCCAGCTGACGCTTCAGTGCTTCAGCATCCACGCGGATCCCCATCGAAGAGAGTTCAAACGCATCTTCCAGAACCGGGTTCCAGACCAGAATATCGCCGTTCAGACCGGCATATTCGCTTTCGCCCACGGTGCTCCAGTCATCGTAATCCGGCGCACGGACGTCGTGACGTTTACCATCAGACAATTTCCCGCCAATGCCGATAAGGAATACCGCGCCCAGCTCTTTGGCGATCGCGCGTTCACGGCCTTTGGCATCCAGATCCGGGAAACGGCTCAGCAATTCCTGACTGTGAACAAAGTGGATCGTTTCCGGCAGGAACGGTGCCAGACCAAACTCTTTGCTCACGGCCGCTTCGGTTGCTTTGATCCCGGCGTAGATCGCCTCAACGGTGGATTTCAGCGTACCGACGTGACGCTCGCCATCTCCCATTACGCGCTCCCAGTCCCACTGGTCAACGTAGACAGAGTGAATCGGGGAAAGGCGGTCTTCATCGGGGCGAAGGGCTTTCATGTGCGTGTAAAGCCCTTCGCCCGCGCTGAAGTCGTGTTGTCCCAGGGTTTGACGCTTCCACTTCGCCAGGGAATGAACCACTTCGAACTGGGCGTCTGGCAGTGTTTTCACTTTTACCTGTACCGCTTTTTCGCAACCAGACAAGTTATCCTGCGTCCCGTCACCCACGCGGCTCAGAATCGGCGCCTGAACTTCAATAAGGCCAAGCTTCTCTTCCAGCTGGCGGGAAAAATGGGATTTTACGAAACTGATCTGGCGTTGTTTTGCGATGTAAGCGGTTTTCATTATTTATACTCCTGCGTCCTGTTGATACTGATTAAGCAACAGAACAGGCGCTTAATTCAATAACCTATCAACAAAAAGCCGCCTTCACTTTTGATTCGTTAAAATAAGACGCTAGAATAGAGAGAATCATTAATCTTCATAAGAAAAACCTATGGAAAATTATCAGATCGACAATCTGGACCGCGGCATTCTGGAAGCGCTAATGGCCAACGCACGCACCGCGTATGCCGAACTGGCGAAACAATTTGGCGTCAGCCCGGGGACCATTCACGTTCGCGTCGAGAAAATGAAGCAGGCCGGGATCATCACCGGCGCACGCATTGATGTCAGCCCGAAGCAACTTGGCTACGACGTCTGCTGCTTCATTGGCATTATTCTGAAAAGCGCCAAAGATTACCCCTCCGCGCTGGAGAAACTGAACGCGCTGGATGAAGTCACCGAGGCGTACTACACCACCGGGCACTACAGCATCTTTATAAAGGTGATGTGCCGATCCATTGACGCCCTCCAGCAGGTACTTATCAACAAGATCCAAACAATCGATGAAATTCAGTCCACTGAAACCCTGATCTCCCTGCAAAACCCGATCATGCGTACTATCCGCCCGTGATCGGGCAATTTCATTCCCACATTTTCCACAGGTAGATCCCAGCTCGTTCACAGCGTACAATGGCCGCCTCTTTATCTGAGCGAGCGATCAATGGCGGACATTACTCTTATCAGCGGCAGCACCCTGGGCGGTGCGGAATATGTAGCGGAACATCTGGCTGAGAAGCTGGAAGATGCGGGCTTTTCTACACAAACGCTGCACGGACCGCTGCTGGAAGATCTCCCGACTGACGGGGTCTGGCTGCTGATCACCTCCACGCACGGCGCGGGCGATCTGCCGGATAACCTGCATCCTTTATATGACGAACTGCTGGAACAACAGCCCGATCTGTCAAACGTCCGGTTTGGCGCTGTGGGGATCGGCAGCCGTGAATATGACACTTTCTGTGGCGCCATAGAGAAAGTAGAAGCTGCGGTGACCGCCTGCGGAGCAAAACAGCTGGGTGAAACGCTAAAGATCAACATCCTCGATCATGATATTCCCGAAGATCCAGCCGAGATCTGGCTCGCGGAATGGAAAAATTTACTCAAAAACGATTAAAGATCGTGCGATCAGATGTGGATAACTCTGGTTAAAAGCTCGTATTAAGCCGTAGTTATCCAAAGAACAACGTTGGTTTAGTTTTTGACCTGTGTATAAAGTGGCGATCTGATCCCAGCTTATACGGTCCAGGATCACCGATCATTCACAGCAAACGATCCTTCCTAACTGCATGATCTTATTTATGGGATCGGACTTATCCACAGAGGTCTGCGATCCTAATAAGAGATCACAATAGAACAGATCTCTAAATAAAAAGATCTTCTTTTTAATAGCCCGGGATCCCAATGCTTTCTCGAAAGACTAAAGTTGAGTAGAATCCACGGCCCGGGCTTCAATCCATTTTCATACCGCTTTACGCGAGGCAGACCACCATGTTTTATCAGGATCCTTTTGACGTCATCATCATTGGCGGGGGTCACGCAGGCACTGAGGCCGCAATGGCCGCAGCGCGAATGGGTCAGCAGACCCTGCTTTTGACACACAATATCGACACGCTGGGACAAATGTCCTGTAATCCGGCGATTGGCGGCATTGGGAAAGGACACCTGGTAAAAGAAGTGGATGCACTTGGCGGCCTGATGGCGAAAGCGATCGATCATGCAGGCATCCAGTTTAGGATACTAAACGCGAGTAAAGGGCCTGCTGTTCGTGCGACCCGCGCACAGGCAGACCGCGTGCTTTACCGTCAGGCTGTGCGCACCGCGCTGGAGAACCAGCCGAACCTGATGATCTTCCAGCAGGCAGTTGAAGATCTTATCGTCGAGAACGATCGCGTCGTGGGTGCCGTAACCCAGATGGGGCTCAAGTTCCGCGCAAAAGCGGTTGTGCTGACCGTCGGGACATTCCTGGACGGAAAAATTCATATCGGCCTGGATAACTACAGCGGTGGCCGTGCTGGCGATCCGCCGTCTATCCCACTTTCACGTCGTCTGCGTGAACTGCCGCTGCGCGTCAGCCGCCTGAAAACCGGTACACCGCCGCGTATTGACGCGCGCACCATTGATTTCAGCGTGCTGGCGCAACAGCACGGTGATAATCCGATGCCGGTGTTCTCGTTCATGGGCAATGCGGCTCAGCATCCGCAGCAGGTGCCGTGCTACATCACGCACACCAATGAAAAAACCCATGACGTGATCCGCAATAACCTCGATCGCAGCCCAATGTACGCCGGTGTGATCGAAGGGATCGGCCCACGTTATTGCCCGTCGATCGAAGACAAAGTGATGCGATTTGCCGATCGTAACCAGCACCAGATCTTCCTCGAACCTGAAGGGCTGACCTCTAACGAAATTTATCCAAACGGCATCTCCACCAGCCTGCCGTTCGACGTGCAGATGCAGATTGTGCGTTCAATGCAGGGCATGGAAAACGCGAAGATCGTTCGTCCTGGCTACGCTATTGAGTACGATTTCTTCGATCCGCGCGACCTGAAGCCGACGCTGGAAAGCAAATTCATCCAGGGTCTGTTCTTCGCAGGCCAGATTAACGGTACCACCGGGTACGAAGAAGCTGCCGCACAAGGGTTGCTGGCCGGTCTGAACGCCGCTCGCTTCTCTGCCGAGAAAGAGGGCTGGGCACCGGCGCGTTCTCAGGCTTACCTGGGCGTTCTGGTCGACGATCTCTGCACGCTGGGGACCAAAGAACCGTACCGCATGTTTACTTCTCGTGCGGAATATCGCCTGATGCTGCGCGAAGACAATGCCGATCTGCGTCTGACTGAGGTGGGCCGTGAATTGGGTCTGGTGGATGACGAACGCTGGGCGCGCTTCAACGAGAAGCTGGAGCGTATCGAACAGGAACGTCAGCGCCTGAAAACCACCTGGGTGAATCCGCAGGCGGAAACCGCTGCCGAAGTAAACGCTCACTTAACAGCACCGCTGTCGCGCGAAGCCAGCGGGGAAGATCTGCTGCGTCGTCCTGAAGTCACTTACGAGAATCTGGTCAAACTGACCGCGTTCGCGCCGGGCCTTGAAGACGCGGAAGCGGCTGAACAGGTCGAGATCCAGGTGAAATACGAAGGCTACATCGCGCGTCAGCAGGATGAGATCGAAAAACAGCAGCGCAACGAAAACACGCTGCTGCCGGAAATGCTGGACTATCGTCAGGTGACGGGCCTTTCCAACGAAGTGATCGCTAAGCTGAACGATCACAAACCTGTGTCGATTGGCCAGGCCTCACGTATCTCCGGCGTCACACCTGCTGCGATTTCGATTCTGCTGGTGTGGCTGAAAAAGCAGGGTATGCTGCGCCGCAGCGCGTAATGCTCTGAAAATTGCCCGGTGGCGCTGCGCTTACCGGGCCTACTGAACCCGTAGGGCGGGTTAGCGAAGCGCCACCCGCCACTTAAGTTTCTCAACAGGTATCCACCGTGCTCAATAAACTCTCTCGTCTGCTGGAACAGGCAGGTATTTCGCTCACCGATCACCAGAAAAATCAGCTGGTGGCCTATGTCGATATGCTGAACAAATGGAATAAATCGTACAACCTCACCTCCGTACGCGATCCCAACGAGATGCTGATTCGCCATATTCTCGATAGCATCGTCGTGGCGCCATATCTGAACGGGGAACGTTTTATCGACGTGGGCACCGGCCCGGGCTTGCCGGGCGTTCCGTTGTCTATTGTTCGACCGGAGAGTCAATTCACGCTGCTGGACAGCCTGGGTAAGCGCGTACGCTTTTTACGCCAGGTCCAGCATGAGCTGAAGCTGGAAAACATCACGCCCGTGCAGAGCAGGGTAGAGGAGTTCCCGGCTGAGCCACCGTTTGACGGCGTTATCAGCCGCGCATTTGCGTCACTCAATGACATGGTGAGCTGGTGCAAACACCTGCCGGCGGAGAAGGGGCGTTTTTATGCGCTGAAAGGGCAACTTCCGGGGGACGAAATCGAGCAGCTTCCGGACGGTTTTGCTGTCGAATCCATTGAGAAACTTCAGATCCCTCAGCTCGAAGGTGAGCGTCATCTGGTGATAATTAAGCCAAACACTTTTTAAAAATTAATAAAAAATGTGGAATTTGTGCTGTTTTGATCGTGTTAAAAAGCAGCACATCCCGTCTGTTTTGGCCGTTGTTAATTTAACCTTGTTGTTACCATGGGTTTTCTTATGGTTAACCTGAAGTGAGTTGTTCACTCTGAGGATAATCAACCATGAAAATATCAGCCTGCTAAAAGTGGGTAAAGGCAACAAGAATGGAATGTTAAATATTTATTAAGAATGTCAATAAAAGGTTTTTGTTGTATACGGCTCTGTTTTAAAAATAGTTGCGATTTTTTTGCTTTAATTTCATACAGATGAAATAAATCGTTTTACGTCTTTGATAAATACCACTTTATCGCAAATGTGTATTTTGTGATCTCGTGCACGCTTTATCACCAACGTTTCCGCGCTGTTTGCAGTTTTGCCTGAAGGTCGGCACTTAGGTCAAAAGTTGAAAAATAGGACTGGGGAAAAATATTTAAACATTTATTCACCTTTTCGCTACTTAATGTTTGAAATCACGGGTACGCACCGTATAATTTGACCGCTTTTTGATGCTTGACTCTGAGCCTTAAAGGACGTTTTATACGACACGCGGCATACCTCGAAGGGAGCAGGAGTAAAAACGTGATGTCTGTGTCGCTCTTGAGTAGAAACGTTGCTCGTAAGCTTCTGTTCATTCAGTTTCTGGCTGTGATAGCAAGTGGACTGCTGTTTAGCCTCAAAGACCCCTTCTGGGGCATCTCCGCCGCGTGCGGAGGTTTGGCGGTGGTTCTGCCAAACGTGTTGTTTATGATTTTTGCCTGGCGTCATCAGGCGCATACACCCGCCAAAGGCCGCGTGGCCTGGTCCTTCGCTCTCGGCGAAGTGTGTAAGGTGTTGCTGACCTTTGCTCTACTGGTGATGGCGCTGGCGGTTTTGAAAGTGGTATTCATGCCGCTGATAGCAACGTGGGTTTTGGTGCTGGTGGTACAAGTTCTGGCTCCAGCTGTAATCAATAACAAAGGGTAAAAGGCATCATGGCTTCAGAAAATATGACGCCGCAGGATTACATAGGTCACCATCTGAATAACCTTCAGCTGGACCTGCGTACATTCTCGCTGGTGGATCCACATAACCCCCCGGCCACCTTCTGGACGATCAACATCGACTCCATGTTCTTCTCGGTGGTTTTGGGTCTTCTGTTCCTGGCCATGTTCCGCAGCGTTGCTAAAAAGGCGACCAGCGGTGTTCCAGGGAAATTCCAGACGTTCATCGAGATGATCATCGGCTTCGTCCATGGCAGCGTGAAAGACATGTACCATGGTAAGAGCAAACTGATTGCTCCGCTGGCCCTGACCGTGTTCGTTTGGGTCTTCCTGATGAACCTGATGGACCTCCTGCCTATCGATTTCTTACCTTGGATCGGTGAGCACGTACTCGGCCTGCCTGCACTGCGCGTGGTTCCGTCTGCCGACGTGAACATCACCCTGTCGATGGCGCTGGGCGTATTTATCCTCATTCTGTTCTACAGCATCAAAATGAAAGGCGTAAGCGGCTTTGTGAAAGAGCTTACCTTGCAGCCGTTCAACCACTGGGCGTTTATTCCGGTCAACCTGATCCTGGAAGGCGTTAGCCTGCTGTCCAAACCTGTTTCACTGGGTCTGCGACTGTTCGGCAACATGTATGCGGGTGAGCTGATTTTCATTCTGATCGCGGGTCTTCTGCCGTGGTGGTCACAGTGGATTCTGAATGTGCCATGGGCCATTTTCCACATCCTGATCATTACGCTGCAAGCCTTTATCTTCATGGTTCTGACGATCGTCTATCTGTCGATGGCGTCTGAAGAGCACTGATTTTTTACCAACACTACTACGTTTTAATTGAAACAAACTGGAGACTGTCATGGAAAACCTGAATATGGATCTGCTGTACATGGCTGCCGCTGTGATGATGGGTCTGGCGGCTATCGGTGCTGCGATCGGTATCGGCATCCTCGGGGGCAAATTCCTGGAAGGCGCAGCGCGTCAACCTGATCTGATTCCTCTGCTGCGTACTCAGTTCTTTATCGTTATGGGTCTGGTGGATGCAATCCCAATGATCGCTGTAGGTCTGGGTCTGTACGTGATGTTTGCTGTCGCGTAGTAGTTGTTTTAAAACCCCAAGCCACAGAAATTTAAGAGGTATTGTGCTGTGAACATGAACGCAACAATCCTCGGCCAGGCCATCGCGTTTATTCTCTTTGTCTGGTTCTGCATGAAGTATGTATGGCCGCCTTTAATGGCTGCCATCGAAAAACGTCAGAAAGAAATTGCTGACGGTCTGGCTTCCGCAGAACGCGCTAAGAAAGATTTGGACCTTGCACAGGCCAACGCGACAGACCAGCTGAAAAAAGCGAAAGCTGAAGCTCAGGTAATCATTGAACAGGCTAACAAACGCCGTTCTCAGATCCTGGACGAAGCCAAAGCTGAAGCAGAACAGGAACGTACTAAGATCGTGACACAGGCTCAGGCTGAAATTGAAGCTGAGCGTAAACGTGCTCGTGAAGAACTGCGTAAGCAGGTTGCGATTCTGGCTGTTGCTGGCGCCGAGAAGATCATCGAACGTTCCGTGGATGAAGCTGCTAACAGCGACATCGTGGACAAACTTGTCGCTGAACTGTAAGGAGGGAGGGGCTGATGTCTGAATTTGTTACGGTAGCTCGCCCCTACGCCAAAGCAGCTTTTGACTTTGCTGTCGAACACCAAAATGTCGATCGCTGGCAGAATATGCTGGCGTTTGCCGCTGAGGTGACGAAAAACGAACAAATGGCCGAGTTGCTTTCTGGTGCGTTAGCGCCTGAAACCCTCGCCGCGTCGTTTATCGCCGTGTGCGGAGAGCAACTGGATGCCAACGGCCAGAACCTGATTAAGGTGATGGCGGAAAATGGTCGTCTCCGTGTGCTCCCGGATGTTCTCGAGCAGTTTGAGCACTTACGTGCCCTTAGTGAAGCTACCGCTGAAGTTGAAGTAACTTCTGCGACTGAACTGAGTAACGAACAGCTTGCGAAAATCACCGCCGCGATGGAAAAACGTCTGTCACGCAAAGTTAAGCTGAATTGCAAAATCGATAAGTCTGTAATGGCAGGCGTAATCATCCGCTCGGGTGATATGGTCATTGATGGCAGCGTACGCGGCCGTCTTGAGCGCCTTGCAGACGTCTTGCAGTCTTAAGGGGACTGGAGCATGCAACTGAATTCCACCGAAATCAGCGAACTGATCAAGCAGCGCATTGCTCAGTTCAATGTTGTGAGTGAAGCTCACAACGAAGGTACTATTGTTTCTGTAAGTGACGGTGTTATCCGCATCCACGGCCTGGCCGATTGTATGCAGGGTGAGATGATTTCCCTGCCGGGTAACCGTTACGCTATCGCACTGAACCTGGAGCGCGACTCCGTAGGTGCCGTTGTGATGGGTCCATACGCTGACCTTGCCGAAGGCATGAAGGTTAAGTGTACTGGCCGTATTCTGGAAGTACCGGTTGGCCGTGGCCTGCTGGGGCGCGTTGTTAACACCCTGGGTGCGCCAATCGACGGTAAAGGTCCGGTTGAGCACGATGGCTTCTCCCCAATCGAAGTTATCGCACCAGGCGTTATCGACCGTCAGTCCGTTGATCAGCCAGTGCAGACGGGTTATAAGTCCGTTGACGCCATGATCCCAATCGGTCGTGGTCAGCGTGAACTGATCATCGGTGACCGTCAGACCGGTAAAACCGCGATGGCAATCGACGCCATCATCAACCAGCGTGATTCCGGCATCAAATGTGTGTACGTGGCTATCGGCCAGAAAGCGTCCACCATTTCCAACGTGGTTCGTAAACTGGAAGAACACGGCGCACTGTCTAACACCATCGTTGTGGTAGCAACCGCGTCTGAATCTGCTGCACTGCAATACCTGGCGCCATACGCCGGTTGCGCAATGGGCGAATACTTCCGTGACCGCGGTGAAGATGCGCTGATCGTATACGATGACCTGTCTAAACAGGCCGTTGCTTATCGTCAGGTTTCCCTGCTGCTCCGTCGTCCACCAGGACGTGAAGCATTCCCGGGCGACGTATTCTACCTCCACTCTCGTCTGCTGGAGCGTGCTTCCCGCGTTAACGCGGAATACGTCGAGAACTTCACCAAAGGTGAAGTGAAGGGTAAAACAGGTTCTCTCACCGCTCTGCCGATCATTGAAACCCAGGCGGGTGACGTTTCTGCGTTCGTTCCGACCAACGTAATCTCCATTACCGATGGTCAGATCTTCCTGGAAACCAACCTGTTTAACTCCGGTATTCGTCCGGCGGTTAACCCGGGTATCTCCGTATCCCGTGTGGGTGGTGCTGCTCAGACCAAGATCATCAAGAAACTGTCCGGTGGTATCCGTACCGCGCTGGCACAGTATCGTGAACTGGCTGCGTTCTCTCAGTTCGCATCCGATCTGGACGAAGCAACCCGTAAACAGCTGAGCCACGGTCAGAAAGTGACCGAGCTGCTGAAGCAGAAACAGTACGCGCCAATGTCTGTTGCTCAGCAGGGCCTGGTACTGTTCGCGGCTGAACGCGGTTACCTCGAAGATGTGGAACTGGCGAAAATCGGTAGCTTCGAAGCCGCTCTGCTGGCTTACGTCGACCGTGATCACGCTCCGCTGATGCAAGAGATCAACCAGACCGGTGGCTATAACGACGAAATCGAAGGCAAGCTGAAAGCTATCCTCGATTCCTTCAAAGCAACCCAATCCTGGTAATCGTCCGGCGGCTTGTCTCAGGACAAGCCGTCTGGCATTGAGGAGAAGCTCATGGCCGGCGCAAAAGAGATACGTAGTAAGATCGCAAGCGTCCAGAACACGCAAAAGATCACTAAAGCGATGGAGATGGTCGCCGCTTCCAAAATGCGTAAATCGCAGGATCGCATGGCGGCCAGCCGTCCTTATGCAGAGACCATGCGCAAAGTGATTGGTCACCTTGCGAACGGTAATCTGGAATATAAGCACCCTTACCTGGAAGAACGCGACGTTAAGCGCGTGGGCTACCTGGTGGTGTCGACTGACCGTGGTCTGTGTGGCGGCTTGAACATTAACCTGTTCAAAAAACTGCTGGCGGATATGAAAGGCTGGTCCGATAAAGGCGTTCAGTGCGATCTGGCACTGATTGGCTCTAAAGGCGTCTCTTTCTTTAACTCCGTTGGCGGCAACATTGTCGCTCAGGTGACCGGTATGGGTGATAACCCGTCCCTGTCCGAACTGATCGGCCCGGTTAAAGTGATGTTGCAGGCCTACGATGAAGGCCGTCTGGACAGACTGTACGTTGTCAGCAACAAATTTATTAACACCATGTCTCAGGTGCCTACGCTCACTCAGATGCTGCCGTTACCGGCATCAGAAGATGACGAGCTGAAACAGAAAGCCTGGGATTACCTGTATGAACCCGATCCGAAACCGCTGCTGGATACCCTGCTGCGTCGTTACGTTGAATCTCAGGTTTATCAGGGCGTTGTAGAAAACCTGGCCAGCGAGCAGGCCGCACGAATGGTGGCGATGAAAGCCGCGACCGATAATGGCGGCAGCCTGATTAAAGAGCTGCAGTTGGTTTACAACAAAGCTCGTCAGGCCAGCATTACTCAGGAACTCACCGAGATCGTCTCGGGGGCCGCCGCGGTTTAACCAGGTTTACGAATTACGTAGAGGATTCAAGATGGCTACTGGAAAGATTGTCCAGGTAATCGGCGCCGTGGTGGACGTCGAGTTCCCTCAGGACGCCGTACCACGCGTGTACGACGCGCTTGAGGTACAGAATGGTAACGAGAGCCTGGTGCTGGAAGTTCAGCAGCAGCTCGGCGGCGGTATCGTGCGTACCATCGCCATGGGTTCTTCCGACGGTCTGCGTCGTGGTCTGGAAGTAAAAGACCTTGAGCACCCGATCGAAGTCCCGGTAGGTAAAGCAACACTGGGTCGTATCATGAACGTATTGGGTCAGCCAATCGACATGAAAGGCGACATCGGTGAAGAAGAGCGTTGGGCTATCCACCGCGCGGCACCTTCCTACGAAGAGCTGTCCAGCTCTCAGGAACTGCTGGAAACCGGCATCAAAGTTATCGACCTGATGTGTCCGTTCGCGAAGGGCGGTAAAGTCGGTCTGTTCGGTGGTGCGGGTGTAGGTAAAACCGTAAACATGATGGAGCTGATCCGTAACATCGCGATCGAGCACTCCGGTTACTCCGTGTTTGCGGGCGTGGGTGAACGTACTCGTGAGGGTAACGACTTCTACCACGAAATGACCGACTCCAACGTTCTGGATAAAGTATCCCTGGTTTACGGCCAGATGAATGAGCCACCAGGAAACCGTCTGCGCGTTGCGCTGACCGGCCTGACCATGGCTGAGAAGTTCCGTGACGAAGGTCGTGACGTTCTGCTGTTCGTTGATAACATCTACCGTTACACCCTGGCCGGTACTGAAGTATCTGCACTGCTGGGTCGTATGCCTTCAGCGGTAGGTTATCAGCCTACGCTTGCGGAAGAGATGGGTGTTCTTCAGGAACGTATCACCTCTACCAAAACCGGTTCTATCACCTCCGTTCAGGCGGTATACGTTCCTGCGGATGACTTGACTGACCCATCCCCAGCCACCACCTTTGCTCACTTAGATGCAACCGTGGTACTGAGCCGTCAGATCGCGTCTCTGGGTATCTACCCGGCCGTTGACCCGCTGGACTCCACCAGCCGTCAGCTGGATCCACTGGTTGTTGGCCAGGAGCACTACGACACCGCGCGTGGCGTACAGTCCCTGCTGCAACGTTATCAGGAACTGAAAGACATCATCGCCATCCTGGGTATGGATGAACTGTCTGAAGAAGACAAACTGGTGGTAGCACGTGCGCGTAAGATCCAGCGCTTCCTGTCCCAGCCGTTCTTCGTTGCGGAAGTATTCACCGGTGCACCTGGTAAATACGTTTCCCTGAAAGACACCATCCGTGGCTTTAAAGGCATCATGGAAGGCGAATACGATCACCTGCCAGAGCAGGCGTTCTACATGGTTGGTTCCATCGAAGAAGCCGTGGAAAAAGCCAAAAAACTTTAACGCCTTAATCGGAGGGTGATATGGCAATGACTTACCACCTGGACGTCGTCAGCGCAGAGCAACAAATGTTCTCTGGTCTGGTCGAGAAAATCCAGGTAACGGGTAGTGAAGGTGAACTGGGTATTTTCCCGGGTCACGCACCGCTGCTCACCGCCATTAAGCCTGGTATGATCCGCATCGTTAAACAGTTCGGTCATGAAGAGTTTATCTATCTGTCCGGCGGCATTCTTGAAGTGCAGCCAGGCAGTGTGACCGTTCTGGCCGATACCGCTATACGTGGCCAGGATCTCGACGAAGCGCGAGCCCTGGAATCGAAGCGTAAGGCTGAAGAGCACATTAGCAGCTCTCATGGTGACGTGGATTACGCTCAGGCGTCTGCGGAGCTGGCCAAAGCGATCGCGAAACTGCGCGTTATCGAGTTGACCAAAAAAGCGATGTAACACCGGCTTGAAAAGCACAAAAGCCAGTCTGGATCCCAGGCTGGCTTTTTTTTTCGGCCTTAATTCATGATGAAAAAGATGTAGAATTTTAAGCATCAAACGTTTTTACTTCTCACACAAACTACCGTCAGGATGCGTATGTTAAACAGTGCGATGAGCGTGGTGATCCTTGCCGCAGGCAAAGGTACCCGCATGTATTCCGATCTGCCTAAGGTGCTCCACACGCTGGCAGGAAAGCCAATGGTTCAGCATGTTATTGATGCAGCGAATGAATTGGGCGCCAGCCAGGTGCATCTGGTTTATGGACATGGCGGCGACCTGCTGAAAAAAACGCTGCGTGATGACAATCTCAACTGGGTGCTACAGGCAGAACAGTTGGGTACAGGCCATGCGATGCAGCAGGCTGCACCCTTCTTCTCTGATGATGAAGATATCCTGATGCTCTACGGCGACGTCCCGCTGATCTCCGTTGAAACCCTCACTCGCCTACGTGAAGCCAAACCGCAGGGCGGCATCGGTTTGTTGACCGTCGTGCTGGACGATCCAACCGGCTATGGCCGCATTACGCGTGAAAACGGCAAGGTAACCGGGATTGTTGAGCATAAAGATGCCACTGACGAACAGCGCCAGATTCAGGAGATCAACACCGGCATCCTGATTGCGAACGGTGCGGATATGAAGCGCTGGCTGTCCAGACTCAATAATAACAACGCGCAGGGTGAATACTACATCACCGACATCATTGCGATGGCTTACCAGGAAGGGCGTGAGATTGCCGCCGTTCACCCGGCTCGCATCAGCGAAACGGACGGGGTAAACAACCGTCTCCAGCTTTCTCGCCTGGAGCGTATTTATCAGTCCGAGCAGGCAGAAAAGCTGTTGCTCGCTGGCGTTATGCTGCGCGATCCGGCGCGTTTCGATCTGCGTGGCACGCTGACCCACGGGCGCGACGTTGAAATAGATACTAACGTTATCCTGGAAGGTAACGTCACGCTGGGCAACCGCGTCAAAATCGGCACTGGCTGCGTGATTAAAAACAGCGTGATCGGTGACGACTGCGAAATCAGCCCGTACAGCGTGGTGGAAGATGCCCATCTTGAGGCGGCATGTACCATCGGCCCGTTTGCGCGTCTGCGCCCGGGCGCTGAGCTGCTGGAAGGCGCTCACGTAGGTAACTTTGTGGAAATGAAAAAAGCGCGTCTGGGTAAGGGCTCGAAAGCCGGTCATCTGACCTATCTGGGCGATGCGGAAATTGGCGACAACGTAAACATCGGTGCTGGAACCATCACCTGTAACTATGACGGTGCCAATAAGTTTAAAACCATCATCGGTGATGATGTGTTTGTAGGCTCCGATACCCAGCTGGTGGCGCCTGTCACCGTGGGCAAAGGCGTGACCATTGCCGCCGGGACAACCGTTACGCGCGATGTGGCCGAGAACGAGCTGGTGTTAAGCCGTGTGCCGCAGGTCAGCAAGCAGGGCTGGAAACGCCCGGTGAAGAAGAAGTAACAACAAGGCGGGTGGCGCTATGCTTACCCGCCCTACGATTGAGTAGGCCTGATAAGGCGTAGCCGACATCAGGCAAACCCGGGAGAGGAGATAAATATATATCTCCCCCCACAAGCAGTACCCATAAAAATAACCCCACTCTCTACAAGGCTCGGGGCGCCCGGAAAGGGCAAATACAGGTCAGCGACAACGCATGGCATAACGCCATAATCAGGAAATCTAACTATGTGTGGAATTGTTGGCGCAGTTGCGCAGCGTGATATTGCTGAAATCCTTCTCGAAGGTTTACGTCGTCTGGAATACCGTGGTTACGACTCAGCCGGTCTGGCTGTGGTCGATGCAGAAGGTCATATGACCCGTCTGCGTCGTCTCGGTAAAGTGCAGATGCTGGCCCAGGCTGCGGAAGAACATCCGCTGCACGGTGGCACCGGTATTGCACATACCCGCTGGGCGACCCACGGTGAGCCATCTGAAGGCAACGCACACCCGCATGTGTCTGAACACATTGTGGTGGTGCATAACGGCATTATCGAAAACCACGAACCGCTGCGTGAAGAACTGAAAGCGCGCGGCTATACCTTCGTCTCTGAAACCGACACCGAAGTGATTGCTCACCTGGTGCACTGGGAGCTGGCAAAGGGCGGTACACTGCGTGATGCGGTGCTGCGCGCTATCCCTCAGCTGCGTGGTGCTTACGGTACGGTGATCATGGATTCCCGCGACCCGTCCACGCTGCTGGCCGCGCGTTCCGGTAGTCCGATGGTGATTGGTCTGGGCATGGGTGAAAACTTTATCGCTTCCGACCAGCTGGCGCTGCTGCCAGTTACCCGTCGCTTTATCTTCCTGGAAGAGGGAGACATTGCCGAGGTGACACGTCGCAGCGTGACCGTATTCGACACGAAAGGCGAGCAGGTTAAGCGTCAGGAGATCGAATCAAACCTGCAATACGACGCGGGCGACAAAGGTGCTTACCGTCACTACATGCAGAAAGAGATCTACGAACAGCCAAACGCCATTAAAAACACCCTGACCGGGCGCATCAGCCACGGCGAAGTGGATCTGAGTGAGCTGGGCGCCAATGCCAACGAACTACTGGGCAAAGTCGAGCACATTCAGATCGTGGCCTGCGGTACCTCTTATAACTCCGGTATGGTCTCGCGCTACTGGTTTGAATCCCTGGCGGGCGTGCCGTGTGATGTGGAAATCGCGTCTGAGTTCCGCTACCGCAAATCTGCGGTGCGTCGTAACAGCCTGATGATCACCCTTTCTCAGTCTGGCGAAACGGCTGATACCCTGGCGGCGCTGCGTCTGTCTAAAGAGTTGGGTTACCTGGGCTCGCTGGCCATCTGTAACGTGCCGGGCTCTTCGCTGGTACGTGAATCCGATCTGGCGCTGATGACCAAAGCCGGTACTGAAATTGGCGTGGCTTCCACCAAGGCGTTTACCACCCAGTTAACCGTTCTGCTGATGCTGGTGGCGAAACTGGCGCGTCTGAAAGGTCTGGATGCCTCCGTTGAACACGACATTGTGCATGGCCTTCAGGCGCTGCCGAGCCGTATCGAGCAGATGCTGTCTCAGGACAAACGCATTGAGGCGCTGGCGGAAGATTTCTCTGACAAACATCACTCCCTGTTCCTGGGGCGTGGCGATCAGTATCCGATTGCGCTGGAAGGCGCACTGAAGCTGAAAGAGATCTCTTACATTCACGCTGAAGCTTACGCGGCAGGTGAACTGAAACATGGCCCGCTGGCGCTGATCGACGCGGATATGCCGGTTATCGTGGTGGCACCGAACAACGAACTGCTGGAAAAACTGAAATCTAACATCGAAGAAGTGCGCGCCCGTGGTGGTGTTCTGTACGTCTTTGCGGATAAAGATGCCGGTTTCGCCAGCAGCGACAACATGCATATCATCGAGATGCCGCATGTGGAAGAGGTGATTGCGCCGATCTTCTATACCGTTCCGCTGCAACTGCTGGCTTATCACGTCGCGCTGATCAAAGGCACCGACGTTGATCAGCCGCGAAATCTGGCGAAGTCTGTTACCGTAGAATAACTCCTTCAGACTCCACCTTCGGGTGGAGTTTTTTTTATGACAACCTGTCATTTTCAGCTATTTTTTCAGTGTCACATAAAGAAAATATTACTGAAATCCTGCCGTCATGTTCCCATTTAAGTGGATGAGAATTAAAGATCTTTTTGGTTTTCTTTAAGTGAAACTTTCTTTGTCATAAAACTGTCATATTTCGTACATTTATCTGTCACCTGTTTGTCCTATTTTGCTCATCGTAGCCACTTAAACAATGATTTACGAAATCCTTGCAGGAGACATTATGAAAGTTATGCGTACCACTGTCGCAACTGTTGTCGCCGCGACCTTATCAATGAGCGCTTTCTCTGCCTTTGCAGCAGCAAGCCTGACTGGCGCTGGTGCAACCTTCCCTGCGCCGGTGTATGCCAAATGGGCGGATACCTACCAGAAAGAGACCGGTAACAAGGTCAACTATCAGGGTATCGGCTCCTCCGGTGGCGTAAAACAAATTACCGCGAATACCGTTGATTTCGGCGCATCCGACGCTCCGCTGTCTGATGAGAAACTGAATCAGGAAGGCCTGTTCCAGTTCCCGACCGTGATCGGCGGCGTTGTGCTGGCTGTTAACATCCCTGGCCTGAAATCAGGCGAGCTGGTGCTGGACGGCAAAACCCTGGGTGACATCTACCTGGGCAAAATCAAAAAATGGGATGACGAAGCCATCACTAAGCTGAACCCGGGCGTTAAGCTGCCTTCGCAGAATATCGCGGTGGTTCGTCGTGCTGACGGCTCTGGTACCTCTTTCGTGTTCACCAGCTACCTGGCGAAAGTGAACGAAGAGTGGAAATCTAAAGTCGGTTCCGGCTCTACCGTTAACTGGCCAACCGGTCTGGGCGGTAAAGGCAACGACGGTATCGCAGCCTTCGTACAGCGTCTGCCAGGCTCCATCGGTTACGTAGAATACGCTTACGCTAAGCAGAACAACCTGGCTTACACCAAACTGGTTTCTGCCGACGGCAAACCGGTTAGCCCGACCGAAGAGAACTTCGCCAACGCCGCGAAAGGCGCTGACTGGAGCAAATCCTTCGCGCAGGACCTGACCAACCAGAAAGGCGACGATGCATGGCCTATCACGTCTACCACCTTCATTCTGGTCCACAAAGAGCAGAAGAAACCTGAGCAGGGTGCTGAAGTGCTGAAGTTCTTCGACTGGGCATATAAAAATGGCGGCAAACAGGCTAACGATCTGGATTACGCCAGCCTGCCAGACAGCGTGGTTGAGCAGATCCGTGCTGCATGGAAAACCAACGTGAAAGACAGCAGCGGTAAAGCGCTGTACTAACAGGATATATTTAACGAAGATGGCGGGTGGCGCGCAGCGATCCCGCCCTACGGTTCATCCTGTAGGCCCGGTAAGCGTCAGCGCCACCGGGCATATTCGTAAAAACGTCTCAAACAGAAGAGTAATTTATGGCTGCAACCAAGCCTGCATTTAACCCTCCGGGTAAAAAAGGTGACATGATTTTCAGCGCGCTGGTGAAACTGGCTGCGCTGATTGTGCTATTGCTGCTGGGCGGCATTATCGTGTCCCTGATTTTCTCCTCCTGGCCGAGCATTCAAAAATTTGGTTTCGCCTTCCTGTGGACCAAAGAGTGGGATGCGCCGAACGATATTTACGGTGCGCTGGTGCCGATTTACGGCACGCTGGTGACCTCTTTTATCGCCCTGCTGATTGCGGTTCCGGTGAGCTTTGGTATTGCCCTGTTCCTGACGGAACTGGCGCCAGGCTGGCTGCGACGTCCGCTGGGTATCGCCATTGAACTGCTGGCGGCCATCCCAAGTATCGTTTACGGCATGTGGGGCCTGTTTATCTTCGCGCCGCTGTTTGCGACGTACTTCCAGGAGCCGGTCGGTAACGTTCTCTCTGCCATTCCGTTTGTGGGGGCGCTGTTCTCCGGCCCGGCATTCGGTATCGGCATTCTGGCGGCAGGTGTGATCCTCGCCATCATGATTATTCCGTACATTGCGGCGGTCATGCGCGATGTCTTCGAACAAACCCCGGTGATGATGAAAGAGTCCGCCTACGGCATCGGCTGCACCACCTGGGAAGTTATCTGGCGCATCGTCCTTCCGTTCACCAAAAACGGGGTGATTGGCGGCATTATGCTGGGCTTAGGCCGCGCGCTGGGTGAAACCATGGCGGTCACCTTTATCATCGGCAACACCTACCAGCTCGACAGCGCCTCGCTTTATATGCCGGGGAACAGTATTACCTCTGCGCTGGCGAACGAATTTGCCGAAGCGGAATCCGGGCTGCACGTCGCCGCGCTGATGGAACTGGGTCTGATCCTGTTTGTTATCACCTTTATTGTGCTGGCTATCTCCAAGCTGATGATTATGCGTCTGGCTAAAAACGAGGGGGCACGCTAATGGCAACTCTCGACATGCAAAACACCGCTCAGCTTGCGGAATCCCGTCGCAAAATGCAGTCAAAGCGCCGGATTAAAAACCGCATTGCGTTGACGCTTTCCATGGCGACGATGGCGTTCGGCCTGTTCTGGCTGATCTGGATCCTGATGTCCACCATCACCCGGGGTATTGATGGAATGTCCCTGGCGCTGTTCACCGAGATGACGCCGCCGCCGAACACGGCGGGTGGTGGTCTGGCAAACGCTCTGGCGGGCAGCGGCCTGTTGATCCTGTGGGCGACTGTTTTCGGTACGCCGTTGGGCATCATGGCGGGTATCTATCTGGCGGAATATGGCCGCAAGTCCTGGATCGCTGAAGTCATCCGCTTCATTAACGACATTCTGCTTTCTGCCCCGTCGATTGTCGTGGGTCTGTTTGTTTACACCATCGTGGTGGCGCAAATGGAACACTTCTCCGGCTGGGCGGGTGTGATTGCGCTGGCGCTGTTGCAGGTGCCTATCGTTATTCGTACCACTGAAAACATGCTGAAACTGGTGCCGGACAGCCTGCGTGAAGCGGCTTACGCGCTGGGTACGCCTAAATGGAAGATGATTTCGGCTATCACCCTGAAAGCGTCCGTCTCGGGGATCATGACCGGTATCCTGCTGGCTATCGCCCGTATCGCCGGTGAAACCGCACCGCTGCTGTTTACCGCCCTCTCCAATCAGTTCTGGAGCACGGACATGATGCAGCCGATCGCCAACCTGCCGGTGACGATCTTTAAATTTGCGATGAGCCCATTCGCGGAATGGCAGCAGCTGGCCTGGGCCGGGGTGCTGATCATCACCCTTTGCGTACTGTTGCTGAACATTCTGGCGCGCGTCATTTTCGCGAAGAAGAAACACGGTTAAATTTTTACGGCGCGGCAGCTCGCGGCGCCGAATGAGGAAATGAGTCAATGAGTATGGTTGATACAGCCCCGGGTAAGATTCAGGTTCGTGATTTGAACTTCTACTACGGCAAATTCCATGCCCTGAAGAATATCAACCTGGATATCGCAAAGAACCAGGTAACGGCATTCATCGGTCCGTCCGGCTGTGGCAAATCCACGCTGCTGCGCACCTTTAACAAAATGTATTCGCTCTATCCGGAGCAGCGCGCAGAAGGTGAAATTCTGCTGGACGGTGACAACATCCTGACCAATACCCAGGATATCGCCCTGCTGCGTGCGAAAGTGGGGATGGTATTCCAGAAACCCACGCCGTTCCCGATGTCGATCTATGACAACATCGCCTTTGGTGTGCGTCTGTTTGAGAAGCTCTCCCGTGCGGATATGGACGAGCGCGTGCAGTGGGCATTGACCAAGGCCGCATTATGGAACGAAACCAAAGATAAACTTCACCAGAGTGGGTACTCTCTCTCCGGTGGTCAGCAGCAGCGTCTGTGCATTGCGCGCGGTATCGCCATTCGCCCGGAAGTCTTGCTGCTGGATGAGCCGTGCTCAGCCCTGGACCCGATCTCAACCGGGCGTATCGAAGAGCTGATCACCGAGCTGAAGCAGGATTACACCGTGGTGATCGTGACCCACAACATGCAGCAGGCTGCACGTTGTTCTGACCACACGGCGTTTATGTATCTGGGCGAGTTGATTGAGTTCAGCGATACGGACGCGCTGTTCACTCGTCCGGCGAAGAAACAAACCGAAGATTATATTACTGGCCGCTACGGTTGATTTGCCTTAGTGCATGTGGAGAAACCATGGACAACCTCAATCTTAATAAACACATTTCCGGCCAGTTTAACGCAGAGCTGGAAAGCATTCGCACCCAGGTGATGACCATGGGCGGCATGGTCGAGCAGCAGCTTTCTGACGCGATCACGGCGATGCACAACCAGGACAGCGAGCTGGCGAAGCGCGTTATTGAAGGCGACCACAACGTCAATATGATGGAAGTCGCCATCGACGAAGCCTGCGTGCGCATCATTGCGAAGCGTCAGCCGACGGCGAGCGACCTGCGTCTGGTGATGGCGATCATCAAAACCATCGCCGAGCTGGAGCGTATCGGTGACGTGGCGGATAAAATCTGCCGTACCGCGCTGGAGAAATTCTCCCAGCAGCACCAGCCGCTGCTGGTGAGCCTGGAGTCTCTCGGGCGCCACACCGTGCAGATGCTGCACGACGTGCTGGACGCTTTCGCGCGCATGGATCTGGACGAAGCGGTCCGTATCTACCGTGAAGACAAGAAAGTTGACCAGGAATACGAAGGCATTGTGCGTCAGCTGATGACCTACATGATGGAAGATTCTCGTACCATTCCAAGCGTACTGACCGCGCTGTTCTGTGCGCGCTCCATCGAGCGTATCGGTGACCGTTGCCAGAACATTTGCGAATACATTTTCTATTTCGTGAAGGGGCAGGATTTCCGACACGTGGGCGGCGACGAGCTGGACAAGCTGCTGGCGGGTAAAGATCCGAAAGAGTGATATGTGTGGCGGGTGGCGCTAACGCTTACCCGCCCTACGTTAATTCAACGCGTAATATCCCACCCGCGCGCCTTCCACAACGCTGGCAGTTGCGCCAGATCGGTAAAGGTTGTCACTTTTGGATGGTCGATCGGCTTGTTGTGCGGATCGGCGCAGAAGTAAAACACCTCCATCCCCGCATCAATCCCTGACTGCGCGCCGGCAGATGAGTCATCCACCAGAATGCAGTTCTCCACGTTGACGTTCATCGCCTTCGCCGCGTGGAACATCAGCGCCGGATCGGGCTTCCAGCGCTGGATATCGTAGCCGCTGAACAGTTTTTCCGGGAAGTGGTGCAACATCTCCAGCTTGCCGAGCGAGTGCTGCATTTTGCTGACCGGTCCGTTAGACACCACGCAGATCGGCACCGTCATCGCATCCAGCAGCGCGTTAGCGCCGGCGATAACTTCCAGCTCGGCGTCGAAGAGGCGTGCGACCTCGGCGCGGTACACCGGTTCCAGATCCGCTTTCACCAGATCCACCCCGTGCTCTTCGTTAATGATGTCGATGATCTCGTACAGCTTCACGCCCTTAAAGCGTTTGAACACCTCTTCGAGATCGAGCGTAATACCAAATTCATGGAACATGGCGACATACGCGCGGGAACAAATGACCTCACTGTCGACCAGCGTACCGTCACAGTCGAAAAATACCGCTTCAATTCCGGACATGCCTTTCCCTTTTAACAAGTTTAACGTTTTCGTACGGCAGTTCACCGGGACGCAATCGTTGCCGTATAAGCAAAATCAATGAAAAAAGTATCCCGTAACCGCCACTATTGTCGCATTTTGGTATAGGATAGCGACGAATTTTCCCTCCTTGTTCGGAAATTGATGATGAGTCAACAACACACTACCCAGACATCTGGTCAGGGGCTGCTTGAGCGCGTGTTCAAACTGCGCGAGCACGGCACAACGGCACGCACCGAAGTGATCGCCGGTTTTACTACCTTCCTGACGATGGTCTATATCGTTTTCGTTAACCCGCAAATTCTGGGCGTAGCTGGCATGGACACCAGCGCCGTCTTTGTAACCACCTGTCTGATCGCGGCCCTTGGCAGCATCCTGATGGGCGTTTTCGCTAATCTGCCCGTGGCGCTGGCCCCGGCAATGGGTCTGAATGCGTTCTTTGCGTTCGTGGTGGTTCAGGCGATGGGCCTGCCGTGGCAGGTTGGGATGGGCGCTATTTTCTGGGGCGCGGTCGGCCTGCTGCTGCTGACCATCTTCCGCGTGCGCTACTGGATGATTGCGAACATTCCCGTGAGCCTGCGCGTGGGCATCACCAGCGGTATCGGTCTGTTCATCGGCATGATGGGGCTGAAAAACGCTGGCGTTATCGTGGCGAACCCGGAAACGCTGGTGAGCATTGGTAATCTGACCTCTCACAGCGTGCTGCTGGGCGTGCTGGGCTTCTTTATCATCGCGATCCTGGCATCGCGCAACATCCATGCTGCGGTGCTGGTCTCTATCATTGTGACCACGCTGCTGGGCTGGATGCTGGGTGACGTGCATTACAACGGTATCGTCTCTGCGCCACCGAGCGTCTCTACCGTGATTGGCCACGTTGATCTGGCGGGCTCGCTGAACCTGGGACTGGCCGGGGTGATTTTCTCCTTCATGCTGGTCAACCTGTTTGACTCCTCCGGTACGCTGATTGGCGTGACCGACAAAGCGGGTCTGGCAGATGAAAAAGGCAAATTCCCGCGCATGAAGCAGGCGCTGTATGTGGATAGCATCTCTTCCGTTGCTGGCTCTTTCATCGGTACCTCGTCTGTTACCGCTTACATTGAATCCTCTTCCGGTGTGTCCGTGGGCGGTCGTACCGGCCTGACGGCGGTAGTTGTGGGTCTGCTGTTCCTGCTGGTGATCTTCCTCTCTCCGCTGGCGGGGATGGTGCCACCATACGCGGCAGCCGGCGCGCTGATCTACGTCGGCGTGCTGATGACCTCAAGCCTGGCGCGCGTGAAGTGGGAAGATCTGACGGAAGCCGTTCCGGCATTTATTACCGCGGTGATGATGCCGTTCAGCTTCTCGATCACCGAAGGTATCGCGCTGGGCTTTATCTCTTACTGCGTGATGAAGATCGGTACCGGCCGCTTCCGCGAACTTAGCCCGTGCGTGATTATTGTGGCGCTGCTGTTTGTGCTGAAGATTGTGTTTATTGATGCACACTAAGATGCTGGTGGTGTCAGGTGGCGCTTCGCTTACCTGACCTACTGACGAGTGTAGGCCCGGTAAGCGCTAGCGCCACCGGGCTTTTTTATCAGGCCTTCACCCGCTTAATATAATCCCCAAACGCGGTCAGCTGGCCAGAGAGATGGTCACGCGTACTCTGATCCACCACTTCACCCGTCTGCGGGTCGACCTTGTTCTGAATCACGCCGCCCATAAATTCCGGCTTGTTCATCACCATCGCATCCAGGAACACCAGGATCTGACGCAGGTGATACTGGCAGCGCGCGCCGCCGATGGCACCCATTGAGCTGGTCTGGATCAGCACAGGTTTACCAGACAGCGGCTGCTCCGGTAAACGGGACAGCCAGTCAATGGCGTTCTTCAAACCACCCGGCACCGAGTAGTTATACTCAGGCGTCACAATCACCACGCCGTCAGCCTGACGGATTTGCTCGGCTATCGCTTCCACACTCTGCGGGAACCCTTCTTCCTGCTGAACGTCAGCATCATAAAGCGGGATGTCGCCAATGGACGGCAGGGCACTGATCTCCATTCCCGCAGGCGCCAGCTGCGGCAGCGTACGGGCAACCATCCCGTTAAAAGAACCTTTGCGCAGGCTTCCCAGTAACGTAACAACTTTCAACGTATCAGACATGATTACTCCTGTTTCATCATGATGATCCTGGACGGATCAGCTATGGGTGTATGCTTTTTCTGCCGGTAAACTGGTTAATCGCATCAGGCGCGCGGCGGGCTCGTTGGCGCGCTCAGGTACATCCGGAAGACTACGCCAACCGCGAGTGCTGTCAAACTCCCAGATTTTCAGCCGTTCGATGGCGGGGGTCACCGCAACGGACCAGATCAGTACGTCCTCAGCGTCGCAGAGTGCCTCTACCAGCGAGGCTTTTGTCGCGCGCAGGCGTCCGGAGCCGGGGAGCAGCTGCAACAGGCTGGCGTCGTCTGACGCCGCGCCGCTCAGTTTGCGGATGCTTTGGCGAAGGGTGATGAGCTGCGCTCTGGCTTCAACGGGGTCGTTCTGGTTACGTATCCACAGCTTTTCATTGCTGGAGAGCGGGTATTCATCGAGCGCGTTAGCACCATGGAAGCTGCGCGTGACGCGTTGTAGCTCCATATCCAGGCCGCAATCACCTTCCGTCGTCAGCGCGACGCCAACAATGTTGCCGGTGTACGCAATGGAAAAATGGGGGAGTGCCGGGTCCGCAAAAACCGGACGACCTTCTGGCTGGGTGAGTATGTCCGGTAATTCGCTGGTGCCGTAGAGCATAAAAAGCAGTTCTGCGAGGAGCGCTCTGGAAGCTAAAAACCGCGTCCTGCGGTGTTCAGGTAGTTTGAGCGCCTCACTGTGACAGGCTGAAGAAAGTCTGGCCGATACGAGATGCCCTTCCGTTAATGTTCCTCGTGCAAAGTGCGTAGCCATTTTTCGCTCCTTGATAATGGTCGTAGTCGGTTAAACGGTTACATGATTATCGCTTAACTCAGCTTCTGTTTTAATCAGTAAATGGAAATAAGAGAAGCCTGAGCACCGAACTTTACATTATCTTAGGCAAAAACCTGACCTGGTGCGGTATACAGCGCTTTGATCGTCTCGCGCAGCCAGAGGATTTTCGGATTATGGCTGTTCCGTTTATGCCAGATCAGCGTGAAGGGGACGGTGAGCTTTTCTGCCTGCGCCTCATCGATGGGAATGGGCAGACAGACCAGATTACGCTGGTGGAGTTGATTGTAGTGATGGCAGTAGTGCGGCGCAGTGGCAATGTAGTTGTGATCCGGCTGGGCCGCCATAAACATCGACTGTTCAAAACCGGGCAAACTCATGGCGATGTTACGCTCCCGACCCATCTCTCTTAGCACCTCGTCGAGCGCCCAGGTGTCGCTGCGTTCCCAGAAGATGCTGATATGCGGGTAGCGCAGAAACGTCTCCAGATCCCACGCTTCCTGGAGCGCGGGATGATCCTCGCGCAAATACACGCACGGACGGTCACTGAACAGGATTTCGTAGTCGATAAACCACGGCATCAGCTTTAGCAGTTCGCGCGAGCGAGGGTGCGTTTCACGCCCGGTGAAGCCCAGATCCACTTCTCCGCGCGTAATGGCGTCCAGCGAATCGTAATCCCATTGGCGCAGCTTCACCGTCGCCTGTGGGTAGCGTTCATTCACCTGCTCCAGCAGGGTATTAAAGCGGATCAGCATCAGCGGTGTTTCGGCGGCGAGCACAAACTTAAGCCCGCCTGGAGAGCTATGGTGGAATTTATCGAGGATCTGGTTGCCAATCTGCATCCAGTCGGCCAAATCCTGTTCCAGACTCACCGTCAGCGGTGTGGGCAATAGCCCTAAAGGCGTTTTCACAAACAGCGGATCGTCGAACCAGTCGCGCAGCTTCGCCAGCGATTTACTCACCGCGGACGGCGTCACGTTCATCCGCTTCGCGGCTTTGGTGACGCTGCGCTCCTGCAACAAAAGTTGCAGGCAAAGTAAAAGATTAAGATCGAGACTGCTGATGGGCTTCTTCATAGTGCGCCGCGGGCTGGATGACCATAAGTAAGGTAATGCAGAGTATGCTACAGCCAATCAGAACCCCGATCAGCATATTCAGCGCGTTAAGGCCGATCACCGCCGCCAGCCAAATCCACAGTGACGAACCGCAGACCTGCGCAATGCCCAGCACCGAGCTTGCCACGCCTGCCCGCAATGAAAACGGGCCAAGTGCCTGACTCATTGCCACACCAAAGCCGACGGAGAATCCGGCGCAGATCAGAGTAATGCCCACCAGCATTACAGCGTGTGAGGTGGCGGTCGCCAGGATCACGCCTGCGGCGAGGAACAGCGTCTGTGAGGTGAGCATCAGCGTGCGCTGGCGGAAGATGTTGAGCGCAAAGGGCGTGGAGAATGAAACCGCCATGCTCACCATCGCGGTTAGCGCCATCACCGTCGAATACTCACCGCGATCGAAGCCCATCGTCTCCATCAGCAACACCGGGGAAACGTTTACATAGGTGAGGATCACCGCCACGCTAAGCGTGGTGATTGTCAGCCGACTCAGGAAAAAGCGATTCATCAGCTTTTCAGCCGGATGGAGGGTTGCGGTGTGATATGGCTGTTGCGAACCGGGATGGGTCTCTTTCAGCACCGTCACGGACAGGATAAAGACGATGGCACCCATTGCGGCCATGGTCCAGAAAAGACTCTGCCACGGAAATTTAAGCATAATCAGGTAGCCTACAACCGGTGCCAGCACCGGGATGATGCAGGTAATGCCGTTCAGCATCGACAGCACTTTAGCGCGGCGCTGGGCGCTTAAGGTATCGCGAAGAATAGCAAACGCCACCACGTAACAGCCACCCGCGCCAATGCCCTGGATAAAACGGCCTGACAGGAACATTGTGCTTTCCTGAGCTACTGAAGACAGTACTGATGCCAGCGCAAAGATAACTGCACCCGTAATGGCGACGGGCTGACGGCCTGCTTTATCCGCGATTTTCCCGGCAAATACCATCGACGACGCCATTCCCGCGAGGTAGGCCGAAAACGCGATGTGCAGCTGCGCCTCGCTGGCGCCCAGATCGCGGGCAATATGCGGTAGCCCCACCAGATACATATCAATGCCGGACGGATACAGCAGAACCAGCGCAAAACTACAGAACAGAAAACGAGCCATAAATCCCCCATAGATGCAGGCAAGCAGGATAGGGGGCGTGGAGGGATTAAGCGAGTTGCCATTTGGACAATGGTGATTTCCCTGGAGGAAATCACCCTGTATTAACGGGAATTACTTACCAATGCAGAAGCTCGAGAAAATCCGTCCCAGCAGATCGTCCGACGTAAACTCCCCGGTGATCTCGCTCAGGTTCTGCTGCGCCAGACGCAGCTCTTCCGCCAGCAGTTCACCGGCCCACGCGCCGATCAGCTGGGCTTTACCCTGCTCAAGGTGGCGAGCCGCCTCTTCCAGCGCCTGCAAGTGACGACGACGTGCCAGGAAGCCGCCCTCCATACTGGTGTCGAAGCCCATGCTCTGTTTGAGATGGCTACGCAGGGCTTCCACGCCTTCACCGGTACGGGCCGACAGGCGAATAAGTGAGTGACCATTCACATCGCTGATGCCCAGCGTTTCGCCGGTAACGTCGGCCTTGTTGCGCACCACGGTGATCGGCAGTTTAGCCGGGAGACGGGCGATAAAGTCTGGCCAGATTTCAGCCGGGTCAACGGCGTCGGTTGTCGTGCCGTCCACCATAAACAGCACGCGGTCGGCCTGCTCGATCTCCTGCCAGGCGCGTTCGATACCGATACGCTCGACTTCATCGCTCGCATCGCGCAGGCCAGCGGTGTCGATGATGTGCAGCGGCATGCCGTCGATATGGATATGCTCGCGCAGGACATCGCGGGTGGTGCCGGCTATGTCGGTCACGATCGCCGCTTCACGGCCCGCCAGGGCGTTCAGCAGGCTCGATTTTCCGGCATTGGGGCGACCAGCAATCACCACCTTCATTCCTTCACGTAGCAGGCTGCCCTGGCGCGCTTCGGCGCGAACGGCATCGAGATCGTTCATCACCTGGTTGAGCTGAGCTTCAATTTTACCGTCTGAGAGGAAGTCGATCTCCTCGTCCGGGAAGTCGATAGCCGCTTCGACATAGATTCGCAGGTGAGTAAGTGCTTCCACAAGGTGATTCACGCGTGTGGAAAATGCCCCCTGCAACGAGTTCAGCGCGGAGCGGGCTGCCTGTTCGGAACTGGCGTCGATCAGGTCGGCAATCGCCTCGGCCTGCGCCAGGTCGAGCTTATCGTTGAGGAAAGCACGCTCGGAGAACTCACCCGGCTTTGCAATGCGCAGGCCAGGCAGGGTCAGAATACGTTTTAACAGCAGGTCGAGGATCACCGGGCCGCCGTGACCCTGAAGCTCCAGCACATCTTCGCCGGTAAAGGAGTTTGGGCCGGGGAACCACAGCGCGATGCCCTGGTCCAGCGGTGTGCCGTCGGCATCCTTAAACGGCAGATAATCAGCGTAGCGCGGCTTTGGCAGTTTACCCAGCACCGCTTCGGCCACCTCACGCGCCTTCAGGCCGGAGATGCGCAGAATGCCTACACCACCGCGTCCCGGTGGGGTTGCCTGGGCGACGATAGTGTCGTTATGGCTCATGGTTGGTCTCGTTCAATACAAATAAAAAAGGCGGTCAATCGACCGCCCTTATTTTAGCGTTAACTTACCGAATCAGGACTTTTTCTTTTCGCGGCTATGCAGGCCACGTTTTTCCAGACCACGGTAAATCAGCTGCTGCTGGATGATGGTCACCAGGTTGCTGACGATATAGTACAGCACCAGACCTGACGGGAACCACAGGAAGAACACGGTGAAGATGACCGGCATAAAGGTCATGATCTTCTGCTGCATCGGGTCGGTCACGGTGGTCGGAGACATCTTCTGGATGAAGAACATCGTCACGCCCATCAGGATCGGCAGGATGTAGTACGGGTCCTGTGCAGACAGGTCATGGATCCACAGTGCAAACGGCGCATGGCGCAGCTCAACAGAACCCATCAGCATGTAGTACAGCGCAAGGAAGATTGGCATCTGAATCAGCAGCGGGAAGCAGCCACCCAGCGGGTTCACTTTCTCTGCTTTATACAGGGCCATCATTTCCTGGCTCTGACGCTGTTTATCATCGCCCAGACGCTCACGCATAGCCTGAATCTTCGGCTGTAGCATACGCATCTTCGCCATGGAGGTGTACTGCGCTTTAGTCAGCGGGTACATGATGCCACGAACGATAAAGGTGATAACGATGATGGAGAAGCCCCAGTTACCCAGGAAGCTGTGGATGAACTTCAGCAGCTTAAACAGCGGCTGAGAGATGAACCACAACCAACCGTAATCGACGGTCAGATCCAGGTGCGGCGCAACGGCAGCCATTTTGTCCTGGATTTCCGGGCCGACCCACAGGGTGCTTGCCAGTTTACCGGTTTGACCCGGCTGCACCAGAACCGGCTGAGATTTGTAGCCGATGGCTGCAATACCGTTGCCGAGGTTCGCGGTGTAGAAGTTGTTCGTACCGTCGTTATTCGGTACCCACGCCGTCGCGAAATACTGTTGCAGCATTGCGACCCAACCGCCTTTAGAGCTGACGTTCAGGTTTTCGTTATCGGCAATGGTGTCGAATTTGTATTTCTCGTACTTGGTATCTGGCGTGGAGTAAGCCGCGCCACGGAAGGTATGCAGCGCAAAGTTGCTGCTTCCGGTGTCACGGTGAGACGGCAGATTGATGGACTGCTTCAGCTGACCAAAGGTAGAGATTTCCAGCGGTTTCGCACCGGCGTTCTGTACGCTGTAGCCCACGTTCACCGCATACTCACCGCGTTTCAGGGTGAAGGTTTTGGTGAAGGTGTTGCCTGCCGCGTCGGTGTAGGTCATCGGGATAACCAGTTCGTTCTGACCATCAGCCAGCACAAACGTGTCATTCTCGACGTTATACAGTGGACGCGCACCGTTAGCCGGGTTATCCGGGCCATCACGACCGGTCAGGCCGCTCTGCGCCTGGTAGATAAATTCAGGCGTGGTTTCCAGTAACTGGAACGGTTCGGTAGACTTCAGCTCTTTCGGGTAGGTCAACAGCAGCGCCTGCTCAACATCACCACCACGGGTGTTGATAGTCAGCTCAAGCACATCGGTCTTAACCGTAATCTGTTTCCCCTGGCCACTGGCCGGTACGCCCTGGTCGGCGGCGCTACCCGCTGCGGTGGTCGTGGTCTGCGTGGTCTGCTGCTGGGGTTGAGGATTTTTATCCTGCTCCCATGCCTGCCAGATCATGAAAGACACGAACAACAAAGCGATGATAAGAAGATTGCGTTGCGAATCCATCGTTAGTGTTCTCTGGTATCAAAAGGTCCTGGAGGGACGGGGTCGTCTCCACCTGGGTGTAAAGGGTGGCATTTTAATACGCGTTTCACCGTCAACCAACTGCCTTTTATCACTCCAAACCTGCGCAATGCCTCAATTCCGTAGCTTGAGCATGTTGGCGTGAAACGGCAGTGTGGCCCGAGTAGCGGACTAATCAGGCGTTGATAGACCCGAATGAGGGCTATCAGGACCCGCGAGCCAGGCGACAGTGGCGGCGCCATAATTTTTCCAACGCTTCCGAGAGAGCACGGTTATCGAGGTCGGCAACCCCTTTTTTAGCCACCACCACGAAATCCATTGAAGGCAGTTCGTGCTGACGTAAACGGAAGCTTTCACGCGTCAGACGTTTAATCCGGTTGCGTTCATGCGCACGCTTAACGTTTTTCTTGGCGACTGTGAGACCGATGCGGGGATGCCCCAGCGAATTTTGGCGGCCGAGGATGGTGATTTGCGGCGTGCCAGCCCGTAATGGCTGCTGGAAGACGAAAGTGAAATGAGTGGGAGTTAACAAACGTAACTCCCTGGGAAATGCGAGCTTAACCACTCAGGGGTTAGCTTTATTACTTGGAAACGGTCAGACGAGCGCGGCCTTTAGCACGACGACGTGCCAGAACCTGACGACCATTTTTAGTAGCCATACGAGCACGGAAGCCGTGAGAACGGTTGCGCTTCAGTACAGACGGTTGAAAAGTGCGTTTCATGGCGATTTCTACCTAAACTTGAAAAAATTCATGACTTTTGCGGATGCCCGACCGAGTTTCGAATGACGGACGCCGAAGCCGTGGGTGATTAAAGAGGCCGGATTGTAATAATTGTACACTCCGGAGTCAATTCTCTTTCCTTAAATCCCTGTGTATTTCCGCACGTTTTCGCGTGGAAAATGAGCAGCGGACGACGCAGGAAGATGAGCATCACGCGCCGGGTCGAGGATTATACGGGCTCAACGATAAAGCGCAAGGATCGTCCCGGATCTTCGTTAGATCATTTAAGCCAAAAATTGTCTGTGCTCATTAAATTTTCCAATATGCGGCCTAAATCGCGAGGCACTCGCGTCAGGATCGTTTACACTTACCCGATTCCGGATCTTCCTGTGGATAAATCGGGAAGAATCTGTGAGAAACAGAAGATCTCTGGCTCAGTTTAGGCTATGATCCGCGGTCCCGATCGGGATCCAGCGATCCTGGTCGGGCATAAACACAACATCGTTCAGGTTGTATCAACGATAGCGTGTATAACCGCAGATAGCGGTTCGCACATCACCCTGATGGGGTCATGTCGATGTGCGCCAACAATCATGAATATTCAATAGTTTTCTTTTATTGTTCGAGTGGAGTCCGCCGTGTCACTTTCGCTTTGGCAGCAGTGTCTTGCCCGATTGCAGGATGAGTTACCAGCCACAGAATTCAGTATGTGGATCCGCCCGTTGCAGGCGGAACTGAGCGATAACACGCTGGCTTTGTATGCGCCAAACCGTTTCGTGCTCGATTGGGTAAGGGATAAATACCTTAATAACATCAATGGACTGCTGAACGATTTCTGCGGGTCAGATGCCCCACAGCTGCGTTTTGAAGTGGGCACAAAGCCGGTCACCCAAACCGTTCGTGAAGTTGTCAATGTGGCAGCCCCTGCACAGGCGGCGCCCGCGCCAGCGCCTCGCGTTGCACCGGCTCGTCAGGGCTGGGATAACGTTCCGGCCCCCGCTGAGCCTACCTACCGCTCTAACGTTAACGTGAAACACACGTTCGATAACTTCGTTGAAGGTAAGTCGAACCAGCTGGCACGCGCGGCGGCTCGTCAGGTTGCCGATAACCCCGGTGGCGCTTACAACCCGCTGTTCCTGTATGGCGGCACGGGTCTCGGTAAAACGCACCTGCTGCATGCGGTGGGCAACGGCATTATGGCGCGTAAGCCCAATGCCAAAGTGGTGTATATGCACTCCGAACGCTTCGTTCAGGACATGGTAAAAGCCCTGCAAAACAATGCGATCGAAGAGTTTAAACGCTACTACCGTTCCGTTGATGCGCTGCTGATCGATGACATTCAGTTCTTTGCCAATAAAGAACGATCGCAGGAAGAGTTTTTCCATACCTTTAACGCCTTGCTGGAAGGCAATCAGCAGATCATTCTGACCTCGGATCGTTATCCAAAAGAGATCAACGGCGTTGAAGATCGTCTCAAATCCCGCTTCGGCTGGGGCCTGACCGTGGCGATCGAGCCGCCGGAGCTGGAAACCCGCGTCGCGATCCTGATGAAAAAAGCCGACGAGAACGACATTCGCCTGCCGGGTGAAGTGGCGTTCTTCATTGCCAAGCGCCTGCGTTCCAACGTGCGTGAGCTGGAAGGGGCGCTGAACCGCGTTATCGCCAACGCCAACTTCACCGGTCGGGCGATCACCATCGATTTTGTGCGTGAAGCGCTGCGCGATTTATTGGCTTTGCAGGAAAAACTGGTCACTATCGACAATATTCAGAAGACGGTGGCTGAGTACTACAAGATCAAAGTGGCAGATTTACTGTCTAAACGTCGTTCCCGCTCGGTGGCGCGTCCGCGTCAGATGGCGATGGCGCTGGCAAAAGAGCTAACCAACCACAGCCTGCCGGAAATCGGTGATGCGTTTGGTGGCCGTGACCATACGACCGTGCTGCACGCCTGTCGCAAGATCGAGCAGTTACGCGAAGAAAGCCACGACATAAAAGAAGATTTTTCCAATTTAATCAGAACATTATCATCGTGACGCTATGAAATTTACCGTTGAACGTGAACATTTATTAAAACCGCTGCAACAGGTGAGTGGCCCATTAGGCGGCCGCCCTACGCTGCCTATTCTTGGAAACCTGCTGCTTCAGGTCGCGGACGGTACGCTGTCGCTGACCGGCACAGATCTGGAAATGGAAATGATCGCGCGCGTTACGCTGACTCAGCCGCACGACGCGGGCGCGACCACGGTTCCGGCACGTAAATTCTTTGATATTTGCCGTGGGCTGCCGGAAGGCGCTGAAATCGCCGTGCAGCTGGAGGGCGACCGCATGCTGGTGCGCTCTGGCCGCAGCCGTTTCTCCCTCTCCACGCTGCCCGCTGCGGACTTCCCGAACCTGGATGACTGGCAGAGCGAAGTTGAATTTACCCTGCCGCAGGCGACGATGAAGCGTCTGATTGAAGCCACGCAGTTCTCCATGGCGCATCAGGACGTTCGTTACTACTTAAACGGCATGCTGTTCGAAACCGAAGGTGAAGAGCTGCGTACCGTGGCGACCGACGGTCACCGTCTGGCGGTTTGTTCCATGCCGATTGGCGATTCACTGCCAAACCATTCGGTGATCGTACCGCGTAAAGGCGTAATTGAACTGATGCGTATGCTCGACGGCGGCGACACGCCGCTGCGCGTGCAGATCGGCAGCAACAATATTCGTGCCCACGTGGGCGATTTTGTCTTCACATCGAAGCTGGTAGACGGTCGTTTCCCGGATTATCGCCGCGTATTGCCGAAGAACCCGGATAAAACGCTGGAGGCGGGTTGCGACATCCTCAAGCAGGCGTTCGCGCGTGCCGCTATTCTCTCCAACGAGAAATTCCGCGGCGTACGTCTGTACGTGAGTGAAAACCAGATCAAAATCACCGCCAACAACCCGGAGCAGGAAGAGGCAGAAGAGATTCTGGACGTCACCTACGCCGGGGCTGAGATGGAAATCGGCTTCAACGTCAGCTATGTGCTGGATGTGCTGAATGCACTGAAATGCGAGAACGTTCGCATCCTGCTGACTGACTCCGTTTCGAGCGTACAGATTGAAGATGCCGCATCGCAGTCGGCTGCTTATGTTGTCATGCCAATGAGACTGTAATGTCGCTCACCCGTCTGTTGATCCGCGACTTTCGCAATATCGAAAGCGCGGATCTCGCTTTATCCCCTGGCTTTAACTTCCTGGTTGGCGCGAACGGCAGCGGCAAAACCAGCGTGCTGGAAGCCATCTATACGCTCGGCCACGGCCGGGCGTTTCGCAGTTTGCAGATTGGTCGCGTGATTCGCCACGAGCAGGAATCTTTTGTTCTGCACGGGCGTTTGCAGGGAGCAGAGCGGGAAACCGCCATCGGCCTGACCAAAGACAAGCAGGGCGACAGCAAGGTGCGCATCGACGGCACCGATGGCCACAAAGTGGCGGAGCTGGCGCTGCTGATGCCGATGCAGCTGATTACGCCCGAGGGGTTTACTTTACTCAACGGCGGCCCCAAATACAGAAGAGCGTTCCTCGACTGGGGATGCTTTCACAATGAAGCCGGTTTCTTTAACGCCTGGAGCAACCTGAAGCGTCTGCTTAAACAGCGTAACGCCGCATTGCGCCAGGTCACGCGCTACGCTCAGCTGCGTCCGTGGGACATGGAACTCATCCCTCTTGCGGAACAAATCAGCCGCTGGCGTGCCGAATACAGCGCAGGTATCGCCGAAGACATGGCCGACACCTGCAAACAGTTTTTACCCGAGTTCTCTCTCACCTTCTCTTTTCAGCGTGGCTGGGAAAAAGAGACGGATTATGCCGAGGTGTTAGAGAGAAGCTTCGAGCGCGATCGCATGTTGACCTACACCGCGCACGGCCCGCACAAGGCGGATTTCCGCATTCGTGCCGACGGTGCGCCGGTGGAAGACACGCTGTCGCGCGGGCAGCTGAAGCTCCTGATGTGCGCGCTGCGCCTGGCGCAGGGGGAGTTCCTCACTCGAGAGAGCGGGCGACGCTGCCTGTACTTGATAGATGATTTTGCCTCGGAACTTGACGACGCGCGGCGCGGGCTGCTTGCCAGCCGCTTAAAAGCCACGCAGTCGCAGGTTTTCGTCAGCGCCATTAGCGCTGAACACGTTATAGACATGTCGGACGAAAATTCGAAGATGTTTACCGTGGAAAAGGGTAAAATAACGGATTAACCCAAGTTGAAATGAGCGAGAAACGTTGATGTCGAATTCTTATGACTCCTCCAGTATCAAAGTCCTGAAAGGGCTGGATGCGGTGCGTAAGCGCCCGGGTATGTATATCGGCGACACGGATGACGGCACCGGTCTGCACCACATGGTATTCGAGGTGGTAGATAACGCTATCGACGAAGCGCTCGCGGGTCACTGTAAAGACATCGTGGTCACGATCCATGCGGACAACTCCGTGTCCGTTACCGATGACGGTCGTGGTATCCCAACCGGTATTCACCCGGAAGAGGGCGTATCTGCTGCGGAAGTCATCATGACCGTTCTGCACGCAGGCGGTAAGTTCGATGATAACTCCTATAAAGTTTCCGGCGGTCTGCACGGCGTAGGCGTATCCGTAGTAAACGCCCTGTCGCAGAAGCTGGAGCTGGTTATCCAGCGCGAAGGCAAAATTCACCGTCAGATCTACCAGCACGGCGTGCCTGAAGCGCCGCTGGCCGTCACGGGCGATACCGAGAAAACCGGTACCATGGTGCGTTTCTGGCCGAGCCTCGAAACCTTCACCAACGTCACCGAATTCGAGTACGACATTCTGGCGAAACGCCTGCGTGAACTGTCGTTCCTGAACTCCGGTGTGTCGATTCGTCTGCGCGACAAACGCGACAACAAAGAAGACCACTTCCATTACGAAGGTGGTATCAAGGCGTTCGTTGAGTATCTGAACAAGAACAAAACGCCAATTCACCCGAATATCTTCTACTTCTCTACTGAAAAAGACGGTATCGGCGTGGAAGTGGCCTTGCAGTGGAACGACGGTTTCCAGGAAAACATCTACTGCTTCACCAACAACATTCCACAACGCGATGGCGGTACGCACCTGGCGGGCTTCCGCGCGGCGATGACCCGGACCCTGAACGCCTACATGGACAAAGAAGGCTACAGCAAAAAAGCGAAAGTCAGCGCCACCGGTGACGATGCCCGTGAAGGCCTGATTGCCGTGGTCTCCGTGAAGGTGCCGGATCCGAAGTTCTCCTCACAGACCAAAGACAAGCTGGTCTCTTCTGAGGTGAAATCGGCGGTTGAACAGCAGATGAACGAACTGCTGAGCGAATACCTGCTGGAAAACCCGTCCGACGCGAAAATCGTGGTGGGTAAAATTATCGATGCGGCGCGTGCCCGTGAAGCGGCGCGTAAAGCGCGTGAAATGACCCGTCGTAAAGGCGCGCTGGACCTGGCAGGCCTGCCGGGCAAACTGGCTGACTGTCAGGAACGCGACCCGGCGCTGTCTGAACTGTACCTTGTGGAAGGGGACTCCGCGGGCGGTTCTGCGAAGCAGGGCCGTAACCGCAAGAACCAGGCGATTCTGCCGCTGAAGGGTAAAATCCTTAACGTTGAGAAAGCGCGCTTCGACAAGATGCTCTCTTCTCAGGAAGTGGCGACGCTCATCACCGCGCTCGGCTGCGGCATTGGTCGCGACGAGTACAACCCGGACAAACTGCGCTATCACAGCATCATCATCATGACCGATGCGGACGTCGACGGCTCGCACATTCGTACGCTGCTGTTGACCTTCTTCTATCGTCAGATGCCGGAAATCGTTGAGCGCGGCCACGTTTACATTGCCCAGCCGCCGCTGTACAAAGTGAAGAAAGGCAAGCAGGAACAGTACATTAAAGATGACGACGCGATGGATCAGTACCAAATCGCGATCGCCCTTGATGGTGCGACCCTGCACGCAAATTCCAGCGCGCCAGCGCTGGCCGGTGAGCCGCTGGAGCGTCTGGTCTCCGAGTTCAACGCCACGCAGAAAATGATTGGCCGTATGGAGCGTCGCTATCCGAAAGCGCTGCTGAAAGAGCTGATTTACCAGCCGACCCTGACCGAAGCCGATCTGAGCAACGAGCAGACCGTCACCCGCTGGGTGAACACCCTGGTGAGCGAGCTGAACGAGAAAGAGCAGCATGGCAGCCAGTGGAAGTTCGACGTTCAGCAGAACGCTGAGCAGCAGTTCGAGCCGATCGTCCGCGTGCGTACCCACGGCGTCGATACCGACTACCCGCTGGAGCACGAATTTGTGACCGGTCCGGAATACCGCCGTATCTGCACCCTCGGCGAGAAGCTGCGCGGTCTGATCGAAGACGATGCGTTTATCGAACGTGGCGAACGTCGTCAGCCGGTAGCCAGCTTCGAACAGGCGCTGGAGTGGCTGGTGAAAGAGTCCCGTCGTGGTCTCTCTATTCAGCGTTATAAAGGCCTGGGCGAAATGAACCCGGATCAGCTGTGGGAAACCACCATGGATCCGGAAAGCCGTCGCATGCTGCGCGTCACCGTTAAAGACGCAATCGCAGCGGATCAGCTGTTCACGACCCTGATGGGCGATGCGGTTGAACCACGTCGCGCCTTCATCGAAGAGAACGCCCTGAAGGCGGCGAATATCGATATTTAATCGTCGCTTTACGACAGCATAACTGGCCGCGCTTCAGCGCGGCTTTTTTATGGACGCAGGAAACTCCAGCGACATCACTGCCGGTAAACGTTTGACCAGCATATCTATGGCAATTCTTACCCTTAGCGGCAGGTGTGGCGTCTGCTGCCAGACGGCATGAACGTCGAAGCGTACATCCGGGGCCTGCTTTAAGAGCGGGACAAGATCTCCCTGCTGAATTTCTTTAATGACCATCCAGCAGGGTAACCATGCAAGGCCGTGGCCGGCCAGCGCCGCGTCGCAGATCGCCTGCAAATCATCCATATTGAGCGATGAGCGGGGAATAAACGTGCGCGACGTGCCATCGTAATCCATCAGCTGCCAGGGTAGGACTCTGCCCGCACGCGTGTAGTTAATGGCCGTATGCTGGCGTAGATCATCAACGGTTTGCGGCTGGCCATTCTTAAACAGATAATCCGGCGCGGCGCACAGCACCATCCGGTGCTCCCCCAGCCTTCTGGCGACCAGCACGCTGCTGTCAGCCAGAGCGCCATTGCGCACCGCCATATCAAACCCTTCTTCCACGAGATCCACGACGCGGTCGCTGAAGGACATTTCAAGCTCAAGCCCGGGATGCTCCTGCGCCAGCTCTATTAGCAGCGGGGCGATACACTGGCGACCAAACAGCACCGGCACGGCAACACGCAGCCGACCGCTGACCTGATGTTTTCCGGTTTCAAGCTGCGATTCAGCGCCACGGATCTCCTCCAGCGCGCGCAGGCAGCGTTCATAAAAAAGCGCGCCGTTATCGGTCAGCCTCTGACTGCGGGTGGTCCGATGAAACAGACGAACCCCCAGCCTCTCTTCAAGACGAGCAATGCTTTTTCCTACCGCCGAGCGCGACAAATGCAGACGGACGGCGGCCTGGGCAAAACTTCCTGCCTCAACGGAGGCAACGAAAACGGGAATATCTTTCAGCGTATCGGTCATGGACGGATTGTGTCAATTTGGTCATCAATGAAGGGAAAACTTATCGCCACTGGCGACGCTGAGTCAACGGTAGACTGTCAGAACTGAAAATCATCTGATGACAGGAGAAAAAAATGACTGAAACAATGCAACGCTGGTCAATGGATGCCCTTGGTCGTGAAAGCCTCAGGCTCGTTCAGGAGCCTGTTCCACAGCCAGGCCCGGGGGAGGTTCGCGTAAGGGTTAAAGCCGTTGCGCTCAACTACCGGGATAAAATGGTGATTGAAGGCACGATGCCGATTCCGCTTTCCTTCCCGTTTACCCCAGCATCTGACATGGCAGGCGTAGTGGACAGCATCGGCGAAGGCGTTACGCGTTTCAAGCCCGGCGCACGCGTCATCTCAACCTTCTTCCCGGAATGGATCGACGGCAAGCCGCAGGCAGACGCGCGCGATTTGCCCTATAAAACGTCCGGTGGATACTTCCAGGGCATGCTGGCCGAATATGTGATTGTGAGTGAAAACGCGCTGGTGGCGTCCCCGGAAAGCCTGGATGACGCTGAGGCCAGCACGCTTCCTTGCGCGGGGCTCACCGCCTGGTTTGCGCTGGTGGAACGTGGTCAGCTGCGCGCCGGGCAATCGGTGCTGGTACAAGGGACGGGCGGTGTGGCGCTATACGCTTTGCAGATAGCAAAAGCGCACGGCGCAGAAGTTATTGTTACGTCGGGGAGTGATGAAAAACTGGCGCGGGCCAAAAAGCTGGGGGCCAGCCAGGGCATCAACCGACTGAAAGGCGACTGGGCTGAAAATACGCTGGCACTGACGCAGGATCGCGGCATCGACCATATTATCGAAACGGTGGGTGGGGAGAACCTGAGACATTCCCTGCGCGCCGTTGCCGTTCATGGGCGGATATCGGTCATTGGCGTGCTGGCCGGGACAGAAATTTCTCTGCCTGCAAGCGAGCTGTTGCTGAAATCTCCCGTCATTCAGGGGATTGGGGTTGGACACCGCCGGGCGCTGGAAGATTTTGTCCGTGCTGTTGATGTCACGGAGTTAAAACCGGTGATTGAGCATCGCTACCGCTTTGACGAGCTGGAACAGGCGCTTGAACATCTGGATCGCGGTGCGTTTGGCAAAATCGTTCTCACCCGCGAGTGAGTTCCCGTTCCCGGGATAAACGTAAAAGGGGCTTTTTGTTGCGCAAGGTAGCTCTATTTTTGTGTGCTTAATCGCGTTAGCATGAGGTAGCACTCATTTATCCCGGGGACCTCATGGCTATCAAACTCATTGCAATCGATATGGACGGCACGCTGCTGCTGCCAGACCACACTATCTCTCCTGCCGTTAAAAATGCGATCGCCGCCGCACGCGAAAAAGGCGTGAACGTGGTGCTCACCACCGGACGCCCGTATGCCGGGGTGCACAGTTACCTGAAAGAGCTGCACATGAACCAGCCTGGCGATTACTGCATCACCTATAACGGCGCGCTGGTGCAAAAGGCAGCCGATGGCAGCACGGTGGCGCAAACTGCACTGAGCTATGATGACTACCGTTTCCTGGAAAAACTCTCCCGCGACGTGGGCTCTCACTTCCACGCGCTCGATCGCAATACGCTTTACACCGCCAACCGCGATATCAGCTACTACACGGTGCACGAGTCCTACGTTGCAACCATTCCACTGGTGTTCTGCGAAGCGGAAAACATGGACCCGGCAACCCAGTTCCTGAAAGTAATGATGATCGACGAACCCGCGATCCTCGACAAAGCCATCTCACGCATTCCGGCTGAGGTAAAAGAGAAATACACCGTGCTGAAAAGTGCGCCGTACTTCCTCGAAATTCTCGATAAACGCGTCAATAAAGGCACGGGCGTCAAATCGCTTGCCGATGCGCTGGGCATCAAGCCTGAGGAGATCATGGCGCTGGGCGACCAGGAAAACGATATTGCGATGATCGAATATGCGGGCATGGGCGTGGCGATGGATAACGCCATCCCGTCGGTAAAAGAAGTGGCGAACTTCGTGACTAAATCTAACCTGGAAGACGGCGTTGCCTGGGCGATCGAGAAATTCGTTCTGTCGTAACAAGTGCTTTGAAAGATTAGCCCCGGTTATTAACCGGGGCTTTTTTTGGCCCTGAATTTATCAAATTGTTCTTTTTGTGATCTGGATTGTAGTACAACATTAATTGATTGTACTACATTGTCACCACGGCAAAGACGAAAGGCCTCACGTTTGTACTGCAAAAGTGAGGCGAAATTCAGCGGTCGCGGTAAAGTAGTGATGGACTTACAGAGCACAAGGACTCTCCATGACACTCAATAAAACCGATCGCATTGTCATCACGCTGGGCACTCAGATTGTGGGTGGCAAATACGTTCCCGGTTCGCCGCTGCCAGCAGAGGCGGAACTGTGCGAGGAGTTTGAAACCTCGCGCAACATCATTCGGGAAGTGTTCCGCTCGCTGATGGCGAAGCGGCTGATTGAAATGAAGCGCTATCGCGGCGCGTTTGTGGCGCCGCGTAACCAGTGGAACTACCTCGATACCGATGTTCTGCAATGGGTGCTGGAAAACGACTATGACCCACGGCTCATCGGCGCGATGAGCGAAGTCCGAAATCTGGTGGAACCGGCCATCGCCCGCTGGGCGGCAGAGCGCGCAACGTCAGGTGACCTGGCACAGATTGAGTCGGCTTTAAACGACATGATCGCCAATAACCAGAATCGGGAGGCGTTCAACGAAGCGGACATTCGTTACCACGAAGCGGTATTGCAGTCGGTGCATAACCCGGTTTTACAGCAGCTTAGCGTGGCGATCAGCTCGCTACAGCGAGCAGTATTTGAACGTACCTGGATGGGCGATGAGGCCAACATGCCGAAAACGCTTCAGGAACATAAAGCGCTGTTCGATGCGATACGGCATCAGGACGGCGATGCGGCAGAGCAGGCGGCGCTGACCATGATCGCCAGCTCGACACGAAGGTTGAAGGAAATCACATGACATCACGCTACATCGCAATTGACTGGGGATCGACCAATCTGCGCGCCTGGCTCTACCAGGGTGAGCAGTGCCTGGAAAGCAGGCAATCAGAAGCAGGTGTGACGCGCCTGAACGGTAAATCCCCCGCAGCGGTGTTAGCAGAAGTGACACAAAACTGGCGCGACGGTACTACGCCAGTGGTGATGGCCGGAATGGTCGGCAGTAACGTGGGCTGGAAGGTCGCGCCTTACCTGTCGGTTCCGGTGCATTTCACCGCCGTTGGCGAGCAGTTAACGTCCGTTGGCGACAATGTCTGGATTATTCCCGGTTTATGTGTCTCTCGCGACGATAACCATAACGTGATGCGCGGCGAAGAGACGCAGCTGCTCGGGGCGCGCACCCTTTCTCCTTCTTCTGTCTACGTCATGCCCGGGACGCACTGCAAATGGGTCCAGGCGGATGCTGAGCAAATTCATGATTTCCGCACCGTGATGACCGGCGAACTGCACCACTTGCTGCTTAAGCATTCGCTGGTGGGGGCCGGTTTGCCGGAGCAGACCCCTTCGCCGGAAGCTTTTGCCGCCGGGCTTGAGCGCGGGATCGCATCCCCTGCCGTTTTGCCGCAACTTTTTGAGGTTCGCGCCTCGCACGTGCTGGGAAATCTTCCGCGCGAACAGGTCAGCGAATTTCTGTCCGGCCTGCTGATTGGCGCAGAAGTCGCCACTCTGAGCGACGCGTTCGCCGGGCAGCAGGCCATCACGCTCGTCGCGGGTTCATCGCTGACGTCTCGTTACCGCCAGGCGTTCCACGCTATCGGACGGGATGTTGCTGCGGTGGAAGGCGACACGGCATTTCAGGCAGGCATAAGGAGCATCGCTCATGCAGTGGCAAACTGAACTTCCCCTGATCGCGATTTTGCGCGGTATCACGCCCGGTGAGGCCTTAGCGCACGTTGGCGCGGTGATCGACGCCGGGTTCGACGCGGTGGAAATCCCGCTCAACTCCCCGGAGTGGGAAAAAAGCATTCCGGCAATTGTGAAGGCGTTTGGTGATAAGGCGCTGATTGGCGCAGGCACCGTGCTGCAACCGGAGCAGGTGGATGAACTGGCGAAAATGGGCTGCAAGCTTATCGTCACACCGAATATCAACCCCGAGGTGATCCGCCGGGCGGTGGATTACGGCATGACCGTCTGCCCGGGTTGCGCCACGGCCACAGAAGCCTTTGCCGCCCTCGATGCGGGCGCACAGTCTCTCAAAATTTTCCCGTCGTCGGCCTTTGGTCCGGATTACATCAAAGCGCTGAAAGCGGTCTTACCCGCCAGCGTGCCGGTCTTTGCCGTGGGCGGCGTCACGCCGGAAAACCTGGGCCAGTGGATGAGCGCGGGCTGTGTGGGCGCGGGGCTGGGCAGCGATCTCTATCGTGCCGGTCAGCCCGTTGAGCGTACCGCACAGCAGGCGGCAGCATTTGTGAAAGCGTATCGAGAGGCAGTGCAATGAAAATAACCAAACTCACCACGTACCGTTTACCCCCGCGTTGGATGTTCCTGAAAATCGAAACCGACGAAGGCGTGGTTGGCTGGGGCGAGCCGGTGATTGAAGGCCGTGCGCGCACCGTTGAAGCCGCGGTGCACGAGCTGGGCGAATACCTGATTGGCCAGGATCCGGCACGCATCAACGACCTGTGGCAGGTGATGTACCGCGCGGGCTTCTACCGCGGGGGGCCGATTCTGATGAGCGCCATCGCCGGTATTGATCAGGCGCTGTGGGATATCAAAGGCAAAGTGCTGAATGCCCCGGTCTGGCAATTAATGGGCGGCCTGGTGCGCGACAAAATCAAAGCCTACAGCTGGGTGGGCGGTGACCGCCCTGCGGAAGTGATCGACGGTATCCGGCAACTGCGCAACATCGGTTTTGACACCTTCAAACTCAACGGCTGCGAAGAAATGGGCGTTATCGACAACTCGCGCGCGGTAGACCGGGCGGTGAATACCGTGGCGCAAATCCGTGAAGCCTTCGGCAACGAGATTGAGTTTGGTCTGGATTTCCACGGCCGCGTCAGCGCGCCAATGGCCAAAGTGCTGATTAAAGAGCTGGAGCCGTATCGCCCGCTGTTTATCGAAGAGCCGGTGCTGGCCGAGCAGGCGGAATACTATCCGAAACTGGCTGAACAGACGCACATTCCCATCGCGGCGGGGGAACGCATGTTCTCGCGCTTCGAGTTTAAACGCGTGCTGGAAGCGGGCGGTATTGCGATCCTGCAACCGGACCTCTCCCACGCGGGCGGCATCACCGAATGCTACAAAATTGCCGGAATGGCAGAAGCCTACGATGTGGCGCTGGCGCCGCACTGTCCGCTTGGGCCGATTGCGCTGGCGGCCTGCCTGCACGTCGACTTCGTCTCCCGCAATGCGGTGTTCCAGGAACAAAGCATGGGCATTCACTATAACAAGGGCGCGGAGCTGCTCGACTTTGTGAAAAACAAAGAAGACTTCAGCATGGAAGGTGGTTTCTTTAAACCGTTAACGAAGCCGGGCCTTGGCGTGGAGATCGACGAAGCTAAAGTCATTGAGCTGAGTAAAAGTGCGCCGGACTGGCGTAACCCACTGTGGCGTCATGAAGACGGTTCCGTAGCCGAGTGGTAAATCGCCGGATGGCGCTACGCTTATCCGGCCTACTCTCTCGTAGGCCCGGTAAGCGAAGCGCCACCGGGCAAAAAAAACGTACATAGAAAAAATATAACCCTCTGTAAATTACAGGGCATGGTGAGCGGCTTCGCTATGCCCAAAATCTGGAGACAGATTGCGATGGATATTCCAGTTACTGCTGCAAAAACCGGGCGTCGTCGTTACCTGACGCTGATCATGATCTTTATTACCGTGGTCATCTGTTATGTCGACCGCGCCAACCTTGCCGTGGCATCGGCTCATATTCAGGAAGAGTTTGGCATCACCAAAGCGGAAATGGGCTACGTCTTCTCGGCGTTTGCCTGGCTGTATACGCTCTGTCAGATCCCCGGTGGCTGGTTCCTTGACCGCGTGGGTTCACGTCTGACCTACTTTATCGCTATTTTTGGCTGGTCCGTGGCGACCCTGTTCCAGGGCTTCGCCACCGGGCTGATGTCGCTGATTGGCCTGCGCGCCATCACCGGGGTGTTTGAAGCGCCGGCGTTTCCGACCAACAACCGCATGGTGACCAGCTGGTTCCCTGAACACGAACGCGCTTCCGCTGTTGGTTTTTACACCTCCGGGCAGTTTGTTGGTCTGGCGTTTCTGACGCCGCTGTTAATCTGGATCCAGGAGCTGCTGAGCTGGCACTGGGTGTTTATCGTCACCGGCGGGATCGGCATTATCTGGTCGCTCATCTGGTTTAAGGTTTATCAGCCGCCGCGCCTGACCAAAAGCATCACCAAAGCCGAACTGGACTACATCCGCGACGGCGGTGGCCTGGTGGATGGCGATGCGCCCGTGAAAAAAGAGGCGCGCCAGCCGCTGACCAGAGCGGACTGGAAGCTGGTCTTCCACCGTAAGCTGGTGGGCGTGTATCTGGGACAGTTCGCGGTGACCTCCACGCTGTGGTTCTTCCTCACCTGGTTCCCGAACTATCTGACCCAGGAAAAAGGTATTACCGCGCTGAAGGCGGGCTTTATGACCACCGTACCCTTCCTTGCGGCGTTTTTCGGCGTCCTGCTCTCGGGCTGGCTGGCGGATAAGCTGGTGAAAAAAGGTTTCTCGCTGGGCGTTGCGCGTAAAACGCCGATTATTTGCGGACTGCTGATCTCTACCTGCATCATGGGAGCGAACTACACCAACGATCCGGTGTGGATCATGACCCTGATGGCGGTAGCGTTCTTCGGAAACGGTTTTGCCTCCATCACCTGGTCGCTGGTGTCGTCCCTGGCGCCGATGCGTCTGATCGGCCTGACTGGTGGCGTGTTTAACTTCGTTGGCGGCCTGGGCGGGATCACCGTACCGCTGGTCATCGGTTACCTGGCGCAGGACTACGGCTTTGGTCCGGCTCTGGTGTATATCTCTGCCGTGGCGCTGATCGGGGCGCTCTCCTACATCCTGCTGGTCGGCGACGTTAAACGAGTAGGCTAATCCCTTCGGATGTTTTACCCTGATGCGATAACCGCGCATCAGGGTATTTTCATGAAACAAATCACCTTCGCTTCCCGCAACCACCAGCTCACCAACATCAACACCTGGACGCCAGACAGCCAGTGGCTTGTCTATGATGTCCGCCCGTCCGGCGCGTCGTTTACCGGTGAAACCATTGAGCGGGTCAATGTTAGTACGGGCGAGGTTGAGGCGATCTACCGTGCGACTGACGGCGCGCATGTCGGCGTGGTAACCGTTCATCCGGCGCAGGACAAATATGTTTTTATCCACGGCCCGAAAAACCCGGATGCAGACTGGCAGTATGATTTTCACCATCGTCAGGGGGTGATTGCGCACAATGGTCAGGTGAGCAATCTTGATGCGATGGATATCACCGCGCCTTACACCGCAGGCGCGCTGCGTGGCGGCAGCCACGTCCACGTTTTTAGCCCGAACGGGCAGTTCGTCAGCTTTACCTACAACGACCATGTGCTGCACGCGCGCGATCCGCAGTTGGATTTGCGTAACGTCGGGGTGGCGGCGCCTTTTGGCCCAGTAAACCCACAGGGGAACCATCCGCGGGAATATGCCGGCACCTTCTGGAGCGTACTGGTAAGCCGTACAACGCCGAACCCGAAACCGGGCAGCGATGAGGTAAACCGCGCCTATGAAGAGGGCTGGGTGGGCAACGACAGGCTGGCGTTTATCGGCGATACGGTGTCTGCGAAAGGCGAGAAAGTGCCCGAACTGTTTATTGTCGATCTCCCCAAAGACGAGCAGGGCTGGAAACGGGCGGGCGATGCGCCGTTGCAGGGAACGCCTGATACAATGCCCGCGCCGCCTGCGGGCGTAACGCAACGTCGCTTAACCTTCACCCATCAGAAGGCGTATCCGGGGCTGGTGAACGTACCGCGCCACTGGGTGCGCAGCAATCCGCAGGGGACGCAGATTGCGTTTTTAATGCGGGACGATAACGCCGTTGTGCAGCTGTGGCTTATCTCCCCTGAGGGCGGCGAGCCGCGTCAGCTAACCCACACTGAGCGTGATATTCAGTCGGCCTTTAACTGGCATCCTTCCGGCAACGGGCTGGGATTTGTGCTTGCAGGCCGTATTGCCTGCTGCGATGCGCAGACCGGAGAGGTGACGTTTTTGACGTCCGATCACGGCAATCCGCCGTCTGCTGACGCTGTGGTGTTTTCCCCGGACGGACGATTTATTGCATGGATGGAAGAGAAGGACGGTTTCCGCCAGCTGTGGCTAACGGAAACCGCACAGAATTAGCGTGGAGGCATCTCTGCGGGCGGGATGACGGAATTGGTCGCCAGCTTTTCCTGCTCGCTTTTCTCAACGCGCGAACGCACTGAGCTGTCGGTGCGGAACATATCCCACGGCAGCAGAAGCGTATCGGCAACCGCCGTAAACGGCATATCAAGAATCGCCAGAGATTTGGTACCCCAGTTTGTCTCATCATCAGAGATCATTGCGGCACTGGCGCGCGTCCCCGGATATGTTCCTTCTTTACCGCCGGTGTGCGACATCACGCTCGAACACCCGCAAAGTAAAACAACCCCGCTGAACGACGCCAGCTTAATCAGAACATTTCTCATCATCACTCAGTCATCTTTAGTAGCACGGCATTGACCTGCAACTCAGGGTTATAGCGAGGCGCGTCCAAAATGGATAGCTCAAAACTCCCGCACTGTGGTCGTCATCGCAATTTAACCCTTTGTGCTGTGCCCCTGAGTCTATGCGACAACCAGCAAAGTGCAAAAAAATCTCACATCAACAGTCTTGAAAAGGCCGTATCCAGACCCATTTTAAGAATGTAACCCGATAACGGACACGCCTGATGGGTGTTCGGGGAAGCAGAAGCCTGTCCATGGTGGAAGGCTACATTTTCTCGCTGATTTCAGGAGCATTTATCCATGCGTAATTTCGATCTCTCTCCGCTATACCGTTCTGCCATTGGTTTCGATCGTCTGTTCAACCACTTAGAAAACAACCAGAGCCAGAGCAACGGCTATCCTCCTTACAACGTTGAACTGGTTGACGAAAACCACTATCGCATTGCGATTGCTGTTGCCGGTTTCGCAGAGAGCGAACTGGAGATCACCGCGCAGGACAATCTGCTGGTGGTGAAAGGCTCCCATACGGCCGAGCAGAAAGAACGAACCTACCTCTACCAGGGCATCGCAGAGCGCAACTTTGAGCGCAAGTTCCAGCTGGCTGAGAACATCCACGTCAAGGGCGCGAACCTGGTGAACGGCCTGCTGTTTATCGAACTGGAACGTGTGATTCCGGAAGAGAAAAAACCGCGTCGTATCGAAATCAACTAATTACGCGGGTCGCGTGAGCGGCCCACCCGAACTTGCTTGCCGTAACGGGAGCATATGCGAATCCGCAAGGGTTTGCAGGTACAACTGTGCACAAAATTAAACTGTGCCGAACTCGCTTCTCAGAAGGAGATTTAGTATGCGTAACTACGATTTATCCCCCCTGCTGCGTCAGTGGATCGGTTTTGACAAACTGGCTAACGCGCTGCAAAGCGCAACCGAACAGCAGACCTTTCCGCCGTACAACATCGAAAAAAGCGATGATAACCACTACCGCATCACGCTTGCGCTGGCCGGGTTCCGCCAGGAAGATCTCGACATCCAGCTTGAGGGTACGCGCCTGACCGTGAAAGGGTCACCGGAAAAACCAGACACCGAGACCAAATGGCTGCATCAGGGGCTTGTCACTCAGCCGTTTAGCCTGAGCTTTACCCTGGCAGACCATATGGAAGTTTCTGGCGCGACGTTCACTAACGGGCTGCTGAACATTGACCTCACCCGTAACGTGCCGGAAGCCATTGCGCCTCAGCGCATCGCCATTAGCGAACGCCCGGCGTTGAACAGCTAAACCACGTTTTTGCCGGGTGGCAAACCTGCCGATCCTGTAGGTCGGGTAAGGCGCAGCCGCCACCCGACTCGCTCACAGATGCCATGAAGCCCTGCCCCGGCAGGGCTTTTTTGTGCGCCATCGCCCATACAACCGCCGTCAGCTCTGAGAGAATCCTTAGCATAACTATGGTTATACACAGGATGTGGATCATGAGTGATATCGCGTTAACCGTTAGCGTGTTGGCCCTTGTCGCGGTAGTGGGGCTATGGCTGGGGAATATCAAAATCCGCGGCGTCGGATTTGGCATCGGTGGGGTGCTGTTCGGCGGGATTTTTGTCGGCCATTTTGCCGACCAGCTTGGGTGGGTGCTCAGCGCCGATATGCTGCATTTCATCCAGGAGTTCGGCCTGATCCTCTTTGTGTATACCATCGGTATTCAGGTGGGGCCGGGCTTCTTCGCTTCCCTGCGCGTCTCCGGTTTACGCCTTAATCTCTTTGCCTTCGGCATCGTCGTGATGGGGGGGCTGGTTACCGCCATTCTGCATAAACTCTTCGCGATTCCGCTGCCCGTCGTGCTGGGCATCTTCTCCGGCGCCGTCACGAATACGCCCGCGCTCGGGGCGGGCCAGCAAATTCTGCGCGATCTGGGTATCCCTGCTGATGTCGTCGATCAGATGGGGATGAGCTACGCCATGGCCTATCCGTTTGGCATTTGCGGTATTTTGCTCTCGATGTGGCTGGTGCGCGTGCTGTTCCGCGTTAACGTCGAGCAGGAGGCAAAAGAGCATGAAAGCACGCTGACCAACGGCCATGCGCTCATTAAAACTATCAATATTCGCGTCGAAAACCCTAATCTGAACAATATGGCGATTCAGGATGTTCCCATTCTGAACAGCGCGACCATTATCTGTTCCCGCCTGAAACGTGATGAAACGCTGATGGTGCCTTCACCGGATACCCTTATTCAGCACGGCGATCTCCTGCATCTGGTAGGGCAACCGGCGGATTTAAACAATGCCCGGCTGGTGATTGGTCAGGAGGTGGATACCTCACTCTCAACCCGTGGAACGGACATGCGCGTGGAGCGGGTGGTAGTGACCAATGAGAAGGTTTTGGGCAAGAAAATACGCGATTTGCAGGTTAAAGAGCGTTATGACGTGGTGATCTCCCGGCTTAACCGCGCCGGTGTCGAGCTGGTGGCCAGCCAGGATGCCAGCCTGCAATTCGGTGATATTCTCAACCTCGTCGGGCGTCCCTCATCCATTGATGCCGTAGCGGACATGGTGGGCAACGCCCAGCAAAAACTCCAGCAGGTGCAGATGCTGCCGGTCTTTATCGGCGTCGGGCTTGGCGTCATGCTTGGCTCCATCCCCCTGTACGTGCCCGGCTTCCCGGTAGCACTGAAGCTGGGTCTGGCAGGCGGGCCGCTCATTATGGCGCTGATCCTCGGGCGTATCGGCTCCATCGGTAAGCTCTACTGGTTTATGCCGCCGAGCGCTAACCTGGCGCTGCGGGAGTTGGGCATCGTGCTGTTTCTGGCGGTGGTGGGGCTGAAATCCGGCGGCGATTTTGTCGATACTCTGGTCAACGGCGAAGGGATGAGCTGGGTAGGATACGGCATATTTATTACCGCTATCCCCCTGATAACGGTCGGATTACTGGCACGTATCTTCGCTAAAATGAACTATCTCACGTTGTGCGGCATGCTGGCCGGTTCCATGACCGATCCGCCCGCGCTGGCGTTCGCCAATAACCTGCACGCCACCAGCGGCGCGGCGGCGTTGTCCTACGCCACGGTTTATCCGCTAGTGATGTTTCTGCGCATCATCACCCCGCAGCTACTGGCGGTGCTGTTCTGGGGGATGGGCTAATAAGTCTTCCGGGTGGATGCGCCGCAAATGGTAGTCCACCTGGTAATCGCTGGTGTTCCGGAACATCACGGAATAATTGAGGAACTCGCCGCTGTCGCTGTAGGAAAGGGAGGTGATGCGCAGCAGCGGCGTCTGTTCCGGCACATTCATATAACCGGCCAGCTGTTTATCTGCCAGCACCGGCGTCAGGCTCTCGTAGTTGCCGCTGATGGTGATCCCGCATTCCTTCTCGATGTAATCAAACTTAGATCCTTCGAGATGCGCCAGGGAAAGATTGCGGAACAGCTTCACCGGCATAAAGCTGTCCTCCAGCATCAGCGGTTTTCCGTCCACGTAACGCACCCGCCTTGAAAAATAGATCCGCTCATCAACCTGAATCCGCAGCTGGCTGGCGATGGCGGGCGGCGCGGGCATCACTTCAAACTGCAACACCTTGCTCTGCACTTCTTTCCCCTGCTGGCGCAGCACCTCCACCAGCCCGGTCAGGTTAGTCGTTTCATGATGAACGTCTTTGCGCGCCACGAACGTCCCGCTGCCGTGTCGACGTTCAACCAGCCCCCAGCTTACCAGCAGATCCAGCGCCTTGCGGATGGTCATCCGGGCTACGCCAAACTCCTTTGCCAGCGCTTTTTCTCCGGGTAACGGACTGCCAATGTTGTAGTCCGAGGAATTCAGCCGCAGCCGCAGCCGATCGGCAATTGATTTGTAGATCACCAGTAGACCTCTCTGCGCACATCATGGCGTGGATTACGTCTTAACTTGTCTATGTTTAGTTTAAAAAGTAGACCTGATTGGTCAAATTAAAACCATGAATGCGATCACGAATCGCAGCGGCATACCATGTTGCCGCATCAGTAAGTTCTTATGCTCACCTCAGGCCAGTAAAAAACCATAAAGGCCTCTATCCCCTACAGGTTGTTTCATGAGGATTTAAAAATGCTCAGTCAAATACAACGTTTTGGCGGCGCCATGTTCACCCCGGTTTTGCTGTTTCCCTTTGCCGGGATCGTGGTTGGGATCGCCATCATGCTTCGCAATCCGCTGTTTGTCGGTGAGGCCTTAACCGCGCCGGATAATCTGTTCGCGCAAATTGTTCACATCATCGAAGAGGGCGGCTGGGCGGTGTTCCGAAATATGCCGCTGATTTTTGCTGTCGGCTTACCGATTGGCCTGGCAAAGCAGGCGCAGGGCCGCGCCTGTCTGGCGGTGCTGATTAGCTTCCTGACCTGGAACTACTTTATCAACGCGATGGGGATGACCTGGGGTCACTTCTTTGGCGTCGACTTCTCTGCTGAACCCACTGCCGGCAGCGGGCTGGCGATGATTGCCGGAATCAAAACGCTTGATACCAGCATCATCGGGGCGATTATCATTTCCGGGCTCGTCACCGCCATCCACAACCGATTTTTCGACAAGCCGTTGCCGGTCTTTCTGGGGATTTTCCAGGGCACCTCGTTTGTCGTTATCCTCGCGTTCTTCGTCATGATCCCTTGCGCCTGGCTGACGCTGCTGGGATGGCCGAAAGTGCAGATGGGCATTGAGTCGTTGCAGGCCTTTCTACGTACCGCTGGCGCGCTGGGCGTATGGGTTTATACCTTCCTGGAACGCATTCTGATCCCAACCGGATTACACCACTTTGTCTACGGCCCATTTATCTTCGGCCCGGCTGCGGTAGAAGGCGGCATTCAGGTCTACTGGGCACAGCACCTTCAGGAATTCAGCCAGAGCACTGTGCCGCTGAAAACGCTGTTCCCGGAGGGCGGATTCGCGCTGCACGGCAACTCTAAGGTGTTTGGCTCAGTCGGTATTGCGCTGGCTATCTGGTATACCGCGTCGCCGGAGAACCGCGTCAAAGTGGCAGGTCTGCTGATCCCGGCCACGCTTACCGCCGTGCTGGTGGGCATTACCGAACCGCTGGAGTTCACCTTCCTGTTTATCTCGCCGTTGCTGTTTGCCATCCACGCCGTGCTGGCCGCAACGATGGCGACGGTGATGTATACCTTCGGGGTGGTGGGGAACATGGGGGGCGGTCTGCTGGACCAGTTCCTGCCGCAAAACTGGATCCCGATGTTCCATAACCACGCCTCGACGGTATTCACCCAGATTGGCATCGGCCTCTGCTTCACCGCTCTCTATTTCGTGGTTTTCAGGACGCTTATCGAACGTCTGAATCTCAAAACGCCGGGCCGGGAAGAGAGCGAAATCAAACTCTACAACAAAGCCGACTATAAGGCCGCGCGCGGGCAAACCACCGCCCCGGCGGCAGCCAGCCAGCAGGTCGGGCAGGCTGCTGGGTTCTTACAGGCGCTCGGCGGTGCAGCAAACATCGAAAGTATCAATAACTGCGCCACCCGCTTGCGTATCGCCCTGGTGGATATGACGAAAACCCAAAGCGACGACGTCTTCAAAGCCCTGGGCGCACACGGTGTGGTGCGGCGCGGCAACGGCATACAGGTGATTGTCGGTCTGCACGTTCCTCAGGTGCGCGACCAGCTGGAATCGCTGATGAAAACCCCCTTAACAAACGAACAAACCACTCTGACAGAGGCTATATCATGAAAAAATTCTCAGTTGTTATTGCAGGCGGCGGCAGTACATTCACGCCTGGTATCGTCCTGATGCTGTTAGCCAACCGTGACCGTTTCCCGCTGCGTGCGCTGAAGTTCTATGACAATGACGGAGCACGTCAGGAGATCATCGCCGAGGCGTGCAAAATCATCCTTAAGGAGCAGGCGCCGGAGATTGAATTTAGTTACACCACCGATCCTGAAGCGGCCTTTACCGATGTGGATTTCGTGATGGCGCATATTCGCGTGGGCAAATACCCCATGCGTGAAAAAGATGAAAAAATCCCGCTGCGCCACGGCGTGCTGGGCCAGGAAACGTGCGGGCCGGGCGGCATCTCCTACGGCATGCGCTCCATCGGCGGCGTGCTGGAGTTGGTGGATTACATGGAGCAGTACTCCCCGAACGCGTGGATGCTGAACTACTCCAACCCGGCGGCGATTGTTGCGGAAGCCACGCGCCGCCTGCGTCCGAACGCGAAAATTCTCAACATCTGCGACATGCCGATCGGCATTGAAGGACGTATGGCGCAAATCGTCGGCCTGAAAGATCGCAAAGAGATGCGCGTGCGTTACTACGGTCTGAACCACTTCGGCTGGTGGACGTCGATTGAAGATCTGAACGGCAACGATCTGATGCCGAAACTGCGCGAATACGTGGCGAAAAACGGTTATGTTCCGCCTTCGGAAGATGCGCATACTGAAGCGAGCTGGAATGATACTTTCGCCAAGGCTAAAGACGTACAGGCGCTGGATCCGGACACCATGCCGAACACCTACCTGAAGTATTACCTGTTCCCGGACTATGTGGTCGCCCATTCCAACCCGGAGCGTACCCGCGCCAATGAAGTGATGGATCACCGTGAGAAGCATGTATTCAGTTCATGCCGGGCGATTATCGAAGCCGGTCATTCTTCTGCCGGTGAACTGGAAATCGACGAACATGCGTCGTACATCGTCGATCTGGCGACCGCGATCGCCTTTAATACCCAGGAACGCATGCTGCTGATTGTGCCTAACAATGGGGCTATCCATAATTTTGACGCCGACGCGATGGTAGAAATTCCGTGTCTGGTCGGCCACAACGGACCGGAGCCGCTGACCGTGGGTGATATTCCGCACTTCCAGAAAGGGCTCATGAGCCAGCAGGTGGCGGTGGAAAAACTGGTGGTGGACGCCTGGGAGCAGCGCTCGTATCAGAAACTATGGCAGGCGATTACCCTGTCGAAAACCGTACCGAGCGCGTCGGTGGCGAAGGCGATTCTGGACGATCTGATTGAAGCCAACAAAGAGTACTGGCCGGAACTGCATTAATTTTCCTGACCGGCATCGCCAGATGCCGGTCTCCTTGTCCTGGCTGAATTACGCTATGCTGAAGCCTGCATGCAGCACGACAAGGAACCTTCATGAACATTTCCCGCCTCGGTGAAGCACCGGACTACCGCTTCTCACTGGCTAACGAACGCACGTTCTTAGCGTGGATCCGCACCGCCCTGGGCTTTCTGGCCGCAGGTGTCGGTCTTGATCAGCTCGCCCCCGATTTTGCCACCCCGTTGATTCGCGAAGTGCTGGCCCTGCTGCTGTGCCTGATTGCCGGTGTGCTGGCGATTTATGGCTATCTGCGCTGGCTTAGAAATGAAAAGGCGATGCGTCTGAAGCAGGATCTCCCCTACACGCGCGGCTTGCTCATCATTAGTACGATTTTGCTGATGGTTGCGGGCGTAGTGATGTTACTGGTGTTGTATGCCGGATAGCCGCAAAGCACGGCGGGAAGCGGACCCCGGGCTTCAGCCGGAGCGAACCTCGCTGGCCTGGCTGCGCACGCTGCTGGGGTATGGCGCGCTGATCGCTCTTGCCATTAAGCACAACTGGCACCGCACGGGGGCGCCATTCTGGATCTCCATTGTTGTGCTGGCGCTGGTAGCCGTCATTTTATGGCGCTACACCCGCAGCCGTAACCTGATGGACGTGGCGCAGAACGACTTTGCGCAGCCGAAAGCGGTGCGGGATAAGTTCCTGATTGCGTTGGCTGTGCTATCTCTGTCTTTACTCTTTGCAGTTACTCACATTCAGCAAATTATGAGCTTATAAGCCCGGTGGCGGCTGCGCCTTACCGGGCCTACAACTGCCGCGAACTGTAGGCCGGGTAAGGCGTAGCCGCCACCCGGCATAATTACTTCCCTTTAGCTAAATACTTCGCCATCTCATCCTCCGGCACCATGCCGCCGCCGGTCGCCCACACCAGGTGGGTAACGTTCTCATCGGCATCGACGCGCAGCGGCCCGGCCATGCCCGCCAGCGCCGACGGCTCGAGGCGAATCCCTTCCTCCTGAGCCAGCCAGCCGAGCATGTCGTACATGCTCTGGTCGGAAAGGGTGTAGAACCCGTCAAGCAGGCGTTCCATCGCGCGGCCCACGAAGCCGGAGGCACGTCCTACCGCCAGACCGTCCGCCGCCGTCACGTTATCAATGCCCAGATCCTGCACCGCAATCTCATCGTGCAGCCCGGTGTAAACGCCCAGCAGCATGCACGGCGAGTGCGTTGGCTCCGCGAAGAGGCAGTGGACGTTATCGCCAAAGGCCAGCTTCAGGCCAAACGCCACACCGCCGGGACCACCGCCGACGCCGCACGGCAGGTAGACGTACAGGGGATGATCGGCATCCACCACGCGGCCCTGCTCGGCAAACTGCGCCTTCAGGCGCTCGCCAGCAACCGCATAGCCCAGGAACAGCGTACGGGAGTTTTCATCGTCAATGAAGAAACAGTTCGGATCGCTTTCCGCCGCTTTGCGTCCCTGCTCCACCGCCACGCCGTAATCCTGCTCATATTCCACGACGATCACGCCGTGGCTGCGCAGTTTGGCTTTCTTCCACTCGCGGGCGTCGGCGGACATATGCACCGTCACCTTAAAGCCAATGCGGGCGCTCATAATGCCGATGGACATCCCCAGGTTGCCGGTTGAGCCCACCGCTATGCTGTACTGGCTGAAGAAGTTCTTAAAGCGCGGCTCCAGCAGAACGCTGTAGTCGTCTTCAAGGCTCAGCAACCCGGCGTCCAGCGCCAGTTTCTCCGCATGGGTCAGCACCTCATAGATGCCGCCGCGCGCTTTGATCGAGCCGGAAATCGGCAGATGGCTGTCTTTTTTCAGCAGCAGCGTGCCTGGAATGGCCTTACCGGACTCTTTCTCCAGCCGCGCCTGCATCGCCGGGATCGCGACCAGGTCGGATTCGATAATCCCGCCCGTTGCCGCCGTTTCCGGGAACGCTTTCGCCAGATACGGCGCGAAGCGTTTCAGGCGCGCGTGCGCGTCGTCCACGTCGGCTTTGGTCAGCCCGACATACGGCAATCCTTCCGCCAGCGTCGTGGTGCGCGGGTTAAGCCAGGTGGTTTCTTTCAGGGCAATCAGATCCTCAACCAGAGGAAACTGTGCGGTTAAAGTAGTGATAGTTGCGTTTTCCATAATACGTCTCTTCGCGCTCAGATAATGAAAGAAAGCAGGAATGTGCTGCCAAGTGCAAGCACCGAGGCGATAAACGTCGCCGTCGTATAGTATTTGAAGGTCTCGTTCAGGGTCGCGCCGCAGTATTGCTTCACCAGCCAGAAGAGAGAATCGGTCACGATCGTGCAGCCAATAGCGCCGGACCCGATGGCAATGGTGATGATCTCCGGGCTTACGTTCGGGTAGAGCGGCAGCATCGGCGCCACTATCGCCGTGGCACCCATCATCGCTACCGTTGCCGAACCGACGGCGGCGTGCAGCACCAGTGCCACCAGCCAGGCGAGAAGGATAGGGTGCATATGCAGGTTCGAGAGAATATGCGCCAGCGTCTCCGCCAGACCGCTAGTTTTAAGGATGGCGTTGAACGCGCCGCCCGCGCCGATAATCAGCAAAATGTTGGCGATAGAGCCAAAGCCGTGCTCCGTATGGGTCAGCATTGCGCCCATGCCCATGTGCTGGCGGATCCCCAGCAGGTAGTAGGCAAAAAACACGGCGATAAACATCGCGGTGATGGGGTTGCCGATAAACTCCAGCAGGGTATACAGCGAGCCTTCTTTTGCCATGTTCAGCTCGGCAATGGTTTTCACCAGCATCAGGGCAATCGGCAGCAGCACGGTGAACAGCGTGGCGCTCAGCGACGGCAGCGTGTGTTCTTCCCGCACCTTCAGGTCTGAAAATTCCGCCGGAACCGGCTTATAGGGCAGACGATCGCCGAGCAGCTTCAGGAACAGCGGGCCGCCAACCAGAGACGCCATCAGGCCCACCATCAGACCGTAGACAATCACCGTCCCGACGTCCGCCCCTAATTTATTGGTGACAAACAGCGCGGCCGGATGCGGAGGCACCACGCAGTGCACTGCCATTAGTGCGGTACAGAGCGGAATGGCCAGCTTGAGCAGCGACGCGTTGGTCTTTTTGGCGATGGAAAACGCCAGCGGGATCAGCAGTACCACGCCCACTTCCACAAACAGCGTAATGCCGCAGATCAGGCCGACCAGGACCATAATCACGTCCGCCGACAGCCAGCGGCAGCGCTGCAACGTAATCCCGATGCGCTCTGCCGCGCCGGAGACTTCCATCATTTTGCCGAGAATAGTGCCAAGACCGATAACCGCCGCCAGGAAGCCCAGCGTACCGCCAATCCCGCTCTCAATGGCGTTCACCATATCCAGCGGGCTCATCCCCATCATCGCGCCGACGAAAAAGCTTGCCAGCAGCAGCGCGAGGAACGGGTGAAACTTCAGTTTTACGATGGTTAAAACAATCAATACGATGCTGACAAGCAGCGTTGCCACAACCCAGACCTGAGATCCCATATCTCACCTCACCCTTATGTCATCTGGGGGTATTGGACGAAAAAACGGCGTGGGCTGACAAACGATATAAATTGGCGTTCAGATGAGCCAGATTGGATCAACTGAGTGACTGGACTCTAAAAAGCGCACTTAACTCGTATTAGGTTCACATAAATTCATTCTTGAGCGGTATGCTGAACGCAGAAATTACGTGTGGGAATTGTGATGACCGATGCGAATGAAGGCAGAAACCGGCTTTTAAACGGCTGGCAGCTGTCGAAAATGTACACCTTTGAAGTGGCCGCCCGGCATGAGTCCTTCGCGCTGGCGGCGGCGGAGCTGTCGCTCAGCCCCAGCGCGGTGAGCCACCGCATAAATCTGCTGGAAGAGGAGCTGGGCATTCAGCTGTTTGTCCGCTCACACCGTAAAGTGGAGCTGACGCAGGAAGGCAAGCGCGTTTACTGGACGCTGAAATCGTCCCTCGACACCCTGAATCAGGAGATCCTGGATATTAAAAACCAGGCGCTGTCAGGTACGCTAACGGTGTACTCCCGGCCGTCGATCGCACAGTGCTGGCTGGTGCCGATGCTGGGGGATTTTACCCGCCGCTACCCGTCGATTTCACTTACTATTCTGACTGGTAATGATTACGTCAACATGCAGCGAACCGGCATCGATCTGGCGCTCTATTTCGACGATACGCCGCCAAACCACCTTTCTCATCACTTTATGATGGATGAAGAGATTTTGCCCGTCTGCTCGCCGGCGTATGCCCGGGAGCATGAACTGCTGAAAAACCCCCATAACCTCAGCCACTGCACGTTACTGCACGACCGTCAGGCCTGGAGCAATGATTCCGGTACGGATGAGTGGCTGAGCTGGGCGCAGCATTACGCGGCGAATATGCCGTTATCATCGGGTATTGGCTTCGATCGCTCTGATTTAGCCATTATCGCGGCCATGAATAATGTGGGGGTAGCGATGGGGAGAAAGCGGCTGGTGCAAAAACGTCTCGAACGGGGGGAGTTGATCGCACCCTTTGATGGGAAAACTCTCAAGTGCCATCAGCATTATTACGTCTCAACGCTTCCCGGCCGTCAGTGGCCGAAAATTGACGCCTTTATCGGCTGGCTAAGAGAGCTGGCGGGTTGAAGAATTATTACGCTTTCGCTCTACACCAAATGTGAAAAAGCGTGCTAAATACAGGTAATGCTTTTGATTTATCCAGGGTAAACCGTGTTAAAGCCTTTTATTGCCACTGCGATCTTACTCTCTTCCGGCTGGGCGATTGCCGCTGAGCCGCCGCTGACGGCTGCCCGTTACGCGCAGATGCTGGGCGTCGGAATGGATGTCGACTGGGCACGCACCGAGCGCGGTATCCGCGAGTTCGACCCGCTGGTGGTCCGTGATTTTCAGGCGAAAGGCATACACCATGTCCGTATTCGGGTGGCGGGCGAACCGACGGAAGCGCGGCTGATTCACCTGCGTAAGCTGGTGGAGGCCTGCGAGCAATACGGCGTCATCCCCATCATCGCTTATCAGGCCGATGAATATAAAAACGACCCGAAAGCGGATACCGAAAAAGAGGTGATTAACTGGTGGATTGCCGTGGCGCACTATTTTGGTCAGCGCTCGCCGTTGCTGGGTTTTGACCTGATCTACGAACCGGCGGACAAGCTCAACCACAACGTTGCTTCGCTCAACCGGGTGTATGAGAAAGCGATCAAAGACATTCACGCCATTGATGCCAGCCGCATGATTTTTATCGCCCCTCGTCTGCGCGCCGCGCCGGAGGATTTATCCAGCCTGAAGCTGCCCGCGCACAGCCAGAATTACCTGCTGGCGGAGTGGCATATTTTCCCCTGGGGCCCGCTGAAAACGAACGGTAAATACCCGTGGACGTCCGGAACTGCGGCTGAGAAAGCGGCTATCCGTAACCGAATCAACGCCGCGCTGCACTGGCAACAAAAAACCGGGCATGTGAGCTGGGTTGGCGGCTGGGGGGTGGGCGAATCGAAAAGCCTGACGCCAACCGCCTCGCAGATGGCGTTTGCCACGTTTATGGCGTGCGAGCTGCAACAGGCCAACATCCCGTATGCGATAAACGCCGATGTTCAGTTTTATGACGGGGAAGAGGGGGCGTGGCGGCCTGCCCCAGAGCGGCTATTGCAGGCGATGATTGCGCCCGTCTGTGAAAAGCCCGGCGAGAAGCCGGGCCATCATGCGGTTAAACCGGCTGTTCGTGATGCGAGACACGCGACGCCAGCGGCAGCCAGCACAGCAAAATCAGCAGCCCCATCAGGGTCATCAGCAAGCCTAAACTCGCCTGCCCGGTCTGCGGCATCATAGCCGAAAGCCAAGCCAGCGCGCCGGAACCGATGTTCTGCAAACCGCCCACCAGCGCGCCTGCCGTGCCTGCGAGGAACGGGAACGGCTCCATCGCGCCGCTGGTGGCGAGGGGAAACAGCATGCCCGCGCCGAAGAAGAACAGCGCCGCCGGGATGAGCAACGTCCAGACCGACATCACGTCAAACAGCCCCGGGATCCACATCATCAGCCCGGCCAGCAGACAGCTGATCACCGACTGCCACATCAGCGTGGAGAAACGCTTGTTCGGACGTCCGGCGAACCATGCACCGAAGAACGCCGCCGGGATCGGCAGAATAAACAGAATACTCACCACCATGCTGCTCAGGCCAAGGCCTGCGCCCAGCAGCACGCCGGAACAGGCTTCAAACACCGCAATGCCCGCCAGGCCGCCGATTAGCATCAACAGATAACAGGTAAAGGACCCATTACCGAACAGCGTTTTGTAGCTGGCGATGAGCTTCGTGCGCGGCGCGTCTTTTGGGCGGGTTTCCGGCATCCAGCGCGCCATGCTGAAGGTGACAATAATGCACAGCACCAGCAGGAAGGCGTAACAGGCGCGCCAGGACCAGACGGTGTCCAGCAGACCCCCAATCAGCGGGGCCAGCAGCGGGCTGACCAGAATACCCATATTTAACAGACTGTTGGCGTGACGAAGCTGTGTGCCCTGGTACATATCACGCGGCAGGGTACGCGCCATAACCCCGCCAACGCCGGTGCCCACGCCCTGGAGGGCGCTGGCGGCAATCAGGACGGTCAGGCTGTGAGTGGTAATGGCAATCACCGTCGCTACCATGAAAATGCTCATGCCCACCAGAATAACCGGACGACGCCCGACGCGATCGGACAGGGGACCATAAACCAGCTGTGAAACGCCATAGGTCAGCAGATAGGCTGCCATCACGCTCTGGACTGCACCTTCGCGGACGCTCAGATCTTTTGCCATATCGGCAATCGCCGGAATGTAGATGGTTTGTGCCATCTGCCCGACGGCCACCAGTAACACCAGCATCAACAATAAGTTCACGTTCCGTTGCTTTTTCATGTCGCTGAATACTTTTGCCAAAAGAGATAAATAAAGAATAAGTGACTACTCATTCCCATAAATGCGCGAGGAATCTACCACAGAGAGATGACAATTTAAGCATTACTGTGATGAATGACAGAAGGCGTGAAGGCAGGATTTGTAAACAAGATCGGCAACTAATGTTGCCAGTGAATTACGCCAGGCGCAGCAGGACCGCACCGGCAGCAATACCCAGTGCCGCCGCGATGCGCAGGCCGGCAACCTTCTCTTTTAAAAGCACAAATGCGATTAATGCGCCGAAGAGAATAGAGGTTTCACGCAGTGCCGCGACCACAGCCAGCGGTGCCTGGGTCATCGCCCAGAGTGCCAGACCGTAAGATCCCATCGTCCCGACACCGCCGAGCAGCCCTTTTTTCCAGTGCAGGCGCAGGTAGCTGGACGCTTCGCGACGCCGCGCCACCATTGCCCAGCTCAGCAGGCAGAAACCGTTCATGAAGAAGGTCCAGAGCGTATAGCCCAGCGCAGTGTCCGAGAGTCGCACACCGGTGCCGTCCACCAGGGTATACCCGGCGATAAAACAGGCGTTCAGCAGCGCCAGCCAGATCCCCTTGCGTGACTGCATGCGGCCGTTCATCGCCATGGCCAGAATCGACAGACAAATGACCCCAATGCCGGACCAGGCAAGCCAGGAGAGATGATCCCCGAGCACCAATACGCTGATCAGCGCCACCAGCAGAGGGGCCGTCCCGCGCATAAGGGGGTAGGTCTGGCTCATGTCGGAGACCTGATAGGTCTTCGCTACCAGCACGGTGTACACCACCTGTAACGCACAGGAGACGAACAAATATGGCCAGCTTGCGGCAGTTGGCTGAGGAGAGAAGGGCAGTAAAATCAGGGCAATAAGTGCGGCTGAACCGCTGACTCCGATCGCCGAGTAGAGCTTATCCGTTCCGGCTTTAACGATGGCGTTCCAGCTGGCATGCAGCAGTGCGGCGAACAGTAAAATGCAGAAAACGGTGATGGTCATGGCGTATCGGTTGGTGAAATGTCATCCAACTGTAACATTCACCCGTCGATGCTGCCAGCCGCTTACACTGCGCAAAAAAGGCGGTGCGTCACCCGGGGTTCGTCTGACACCAGCCTGAAGCCCGCCCGATGGTAAAATCCGTACGCGGTTTCCGGCGCATGGGTATTAAGAAAATCAAACCAGATGCTGGCATCCGCCATCACCACGGTCAAAAGCTGTTTGCCTATGCCCTGCCCACGGCACTTTTCGCTGACGTAGAGATGACGAATACGTCCGGCGCGCGGCTGCTGGCTGAACGGATCGCGATTAAGGCCGCACACGCCCACCAGCCTGCCGTTAAGAAACGCCCCCAGCAGTTTTTCACCCGGCGCGTTAAAGCGGTTTTCACCCCGCTGCCAGTTCTCTTCCAGCCTGCGCAGCATATTGAAATTCAACGCGATACTCTCCGCCTTCAGGGCGATATACCCGGGTTCATCGGGCGTGACAGGCTCAATTAACAGACGCGACATAGCATTCCCTCGTTATTAAAGAGGGGCGGTTGCCCGCCCCTCTCAGGTGCGACTTGAACCTGAATCACCGAACGTATTTCAGGACAGCATCAAGCAGTTGCAATACAGCAACAATGAGTTTGAGGACAAGTATGACCATATCCACGACGCTCATACGCGTCTCCTTTTGGTTAAAAGGAGCACGATGCTGGCGTACCTTTCCGCCGCCTGTGGCCAGCACCTGGATTGACGTAACACAGTGTGCTCACTTCAGGGGTTAAGGCACTGACGGCACCACCCGTTTCAGCCAGGACTTCGTTGCGCCGGTAAACTGCGGCCCCCTCGCTCACTGCGAACACCCTCAGTATAGATAAATACTGTATGTATGAACAGTATTTTATGGACAAAATTTGGAAGGCGATCCATACTCAAAAACGTCAAAATCCGTGCCGGAATTGCGCGTTCGTCTTCGATCGCGTATACTTTTCGCGTTGACGTAACACAGTGTGTTCTGCGGCAACCAACCGCAAAACCCTGATAAAAACCTCGCTTAGGCGGGGTTTTTTGTTTTCTGACGAAGTGAAAATAGTCTCCTTCGTTGACTTATTGGCAATAGGTGTTATCGTTGCCATAATGGCAATGGACGCGGCAGGCAAGCAGGATGCATTTAATCTCAATGAAGGCAATTTTGGATGCGGTAAGCCAGTTCCCGCAACACAGAGAAGAGCTTCTCTTTTTAGGACGAGTTATTGAAAAGAACCACTGCCCGACGCCCGCTGCACTGAGAAAACTTTTCCCAACGCTGGATAACTTCAAGTATCTTGATAAGCATTATGTTATTGATATTGCAAATAACAATCTCAGAGTAGTGGCTCTCATCTTCTTTGAAAGCCAAAAGTTTTATGTGCGCCATGTTTTTACTCATAAGGAATATGACCGTTTTACGGAGAAACATCGCACTAAGGGGAAGAAATGATGATCGTCGCTGATGCAATGAAAGCTACGCACGCCCTTGTTGCGGCCGTTCCTTTACTGGGTGAACAGCCGAGCGAGAAAGATTATAAGGATGCGCTTGAGCTGGTTGAGTATCTCCTTATGAACGAGCCCAATAGCCCCTTGCTGGATATTGTGTGCGCCAGAATTAGCCATTTCGAAGCTAATCGGCCAGAGATAGTCGCATTACGCAAGGAGATGGAGTCCGTTCCCGTTGGAATTGCAGTTTTAAGAACCTTGATGGATCAATACAATCTGACGATATCGGATTTTAAGGATGAAATTGGTAGTAAATCGATGGTTTCACGGGTTCTGAATGGTCAGAGACAGCTTACTCTGAACCATATCAAAAAGCTGGCGGCCAGATTTGGGGTATCACCTGCGTTATTTATTGAGTGAGTAAAAACCCTTTATTGAGTGTCACCACCCAACAAACAAAACGTGATCCCTGACGCATTTTTGCGTAGATGAAAATATTTCCATTGTCACATCCGAAAACCTGTGTTTGTATAAATTCAATCAATGATTCCAAACACAGGTCCCCAATGACTTCATCCATCTTCACTTCGACCCTACTAAAAACTGCGCAACCTGCCGCAGTGGTCGTCGTGCGTGTGGTGGTGGTCGTCGGCAATGCGCCGTAGGGACTGGATCAACACACGAATCCAAAACCCCGCCGGCGCAAACCGGGCGGGGTTTTTCGTTTAGACCCTCCCCGGAAGGCTGGCTCAGAAGAAAAGGACTGGAGCATGGCAAGTTCGGGCACAACATCCACCAAGACGCGTTTTACAGGCGCGCAGCTGATTGTTCATTTACTGGAACGACAGGGCATCACCACCGTTGCGGGCATCCCGGGTGGGACCGTACTGCCGCTGTATGATGCGTTAAGCCAAAGCACACAGATCCGCCACGTGCTGGCGCGCCACGAGCAGGGCGCAGGCTTTATCGCCCAGGGCATGGCGCGTACCCAGGGTAAACCGGCGGTCTGTATGGCCTGTAGCGGGCCGGGCGCCACTAACCTGGTGACCGCCATCGCCGACGCGCGTCTCGACTCCATTCCGCTGATCTGCATTACCGGTCAGGTACCGTCCTCGATGATCGGCACCGATGCGTTCCAGGAAGTCGACACCTACGGCATCTCTATCCCCATCACCAAACATAACTATTTAGTTCGCGATATCAGCGAGCTGCCTCAGGTTATCAGCGATGCGTTCCGCATTGCGCAGTCTGGCCGCCCGGGCCCGGTGTGGATAGACATTCCTAAGGATGTCCAGACCGCAGAAATTGAGATCGACGTTCTGCCGGAGCCGGGTGACCGTGCCCCCGCGCCAGAATTCAGCGCTGAGAGCGTGCGCGATGCGGCGGCGATGATCAACGCCGCCAAACGCCCGGTGCTCTATCTGGGCGGCGGGACGATCAACGCCGCGGATGAAATCCGCCAGTTCGCTGAAAAAGCTAATTTGCCCACCACTATGACCCTGATGGCGCTGGGTATGCTGCCAAAAGCGCACCCGCTCTCTCTCGGCATGCTGGGCATGCACGGCGCGCGCAGCACCAACTACATCCTGCAAGAGGCGGATTTGCTGATAGTTATGGGGGCGCGTTTTGATGACCGGGCGATTGGCAAAACCGAGCAGTTCTGCCCGAACGCCAAAATCATTCACGTGGATATCGACCGCGCCGAGTTGGGTAAAATCAAGCAGCCGCACGTGGCGATCCAGGGCGACGTGGCCGAGGTGCTGGCGCAGCTGATCCCGCAGACGGAGGCAACCGACCGCGCCGACTGGCGCCAGCTGGTGGCCGATCTGCAACGGGAGTTCCCGGGCGCTATCCCAACCGAGGGCGACCCGCTGAGCCACTATGGTCTTATCAACGCCGTTGCCGCCTGCGTGGATGACAGCGCGATTATCACCACCGACGTCGGCCAGCATCAGATGTGGACCGCCCAGGCGTATCCGCTGAACCGCCCGCGCCAGTGGCTGACCTCCGGCGGCCTTGGCACCATGGGCTTCGGCCTGCCAGCAGCGATTGGCGCGGCGCTCGCCAACCCGGACCGCAAGGTGATCTGCTTCTCCGGTGATGGCAGCCTGATGATGAATATTCAGGAGATGGCGACGGCGGCCGAAAACCAGTTAGACGTTAAAATCATTCTGATGAACAACGAGGCGCTGGGCCTGGTACACCAGCAGCAGAGCCTGTTCTACAAGCAGGGCGTGTTTGCGGCGACCTATCCGGGGATGATCAACTTCATGCAGATTGCCGCTGGTTTTGGCCTGCACACCTGCGATCTGAACGCCGAAGAAGATGCCCACGCGGCGTTGCAGGATGCGATTTCTCGCCCTGGCCCGGCGCTGATCCACGTGCGTATCGACCCTGAACAAAAAGTGTATCCGATGGTGCCGCCGGGTGCGGCAAATACTGAGATGGTGGGGGAATAAGCCATGCAGAAACAATGTGATAACGTCATTCTGGAACTCACCGTCCGCAACCACCCAGGCGTCATGACCCACGTCTGTGGGCTCTTTGCCCGTCGGGCGTTTAACGTGGAAGGCATTCTGTGCCTGCCGATTCAGGGCAGCGAGCACAGCCGCATCTGGCTACTGGTGAACGACGACCAGCGTCTGGAGCAGATGATGGCGCAGATCGACAAGCTGGAGGACGTCACCAAAGTGGCACGCAACCAGTCCGATCCCACCATGTTTAACAAAATTGCGGTGTTTTTTGAGTAAATCACTTAAGGTAAGAGGCTTTTGCCGGATGGCGCTGCGCTTATCCGGCCTGCAAGGACGTTACACGTAGGCCGGATAAGGCTTTTGCGCCGCCATCCGGCGCGTTCACGCATCAGGATCAAACCATGACCACCATCGCCCTTATCGACGACCACCTTATCGTTCGCTCCGGCTTTGCCCAGCTTTTAAACCTCGAACCGGATTTTCAGGTCGTGGCCGAGTTTGGCTCAGGACGCGAGGCGCTGGCGGGCCTGCCGGGACGCGGGGTGCAGGTCTGTATCTGCGATATCTCAATGCCGGACCTCTCCGGGCTGGAGCTGTTAAGCCAGCTGCCGAAAGGGATGGCGACGATTATGCTCTCGGTCCACGACAGCCCGGCGCTGGTCGAGCAGGCGCTCAACGCGGGGGCGCGCGGGTTTCTCTCTAAACGCTGTAGCCCGGACGAGCTGATTGCCGCCGTGCGTACCGTCTCCACCGGCGGCTGCTACCTGACGCCGGATATTGCCATCAAGCTGGCGGCGGGACGGCAGGATCCGCTCACCAGACGCGAGCGCCAGGTGGCAGAGAAACTTGCCCAGGGCATGTCGGTGAAAGAGATTGCCGTAGAGCTGGGGCTGTCGCCAAAGACCGTTCACGTTCATCGCGCCAACCTGATGGAAAAACTCAACGTCAGTAACGATGTCGAGCTGGCGCGCCGTATGTTTGACAGCTGGCAATGAACTCCCTGTTTTCGCGGCTGATCGCCGTTGTTGCCAGCTTTTTCATCTTCTCCGCCGCGTGGTTCTGTCTGTGGAGTATCAGCCTGCATCTTGTCGAGCGCCCGGAGCTGGCGGTGCTGCTGTTCCCCTTTGGCCTGCGGCTGGGGCTAATGCTGCAATGTCCGCGCGGCTACTGGCCGGTGCTGCTGGGCGCAGAGTGGCTGATGCTGATCTGGCTGGCGCAGGAAGTGGCGTTGGCGCATCTGCCTTTATTGATGACCGGAAGCCTGCTCACGCTTATCCCGGTCGCCCTGATTTCCCGCTACCGTCACCAGCGCGACTGGCGCACGCTGCTGCGTCAGGGTGCGGCGCTGATTGCCGCCGCGCTGTTGCAGTCCCTGCCGTGGGTGGGTGAAAAGGAGGGGCTCAACGCCCTGCTGCTGACCCTCACCGGCGGCCTGACGCTGGCCCCGACCTGCCTTGTTTTCTGGCATTACCTTACCAGCACTGTCTGGCAGCCGCTCGGCCCGGCGCTGGTCTCCCAGCCGGTGAACTGGCGCGCCCGGCACCTGATCTGGTATCTGCTGCTGTTTGTGGTGAGCCTGTGGTTGCAGCTTGGTCTGCCCGCTGAATTATCACGCTTCACGCCGTTTTGTCTGGCGCTGCCGATCATCGCCCTTGCCTGGCATTACGGCTGGCAGGGCGCATTGATCGCCACGCTGATGAACGCCATCGCGCTGATTGCCAGCCAGACCTGGCACGATCACCCGGTAGATCTGCTGCTCTCGCTGCTGGCCCAGAGCCTGACCGGGCTGCTGCTCGGCGCGGGCATACAGCGCCTGCGCGAGCTGAACCAGTCTCTGCAAGCCGAGCTGGCGCGCAACCGCCGTCTGGCGGAGCGTCTGCTGGAGACGGAAGAGAGCGTGCGCCAGGAGGTTGCTCGCGAGCTGCACGATGACATCGGCCAGACCATCACCGCCATCCGCACCCAGGCGGGCATTGTTCAGCGCCTGGCGGCAGAAAACGCGGGCGTGAAGCAGGGCGGGGCGCATATCGAACAGCTTTCGCTGGGCGTCTATGATTCCGTTCGTCGCCTGTTAGGGCGGCTGCGCCCGCGCCAGCTTGACGATCTCTCGCTCGAGCAGGCAATACGCTCTCTGATGCGCGAGATGGAGCTGGAGAGCCGCGGGATTGTCAGCCATCTCGACTGGCGCATCAATGAAGCTACCCTGAGCGAAGGCCAGCGCGTGACCCTTTTCCGCGTCTGCCAGGAAGGGCTGAACAACATCGTCAAACACGCCAGCGCCAGCGCGGTAACGATCCAGGGCTGGCAGCAGGACGAGCGCCTGATGCTGGTGATTGAAGACGACGGCTGCGGCCTGCCGCCGGGCTCCGGCCAGCAGGGGTTTGGCCTGGCGGGCATGCGCGAGCGCGTAAAGGCGCTGGGCGGCACGCTGACGATCTCCTGCACCCACGGGACGCGCGTCAGCGTCAGTTTGCCGTTAAGGACGCACCATGTTTAAAACCCCCGCCAGCGCCGCCCCGCTAAGCAACAAAGCGGAAATCGATGCCCGCTACCGCTACTGGCGTCGCCATATCCTGATTACCATCTGGCTCGGCTATGCGCTGTTCTATTTCACCCGCAAAAGCTTCAACGCCGCCGCGCCGGAAATCCTCGCCAGCGGCGTGATGACGCGCACCGATATCGGCCTGCTGGCGACGCTGTTTTACATCACCTACGGCCTGTCGAAGTTCTTCTCCGGCATCGTCAGCGACCGTTCCAACGCGCGCTATTTTATGGGCGTTGGGCTGATCGCCACCGGCGTGGTGAACATCCTGTTTGGCTTCTCCACCTCGCTGTGGGCCTTCGCCCTGCTGTGGGCGCTGAACGCCTTTTTCCAGGGCTGGGGCGCGCCGGTCTGCGCCCGCCTGCTCACCGCCTGGTACTCACGCAACGAGCGCGGCGGCTGGTGGGCGATATGGAATACCGCGCATAACGTCGGCGGGGCGCTGATCCCGATGGTGGTCGGCGCGGCGGCGCTGCACTACGGCTGGCGCGCGGGGATGATGATTGCCGGTGGCCTCGCGATTGTCGCCGGGCTGTACCTCTGCTGGCGCCTGCGCGACAGGCCGCAAACCGTCGGCCTTCCACCGGTGGGCGACTGGCGGCACGACAAGATGGAGATCGCCCAGCAGCAGGAAGGCGCGGGGCTGTCCCGCCAGGAGATCCTCACCAAATACGTGCTGAAAAACCCCTACATCTGGCTGCTGTCGCTCTGCTACGTGCTGGTCTACGTGGTGCGCGCGGCCATCAACGACTGGGGCAACCTGTACATGTCCGAAACTCTCGGCGTGGACCTGGTGACCGCCAACTCGGCGGTGACCATGTTTGAACTGGGCGGGTTTATCGGCGCGCTGGTGGCGGGCTGGGGCTCGGACAAGCTGTTCAACGGCAACCGCGGTCCGATGAACCTGATTTTTGCCGCCGGGATTTTGCTCTCCGTCGGGTCGCTGTGGTTGATGCCGTTCGCCAGCTACGTGATGCAGGCGGCGTGCTTCTTCACCATCGGCTTCTTCGTCTTTGGCCCGCAAATGCTGATCGGCATGGCGGCGGCGGAGTGTTCCCACAAAGAGGCGGCAGGCGCGGCGACGGGCTTTGTCGGGCTGTTTGCCTACCTCGGCGCATCGCTCTCCGGCTGGCCGCTGGCGCGGGTGATCGACATCTGGCACTGGAGCGGGTTCTTCGCGGTGATCGCCATCGCGGCGGGCATCTCCGCCCTGCTGCTGCTGCCGTTTTTGCACGCGCAGGCACCGCGCGAAGCGTGACGCGCCTCACCTTTTGCTGCCGAGACGCGCAAAACTAAGAAATTTTCCCGGTTTCACCTGGACGCTGTCTCAGGCATCTCTCCTGGCTGGTTTTTACAATGCTGCAAAAATCAGCTCAGGAGTAACTCAGTCATGCTGGCCTTCTTAAATCAGGTGCGCAAGCCGACCCTGGATCTGCCGCTCGACGTGCGGCGCAAGATGTGGTTCAAACCGTTCATGCAGTCCTATCTGGTGGTCTTCATCGGCTACCTGACCATGTACCTGATCCGCAAAAACTTTAACATCGCGCAGAACGACATGATCTCCACCTACGGGCTGAGCATGACGCAGCTGGGGATGATTGGCCTGGGCTTTTCCATCACCTACGGCGTGGGGAAAACGGTTGTGTCCTACTACGCGGACGGCAAAAACACCAAGCAGTTCCTGCCGTTTATGCTGATCCTCTCCGCTATCTGTATGCTCGGCTTCAGCGCCAGCATGGGCGCGGGCTCCGTCAGCCTGTTCCTGATGATCGCCTTCTACGCCCTGAGCGGATTCTTCCAGAGTACCGGCGGGTCGTGCAGCTACTCCACCATCACCAAATGGACCCCGCGCCGCAAGCGGGGTTCCTACCTCGGCATGTGGAACATCTCACACAACCTCGGCGGAGCGGGTGCGGCAGGCGTGGCGCTGTTCGGCGCGAACTACCTGTTCGACGGTCACGTGATCGGCATGTTTATCTTCCCGTCGATTATCGCCCTGATTGTCGGCTTCATCGGCCTGCGCTTCGGCAGCGACTCACCGGAATCGTACGGCCTCGGCAAAGCTGAAGAGCTGTTCGGGGAGGAGATCAGCGAGGAGGACAAAGAGACCGAAGAAAACGAGATGTCCAAATGGCAGATCTTTGTTGAGTACGTGCTGAAAAACAAAGTGATCTGGCTGCTCTGCTTCTCGAACATCTTCCTGTACGTGGTGCGTATCGGTATCGACCAGTGGTCCACCGTGTATGCCTTCCAGGAGCTGAAGCTCTCGAAAGAGGTGGCGATTCAGGGCTTCACCCTGTTCGAAGTAGGCGCGCTGGTCGGTACCCTGCTGTGGGGCTGGCTCTCGGACCTCGCCAACGGTCGTCGCGCGCTGGTGGCCTGCGTCGCGCTGGCGCTGATTATCGCCACGCTCGGCGTTTACCAGCACGCCAGCAACCAGTACGTTTACCTGGCGTCGCTGTTTGCGCTCGGCTTCCTGGTGTTCGGTCCGCAGCTGCTGATCGGCGTGGCGGCGGTTGGCTTTGTGCCGAAAAAAGCGATCGGCGCAGCCGATGGGATTAAGGGCACCTTCGCTTACCTGATCGGCGACAGCTTCGCCAAGCTCGGTCTGGGCATGATCGCCGACGGCACGCCAATTTTCGGCCTCACCGGCTGGGCGGGCACCTTTGCCGCGCTGGATGCGGCAGCGATTGGCTGTATCGTCCTGATGGCGATGGTTGCGGTGCTGGAAGAGCGTAAGATCCGCCGCGAGAATCGTGCGCAGAAATTAAAAGTAGCCTGAGTGTGCAGGTAACTTCTTTGCCCGGTGTGTGATGCCGGGCTTTTTTATTTTTCACGGCCTGCCTTTTACCTTTACCCCGCTTTACACACCCGCCCCTCTCCATGCTCTACAGTTTTTTTGCTGCCGCCTTTCGTGCAGCCTTAGCCCTTTTTGCTAACGGAGAGCTTGCATGTTGACCCGACGATTGTCCTGCCTGGCGCTGTTGATGGCGCTGGCCTCCCCCGCAATGGCCGCGGATGCCCCCACCTACGGCGAGAAGCTGGAAGGTTTTGACTACGGCTGGCCGGTAAAACACTTTGCCTTTACCTCGCAGAACCAGCCTCTGGATATGGCTTACCTGGACGTGAAGCCGGAAAAACCCAACGGCCGCACCGTGGTGCTGATGCACGGCAAAAACTTCTGCGCTGGCACCTGGGACGGCACGATCCGCGCGCTTTCAGCCAGCGGGTATCGCGTGATCGCACCCGACCAGATCGGCTTCTGTAAATCCACCAAGCCGGAGCATTATCAGTACACCTTCCAGCAGCTGGCGGATAACACCCACGCGCTGCTGAAAACGCTCGGCGTTGATCGCGTGACGGTCATCGGCCACTCGACCGGCGGCATGCTGGCGACCCGCTACGCGCTGATGTGGCCGCAGCAGGTGGAGCAGCTGGTGATGGTGAACCCAATAGGGCTTGAAGACTGGAAAGCGCGCGGCGTGCCGCATATTACGGTCGACCAGTGGTACCAGCGCGAGCTGAAAGTCAGCGCCGACGGTATTCGTCAGTACGAGAAAAACACCTACTACGCCGGGGAGTGGAAGCCGGAGTACGAGCGCTGGGTCACCATGCTTGCCGGGCTGAACAACGGGCCGGGCAAAGCGCGCGTGGCGTGGAACTCGGCGCTGCTCTACGACATGATTTATACCCAGCCGGTCGTCTATGAATTTAACGAGCTGAAGATGCCAGTATTATTGATGATCGGCACGAAGGACAACACCGCCATCGGGAAAGATCTCGCCCCACCGGAGATCCGCAAGACGCTCGGTAACTACGCGGTGCTGGGCAAAGAGACGGCGAAGCGCATTCCACACGCGACGCTGGTTGAATTTAACGACATGGGCCACGCGCCGCAGATGCAGGATCCTGCCCGCTTCCACGAGGCGCTGCTGAAAGGGCTTCAGGCGCGCTGACTGGTCTCCAGCAACAGCCCGCGCAGCCACGCCTGCGCGAGGTTGCGGTGCGTTCTGCCGTGCCAGGCCATGCTTTTGGTAAAACCGGGCACGGGAACCGGCGTCTCGCAGACGAACATCCCCGTCTGCTTTTCCGCTATGCGTGATGGCACAACGGCAATCATATCGCTGAGGGCCAGCACGTCCGGCAGGACTAAAAAGTTACTCACCGATAAGCCAACATGCCGCGTTCGGCCAGTTTTCTCCAGCGCGCCATCCGTTACGCCGCGAAAACCGTCGCCCTCGTAAGAGACCAGCACATGCTCCAGGGCGCAAAACCGGTCTAACGTCATGGGCTGTCCGGCATCCGGATGGTCGGCACGCATCATGCAAACGTACCGTTCATCATAAAGCGCCCGGCTGTGAAGCTCATCTGGCGTGGTGTGCGGGGTGATCAGCGCCACGTCGACAGAGCCTTGTTCGAGCTGGCTGACCAGACGGTCAGATTCCACAGGCACCACGCGCACGCGAATACCCGGCGCCTGTACCTTAAGCGCAGCGATAAACGGCACGACGACCGCGCGCAGGGCGTAGTCGGTCGCGGCAAGCGTGAAGGTGAACGTTGCGGTGAGCGGATCAAAGGCGATCGGCTGAAGCAGCTCGTCGATATCTGCCAGAATGCGTTTGACGGGAGCCGCCATTGCTTCCGCCCGGGTGGTAGGCACGATGCCGTGCGGCGCGCGGATAAACAGCGGGTCTTCAAAGTAATCCCGCAGGCGGTTAAGCATGCCGCTTACCGCTGGCTGGGTCAGGGCAAGACGCGCCGCCGCGCGGGTGACGCTGCGTTCGTCCAGCAGGGCATCCAGCGTTTTCAGCAGGTTAAGATCCAGCGTGCGCAGATCCGCTTTCATGACGTTTTTCCACCTCTTTTCCGTTTACTATTATGGCGCTGCCCGCTGTTGACGCGCTGCGTTTCCCGCTATGATGGGCGGCTAGTCTAAGGAGAACGCATGGTCTGGATAATGCTGGCAACGCTTGCCGTGGTGTTTGTGGTTGGATTTCGTGTCCTGACCTCAGACTCCCGCCGCGCCATCAAACGTTTAAGCGAGCGGCTGGGGATCACCCCGATGCCGGTCGAGTCGATGATTGACCAGTTCGGTAAAACGCCGGGCAATGAGTTTATCCGCTATCTTGAACGCCCCGACGAGGCGCATCTGCAAAATGCCGCCCAGGTGCTGCTGATCTGGCAGGTCTGCATCGTCGACGCCAGCGAAGAGAATCTGCATACCTGGCACCGCATGCTGCGTAAAGCCCGTCTGGCCGCGCCGATCACCGACGCGCAAATCCGCCTCGCGCTCGGCTTTATGCGCGAGATAGAGCCTGACCCGCAGGAGCTTAACGCCTTCCAGCTGCGCTACAACCAGCTTTTCCTGCCGGAAGAGGGCGTGTTTTACCTGCACTGATATCACGAAACGTGATGAAGAGTATAAAGCATCGTCATTAGATTTATATCACCCGCAGGCGCACCATCACCTTATCAACTAACCGATGAGGTGAACCATGAAACAATCCGCCATTATCTGGCCGAACGACTACCTGCCCGGCACCACCGATAACTTTGCCTCCAACGAAATCATCGTCGCCGGGCTGAGCGCAAAAGAGATTTGGGCGCAGCTCAACGACACCACCCTGTGGCCGAACTACTACAGCAACGCCGAAGATATCCGTTTTCACGACGGCAGCGGCCCGGCGCTGAGCGCCAACGCCCGCTTCCGCTTCACCACCTTTGGCTTCCCGGTTGAGGCGCAGGTGACGGAGTATGTTCCGCCCGTGGAGGGCGAAGCCGCGCGTATCGCGTGGCACGGCTGGGTAGAAGGGGATGCAAATTCGCGTCTGGACGTGATCCACGCCTGGCTGTTTGAAGACCTGCCGGGAAACCGCGTGCGCATTCTGACTCAGGAGTCGCAGAAAGGCGTGCCGGCGCAGGAGTTAGCGCGCACGGTGCCGAACCCAATGATTAACGGGCATCAGGAGTGGATTGTCGGGTTGGCGAATGCCGCTCTTAAGGCTCGCGGGTAATTTTGCCCGGTGGCGCTTTGCTTACCGGGCCTACAAGCCCGTAGGCCGGCGCAAGCGCAGCGCCGCCCGGCATTAAAAAACGACAAAAGTTGTCGAAACGTTAAATTCGTCACACTTTTGATGATAAACTGCGCGACTTTTCCGCACGTTTTTATCTTCAGGTGATGCCATGACAGAACATACCCAGCCCACGACCACACCGCAGGCCAAAGAGGTTTCACGCCCCAACTGGTCGGCGGTTTTCTCCGTGGCGTTTTGCGTCGCCTGCCTGATCACCGTCGAGTTCCTGCCGGTGAGCCTGCTGACGCCGATGGCACAGGATCTGGGCATTTCCGAGGGCGTGGCGGGGCAGTCGGTGACCGTCACCGCGTTTGTGGCGATGTTCGCCAGCCTGTTTATCACCCAGGCGATTGGCACCATCGACCGCCGCAAGGTGGTCATTCTGTTCAGCGTGCTGCTGACGCTCTCCTGCCTGCTGGTCTCTTTCGCTGAAAGCTTCACCCTGCTGCTGCTCGGCCGTGCCTGCCTGGGGCTGGGATTAGGCGGCTTCTGGGCGATGTCGGCCTCGCTGACCATGCGCCTGGTGCCCGCGCGTACGGTGCCAAAAGCCTTGTCCGTCATCTTCGGCGCGGTCTCGATCGCGCTGGTGATTGCCGCGCCGCTGGGCAGTTTCCTCGGCGGGATTATCGGCTGGCGTAACGTGTTCAACGCGGCGGCGGTGATGGGCGTGCTGTGCATTATCTGGGTGTGGAAGGCGCTGCCGTCCCTTCCGGGGGAAGCGGCGCACCACAAACAGAACATGTTCGCGCTGCTGAAGCGCCCGGGCGTGCTGGCGGGGATGACCGCCATCTTCATGGCCTTTGCCGGGCAGTTTGCCTTCTTCACCTATATCCGTCCGGTGTATATGACCATGGCGGGCTTTGATGTGGACGGCCTGACGCTGGTGCTCCTGAGCTTCGGGATCGCCAGTTTTGTCGGCACCTCGCTGTCGTCCCAGTTCCTGAAGCGCTCCCTGAAGGTGGCGCTGGCGGGTGCCCCGCTGGTGCTGGCGATCAGCGCCGCGGTGCTGGTGTTGTGGGGCAGCGATAAGTGGGTGGCTTCGGCGATCGCGATTATCTGGGGCTTTGCCTTTGCGCTGGTGCCGGTGGGCTGGTCGACGTGGATCACCCGCTCGCTTGCCGATCAGGCGGAAAAAGCCGGGTCGATTCAGGTGGCGGTGATCCAGCTGGCGAATACCTGCGGCGCGGCGGTGGGCGGCGTAGCGCTCGACCACCTGGGGCTGACCTCGCCGCTGGTAATTTCCGGCACGCTGATGCTGCTGACCGCGCTGCTGGTGGCGGGGAAGGTTAAGGCGAAGTAGTGCTTTTCTCCCTCTCCCGTGGGAGAGGGTTGGGGTGAGGGCATCAGGCTACGCCGATGTCTGAACCCGTCTTCTCGAATCCATCGAAATCAACACCACCGACGACACAATCAGCAGCGTCCCCAGCCAGTCCGGCAGGGTGAATGCCACCCCCAGCAACACCACCGACAGCAGCGCGCTGCTCAGCGGCTCGGCGCAGCTCAGAATGCTCGCCTTCGGCCCGCCGATCATCTGTGCGCCTTTCAGATACAGGCTGAACGTCAGCGCGGTGCCAATCACCACCAGGTAGAAAAACGCCAGCAGCAGGCCGCCGTCGATCACGAAGGTGGTGCCGCGTCCGGCGTAGAACGGCGTCAGCATTAGTCCCGCAATCAACATACTCCAGCCGACAATCGGCAGCGTGCCGTAGCGGGCGATAAGCGTCGACGGGTACGTCGTATAAAACGCCGCGGCAAACGCCGAGGCGATACCGAAGAACAGCGCGGCCGGTGAGATGGAGAGCGACGTCGGGTCGCCGTGGGTTACCAGCAGGAAGGTACCCACAAGCGACGTGAAAATCGCGGATAAGACAAATAGGCCGGGACGCGTTTTCCGCGCCAGCGCAAACCATGCCACGATAATGGTCGGCGACAGAAACTGGAGCACGGTGGCCGTCGCGGCGTTGGATTTTTCAATTGTCAGCAGGAAGGTGAGCTGCACGGTAAGCGCGCCAGCCAGCGAGAAAAACAGCAGGCTGAGGGCGTCTTTGCGGTTTTTGATGACCGAGAAAATCTTGTCGCCGTGAACGAAGGAGAGCGTCAGCAGGATCACGCCGGTAAACAGCAGACGAACCATGGTCAGGTAAGGCGAAGAAATGTGGCTTTTCTCCATGATGTACTGCGCGCAAACCCCGGAACTGCCCCATAAAACGGCGGCGATCAGGACGTTGAGCATCCCTTTGCGTGTGGAACCCATGTTCTCCCCTGTTATGTTGGTTTTTTTGTAGCATAACATGGGATCTTGCCGGGTGGCGCTACGCTTACCCGGCCTACAAAACCTTGTAGGCCCGTGCAAGCGCAGCGCAGCCGGGCGAAACAAACGACGCTCTACTAGAACCACGCCTCCCACATCGCGCCGACGTTGAAGTCGTCCAGCGTTTCATCTTTGGTGTTGTTCACGCGCGCGGTACGTTCGTTATCCACCTTGCCGCCGGTCACGTAGAAGCGCAGCATCGGACGGAACTCCGGCCCCATGGCGATAGACATGTTCTGCGACAGGGTCAGCTTCCAGCCCTTGTTGTCGCCGCCGTTGTCGTAATCCACGTGCTGCCAGCCCGCTTCCAGCCAGGTGGAGTGAACGTCGTTCCACCAGTGCATCGGGCGCACGATGGCGTTGTAGTTCTTGCGGTTGTCGGTCTTATCGCGGCTGTTGTCGTAGTCATGGAAGGCGAGGAGGTACTCCACCTGCGTCGCCTGGGTGAATTTGTACAGCCCTTCGAAGCTGGCGTAGACCGTGGTCAGATCCTCGGTTTTGTTGAACACGCTGTTGTCCGCGTTATCGGAGTAGCGGGCAATCACCTTGTTCACGCCGCTGTCGTTGGTGTGGCTCAGCACCACGCCGCCCTGCCAGGCGTTCAGACGTTCGTCGCTCTCAACGGCTTTGGAGTCAAAGCCGTAGTTGGCGTACAGCTCCAGATCCAGCGGACCGAGCTTCATACCGTGGATTTTAGACGTCGCGGCGTAGTTGCCTTTGTCGCCCGTGCCGGACCCGCCGGTACAGGTGATGCGCGACGGGTTCGCTTCGTCCTCCATCACTTCCGGGCTACAGGATTCCACCGCTGCCACGGCGGCCACGTCAAACTGCACGCCGCCGATGTCGAAGTTCTTCACCCCGGCGCCCTGACCGTCGTGGTTCATCCAGAAGTAATCGTTGATGCCCTGCTGCGGACGCTGGTGGAAGTCGCGACCCGCCCAGAAGTAGGCGTTCGGGTTGGAGGCCATAATGTTGGTCACGCCGGCGTAGGCTTTCTTGAGGTTAACTTCGTCGCCCCAGTGGTCGATCATCACGTTGATGTCCCAGATGGCGCCGTTTTCGCCCTTGAAGGCTTTAGAGAGCTGGAACTCGCCGCCGTTGCCTTCGTTGCCCAGACGACCAATGGCGGACGCGCCGTTGTAGGAGCCGTCCACCGCCACGTATTTCTGATCGGCGGCCTGGAAGTGCGCGCCGTAGCGGGCGTAGCCGGTAAATTTAACCCCGAACGGGATCGCCATATCCGGAGATTGCGCCGCGCTCTGCGGCTCGGTCACCACGTCCGCTTTTTTCGCGACCGCAGCATCCATTTTGGCCTGACGCTCGGCCAGGGCTTTATCCACCGCTTTCGCCACAATGGCGTCGATTTGCTCCTGAGTGAATTCCTGAGCGAGAACGGAAATTGGGCAAAGCGCGGCGATAACCGCCATGGTTAATGGAAGTTTTTTAATCGTATTCATGGTTATCTCAATATAGTTTAATTTTATTCAGACAATAACCATCCCGCTCCGATCTGACAGAGTATGTCGCTATCATCAGAACAAGTGGAATTCTATTTAAGGTAAAGAGGTATTACAGTAATTTATTTCGCCATAGACTATCTCTGATATAAATGAATAATTTCTTCGGATAATTCACGCGCTAATAAGGAATTCATTAAATGATCCTGCGCGTGCACCATGATTAACGTCATCGGCTGACGTCCTTCGCCCGCATCCTGCTCGATCAGTTTGGTCTGCATCTTGTGCGCTTGGCGCGAATAGCCGTCGGCTTCGCGCAGCAGGCTTTTGGCCTCGTCAATGTTGCCCTGACGCGCCGCGTGCAGGGCTTCAAAGCACAAGCTGCGGGACTGGCCGGCGTTGACGATAATTTCCATTACGGCTTCTTCTAGTGCGATCATCATCATTACTCTTTATCAAAGCTATTATTTAAGGCGGTGGCGGCAAACCACTCTCCGCTTTTCTTAATGGTGCGCTGCTGCGTCTTTAAATCGAGCTGGATAAATCCGTAGCGATTTTTATACGCGTTACACCACGACCAGTTATCAATAAACGTCCACATATGGTAACCAAGACAATTGCACCCTTCGCTAATACCCTTATGCAGCCAGGCTAAATGTTCGGAAATAAACTCGATGCGGTAGTGATCGTTAATCTGGCCATTTTCAATAAAGCGCTGCTCATTTTCGACGCCCATGCCGTTTTCAGAAATAAAGCAGCGTGGGTTGCCGTAATTGTCGCGCAGGTTAACCAGAATATCGTAAATACCCGGCGCGTAGATTTCCCAGCCGCGGTACGGGTTCATCTTACGGCCCGGCATCTCGTAATTATCAAAGAACCACTCCGGCATAAACGGCGCCTGCGGGTTCACCGCGCTGTCGCGACACTTCACGCGACGCGGCTGATAGTAGTTAACGCCGAGCAGGTCGATTTTCCCTTCCGCAATCAGGAAACCGTCTTCCGGCTTGCAGGCGGGCAGCTGATCGTAAGATTTCAGCAATGCCACCAGGTCCGCCGGATACTCCCCGCGCAGCACCGGGTCGAGGAAGCTGCGGTTAAACATCAGGTCCGCTATGTGCGCCGCCTTCACGTCTGCCGGATTCTGCGAACGCGGGTATGACGGCGTCAGGTTCAGCACGATGCCAATCTCCCCCGCGTAATGCCCGGCGCGGTAGGCCTGCACCGCCTTCGCATGGGCCAGCACGGTGTGATACGCCACGGTGGCTGCCCGACGAAAATCCACCACGTTCGGATAGTGGAAGTCGTACAGATAACCGCCTTCTACCGGCACGATCGGCTCGTTGAAGGTAAACCAGTGCAGCACGCGATCGCCAAACAGCTCGAAGCACATCTGCGCATAGCGGGCGTATGCGTCCACCACGTCGCGGTTTTCCCAGCCGCCAATCTCCTGCATCGCCATCGGCATGTCGAAATGGAACAGGGTGAAAAACGGCGTGATGCCCTGTTCATTCAGCTCATCAATGACCTGGTTGTAAAAATCGACCGCGTCCGGGTTCACTTCACCGATACCGTCAGGGATCAGGCGCGCCCAGCTAATCGAGGTACGAAAGCTGTTGTGGTTCAGCTGCTTTAACAGCTGAATGTCCGTTTTCCAGTGCTGATAAAACGTGGAGGTGTGCTGCGGCCCCACGCCGTTGTGAAAACGGTTCGGCTCGCGGGCAAACCAGTAATCCCACGTGGTTTCACCCTCTCGTGTCCCTTCCGTCTGGAGAGCGGAGCTTGCGCTGCCCCACCAGAAGTTATCGGGAAATGCGTATTTCATGACTCTTCCTCTTTGACTTAATTGCTGGCGGCTTCAGCGTTACCGACGGTCGCCTGAGCTTTCTGCTCTTCATTTTTGATGAGCGTACGCTCATAGGCACGCAGGAACGGCAGGTACATCAGCGCGGACATCACCATACAGACCAGGCACATCACCACCGGGCTGAGCGCCCAGTTCGCCGCCCACGACGCACCAATCGGCGCGGGGGTGGTCCACGGGGTTAACGAAACCACCTGAGCCAGCCAGCCGAGTTTGGTTGCGCCGTACGCCAGGCAGGCGTTGACCAGCGGAACAAACACGAACGGGATAAACAGCATCGGGTTCATGATGATCGGTGCGCCGAACAAAATCGGTTCGTTGATGTTAAAGAAGCTTGGCACCACGCCCATTTTGCCGATGGTGCGCAGGTGGGTAACGCGGCTACGCAGCAGCAGGAACGCCAGCGGCAGGGTGGAGCCTACGCCGCCAATCAGCAGGTAGTGATCCCAGAAACCTTGCAGATAAACGTGCGGCAGCGCCGCGCCCGCCGCCAGCGCCGCCTGGTTTGCAGAGAGGTTCGCCATCCAGAACGGGTTCATGATGCCGGTGACAATCAGCGACCCGTGGATACCAGCGAACCAGAAGATCTGGCACAGCAGGACGGAGAGCAGAATGGCGGGCAGCGAGTCAGACGCCGACACCAGCGGCTCCAGCAGGTGCATAATCGCCTGCGGGATGATCATCCCGGTCTGCGCTTCAATGAACAGGTTCAGCGGGTGCAGCGTTCCGATCACCACCATCACCGGGATCAGGATCTCAAACGAACGCGCCACGCCGGTCGGCACTTCCTTCGGCAGGCGGATGGTGACGTTGTTCTGTTTCAGCCACGCATAGACGCGAGTGGAGTAGATCGCGGTGATAAGCGCAGTGAAGATCCCCTGACCGGAGAGATACTGGGTCGAAATTTTGCCATCGGCATAGGGCGCGGCGACCAGCAGGAAGGCCATAAAGGCCAGCAGGCCGGACATCACCGGATCGAGGTTAAACTGACGCCCCAGGCTTGCCCCAATCCCCACCGAGATGAAGAAGGTCATCACGCCCATGCTGAGGTTAAACGGCAGCATCAGCTGTTCGCGGTAGGTCTCGGAGAAATCCAGCCAGCCGCGGGCGAAGCTGTTGGTGGTATCCGCCGAAAACGGCGGGAAGATAAACACCAGCATAAACGAGCCGATGATCATAAACGGCAGCGCAGCGGTAAAGCCGTCGCGGATGGCAATCACATACTTTTGCTGACCGAGCTTCGCGGCCAGCGGCGTAATTGACTGCTCAATCACCGCGACCATGGATTGATATAACGAACTCATGTGAACACCTTTTAGTGTGCCGCTTCGATGAGCGACAGAGCATAGTCCAGTACTTTATCGCCACGCTGCATGCCGTAATCCATCATGTCGATGGGCTGCACCGGAATGCCTTGCGTCGCTGCCTTGTCTGAGAGCGTCTTTAACATGTATTTCACTTGCGGTCCGAGAAGCACCACCTGATAGTGCGGAAACTGCGTATCAAATTCGGATACGCCATACGCATCTATCTTCACGGGCAAGCCCCGTTCTTTTGCAACATCGATCATTTTGCTGACCAGCAGGCTGGTGGACATCCCGGCAGAGCAGCACAGCATAATCTTGAACATCGACAACCATCCTCAAAATGTAAAAAGTTATTGCAAGGATGATTGGACATGATACGGAAACCGGTTTCCATTTATAAAAGACAGAAGTGTGACAACCATCAAGATCCAATACTTATGAGGCTAATTAACCGGATGTGGGTCACATAATTTGGCTGTTTTGGCATCAAATTGAGTGGAAACGGAAAATCGGTTTCCATGGAAAACGGAAACGGATATACTCCGTTCTGGCTATAATGTGAGCCGTAGCGGTGATGGAAATTACAGACGCCAGTTGCGTCTGACAGGGGAGAGAGATGTCTACAATTAACGATGTATCGCGTCTGGCCGGGGTGTCCAAAGCCACGGTATCACGGGTGTTGAGCGGGTCGCGTGGCGTTAAAGAAGCCAGCCGCCAGGCTGTTCTGAAAGCGGTGGATGAGCTGAACTATCGTCCCAACGTGATCGCCCAGTCGCTGCTCAGCCAGTCGACGGGCTGCATTGGAGTGATTTGCGCGCAGGAAAACATTAACCAGACCACCGGTTACCTGTACGCGCTGGAAAAACACCTCAGCCAGCATCAAAAACATCTGCTGCTGCGTTTCGCACACACAAAAACAGAAGTGATGAACGCCCTTGAAGAACTCTCCTGCGGCTTATGTGATGACATTCTGGTGATTGGCGCGCGTTTCCCGCTGGACGTGGACATGGACAACGTGATTCTGGTCGACTGTATGGAAGCCGATAACGCCAACAGCATTCAGTTCGATCACGCGTTCGCGGCTGAAACGGCCTGTAACTATCTCACCAGCCAGGGGCGTCGCCAGATAGCGCTGATCCACCCGCACGGCAGCGGCTTTGCCGATCAGGTGCTGCTGGGCTACAAACACGCGCTGGAGAAAAACTTCCTGCCCTTTAATCGCAACCTCGTGTTTATGGACGCGACTTCATCGTCCGTTGCGCTTCAGGAATTACTCAACAACGCGTCCACGCTGAACTTCAACGCGCTGCTGGTGGCGGATGAGCAGGAAGCCCAGCGGGTGATCCCGCAGTTACAGGCGTTTAATAAATCGGTACCGGAAGACATCATGGTTTTCAGCCTCGGCGGTTCGCTGCATCTGCCGGGTATTCCGGTGATCCCGGCCATTGAGTATTCCATGGACGCCATGGCGGCGCGCATCGTGAGCTGGCTGACAGAGAAAACGCAGATGCTCGGGTCCTACGTTCTGCGCGGTGATTTGATTATTCCGGATGTGCGGAAGCGTTAAACGTGTGATGTAGGCCGGGTAAGCGCAGCGCCACCCGGCGCTCAACCCTCAGTAATCTTCCATGCAATCCACCTGACTTACTGCATCCCAGTAGGCGTCCAGGTTGTCACGCTTCACGGCGGTGATGGCGTTTTTGATCAGCAGCTGATTGGCCTCAGACGACAAAATCATCGCCTGCCAGGCCTTATCGCTCTGCTTTTTCTGCGGGGTACAGGTTTTCTTCACATCTTTCAGGACCTGCTGTTTTATCTGGGCCTCTTTCTCCGGAGCGCTCTTCTCCTGCGCGTGAACAAACGCAGCGAAAATCAGGCAAACGAGCAGGCAAACCAGGTGTGCAGATTTCATCGAAACCTCCTTTGAAAGTCACATGCTTCCCCTGAAATATATCGTTACATTCATCAACGCGATTCAAGCCAAAAGTATGAATTTACGCTTTCTGCGTGCGGGATCCGATCGCCAGTGCAATGCCATAGCTTACTAACACCGCGAGACTCATTTTCAGCATCGTTTCTCCGCCGATACCGGCGAGAGGCGCTGCGATCCCGCCGAATAAAAACATCAGCATGCCCAGAATGGCTGACGCTGTGCCGGACTCCTTCGCGTCGACTGCGCTCATCGCTTCTGAACCCGCAATGGTGCTGATCCCGCTGTTAAATGCGACGGTGAAAAAGAGTGCAATCAGTGCCGGAACGGAAAGCTGCATCCACGCAAAGAGCAACGTCAGCCCCGCGCAGGTTACGGCCAAAACCAGACCTATTTGCATTAACCCTTCCGCCGGGTGTCGGCGTGCCAGACGGGAGAAAATCAGCGCTGAGACGATCAGGCCGATACCGTTCACACCGAACAGCAGGCTGAACTGCATGGCGCTCAGGCCATACTCGTTTTGCATCACAAAGGAGGATGCCCCGATATAGGCGAACAGCCCCGCCAGCATGAAGGCCTGGATCAGGCAGTAGCGCATAAAGCGACGATTTTTAAGTACCGTCCTGGCGGTTTGCGTCAGCGATCCCCCGCCCTGTTTCTCTGTGAGGGACTCGCGGATAAAAAGCTGGCTGGCGATCAGCAGCGCCAGACCCGCCCCTGCCATTACCCAGAACAGCATCCGCCAGTCGAAATGCGACGCGATATAGCCACCGAGTACCGGGGACACCACGGGCGCGATGCCGTTGACCGTCATCAGTAGGGCAAAAAACTGCGTTAGCATCGTGCCATGATAGTTATCACGGGCGATGGAGCGGGCAAGTACGGAGCCGCCCGCCCCGGCAACGCCCTGCACAAATCGCCAGCCGATCAGGGCGTAAATATTCTGCGTGCTGGCACAAAGCACTGAAGCCAGTACAAACAGCAAAAGTGAGAACAGCAGCGGCGTTTTACGTCCGATGCGATCGCTTAGCGGGCCGAAAAAAAGTTGTCCCAGCCCCAGGCCAATCAGCGCCGAGGTAAGAGAAAGCTGCGTCAGCGTTGTGGAGGTGTTGAGCTGGGTGGCGATCTCCGGCAGCGCCGGAAGATAAAAATCGGAACACAGCGGCCCGATCGCCGTCAGCAGGCCAAGGATGGCCGCGAAAGAAAAAGAGAGTTTTGCCATAGGTATTTACTCTGATGGCCGGGCAACGTTGCGCCGCCCGGCAGTGATGTTACTGAATCCCGCCGCCCAGCGACTGCCACAGCGTGATGCGGTTTTCCAGGTCGGTTTGCTGCAAGGCAATCAGTGATTCCTGCGCCGACCACAGCGACCGCTGCGCGGTGAGCACCGTCAGATAATCGCCCGCGCCAGCCTTGTAACTGCGCGTCGCCACATCCAGCGTTTTTTGCTCCGCCGCCACGTATTCACGCTGGGCATCAAGCTGTTCACTCAACGTTTCGCGCCGGGCCAGCGCGTCGGCCACGTCCTTGAACGCGCTCTGGATGGTTTTCTCATAGGTCGCAATTAACCCTTTTTTCTCGGCTTCCGCATAGCGCAGCTGCGCCATATTGTTGCCGCCGCTGAACAGCGGCAGGGTGATGGAAGGTGCAAACGACCAGACCTTCATCCCGTGGCTGAACAGGGACGACAGCGAATCGCTGCCGACGCCCGCGCTGGCGGTGAGCGAGATGGTCGGGAAGAAGTTGGCGCGCGCCGCGCCGATGTTGGCGTTGGCGCTCAGCAGGTTATGTTCCGCCTCCTGAATGTCCGGACGACGCAGCAGCGCGCTGGAGCTGACGCCCGCCGGGATCAGCGTGATGGCGTTGTCGCTCAGGCTCTCCAGCGTGCCGGGCAGCAGGTTCTCGGGCACCGTATCGCCCGCCAGCAGGTTGAGAGCGTTTTTGTCCTGCATCACCAGCGTCTGGTAGCTCGCCACGCTGGCGCGCGCCTGCTGGTAAACCGCCATCGCTTCACTGACGTCCGTTGCCGCTGCCACACCCACTTCCTGCTGGCGCTTCACAATCTTGAGTGAGTTTGCGGCGCTCTCCAGGGTGGACTTCGCCAGCGCCAGATTGCTGTTATCCGCCGCCAGCGTCACCCAGGCCGTGGTCAGCTCGCTGACCATCGTCAGGCGCGTGTTCTGCGCGGTGAATTCGCTGGCAAGCCAGGTTTCACGCGCGGCACGCGACAGGCTCTGGTTGCGGCCAAACAGATCCAGTTCGAAGCTGGAGACCGCGCCGTTGGCTTCGTCACTTGTCGCGACGCCGCTCGCCAGCGTGCGGCTGCGGGTGTGGCTCAGTTCCGCGTCCACCGTCGGGAACAGGGACGAGCGCGTTTCGCCATACTGGGCACGGGCGGCGTCGATATCCGCAATCGCTTTTTGCACGTCGCGGTTGCTGTTGAGCGCCATCGTCACCACGCTTTTCAACCGCGCATCATTCATCACCTGCTGCCACTGGCTCACCACGGCGTTGGCTTCGCCATGGGCGCCCGGCAACGTCGCCGGGACGGGGGCGTCCGGGCGCTGATACGTGGGATCTAATGACACACAGCCCGCGCTCAGCAGCGCTAATGTTAATACGGTTACACGAAACATTATGACCTCCGGTTTGCGTGCTTACCGGAGAACAGACGTTTCACCAGTACAAAGAATAAAGGAACAAAGAAGATGGCCAGCAGCGTCGCGGCCAGCGTCCCGCCGATAATACCGGTACCGATCGCCACGCGGCTGTTGGCCCCGGCGCCGGTGGCAATCGCCAGCGGCGTCACGCCTGCGATAAACGCCAGCGAGGTCATGATGATCGGACGCAGACGCGTCTGGGCGGCCCGCAGGGCGGCGCGCGTCAGGGAGTAGCCTTCGGCCACTTTGGCTTCGGCAAACTCGACAATCAGAATGGCGTTCTTCGACGACAGACCGATGGTGGTCAGCAGCGCCACCTGGAAATAGACGTCGTTGTTCAGGCCGCGCAGGGAGGCGGCAACCGCTGCGCCAAGCACCCCAAGCGGGATCACGAGGATCACCGAAATGGGCACCGACCAGCTCTCATACAGCGCCGCCAGGCACAGGAACACTACCAGGATCGAGAGGGCATAGAGGCTCATTGCCTGACCGCTCGCCAGTTTTTCCTGCAACGACAAACCGCTCCATGCCCAGGTGCTGCCGGACGGCAGGTTATTCGCCAGCTGCTCCATTTTGCTCATCGCCGTACCGGAGCTGGCGCCGCTGGCGTTTTCGCCCTGAATCTCATACGCCGCCGAGCCGTTGTAGCGCACCAGGCTTTCCGGGCCATACTCCCAGCGGGTGGTGGCGAAGGCGGAGAACGGGGTCATGGTGCTGTCGCTGCCGCGCACATACCATTTGTTAAGATCCGATGGCACCGCGCGATAGTCGCTGTCGCCCTGGATGTAGACCTTTTTCACGCGGCCACGGTCAATGAAGTCGTTCACGTAGGTGCCGCCCCAGGCGCTGGAGAGGGTGTCGGTAACATCGCTCAGGGAGAGCCCCAGCGACACGGCTTTGTTGTTATCGATATCCACCTGAAGCTGCGGCATCTGCGGCAGATCGTTGGCGCGCACGGCGTGCAGCGAGTTGTCCTGGTTGGCTTCGCCAATCAGCTGGTTACGCAGTTTCAGCAGCGCGTCGCGGTCGGTGCCGCCGCTGGCCATCAGCTCAAAGGTAAAGCCGTTGCTCTGGCCTAAACCATCCACCGCCGGGGGCGTCATGGCGAAAATTGTGGCATCCCGAATGGTGCTCAGCTCCTGCGTGGCGCGCAGGGCAATGGCCTGGGCGGTATTCTCATCGCCTTTGCGCTCTGACCAGTTTTTCAGGGAGACGAACGCCATCCCGGCGTTCTGGCCGCTGCCGCTGAAGCTGAAGCCTTCAATGGTGAAGATCACGTCGGTATTGGCTTTCTCTTTGGTGAGGAACCACTCGCGTACCTGGCGGCTTACCTCGGCGGTACGCACCGCGGTTGCGCCGGCAGGCAGGGTGTACTGCACCATGATTTCACCCTGGTCTTCGGTTGGCAGGAAGCTGCCCGGCAGTTTTAGCATGGCGAACCCCATCGCGCCGCAGAGCAGGGCGTAGATCACCAGCATGCCACCGGAACGGCGCAGGGCGCGCAGCACCTTGTTCTGATAGCCGTGCTCGGTCTTACTGTAGAAGCGGTTAAACGCGCCGAAGAAGCCCTTTTTGTGCGGAGCGGTGTGATTCAGGATCGAGCCGCACAGCGCGGGCGTCAGGGTCAGCGCCACCACCACGGAGAGGAACATCGCCGAAATAATGGTGACCGAGAACTGGCGGTAAATGACCCCGGTAGAGCCGCCGAAGAAGGCCATCGGCAGGAATACCGCAGAGAGCACCAGCGCAATGGCGATCAGCGCGCCGGAAATTTCGCCCATCGATTTTTCGGTCGCTTCCCGGGCGGGCAGCCCTTCGTCGCGCATAATACGCTCGACGTTTTCCACCACCACGATGGCGTCATCCACCAAAAGCCCTATAGCCAGCACCATCGCAAACAGCGTCAGGGTGTTGATGGAGTAACCGAACAGCGCCAGCACGCCGAAGGTGCCCAGCAGCACCACCGGCACCGCCAGCGCCGGGATCAGCGTCGCGCGGATGTTTTGCAGGAACAGGTACATCACCACCACCACGAGGATAATGGCTTCGAACAGGGTCTGAATCACGTCCTCAACGGAGATCTTGATGAACTCGGTGCTGTCTTTCGGGTAGGCCACGTCGTAGCCTTCCGGCATCGACTTTTTGAACTCGGCAATCTTGTCTTTTACCGCCGTGGCGGTGTTAAGCGCGTTGGCGCCCGGCGAGAGCATCACCGCCATACCCGCCGCCGGGTGGCCGTTCAGCTTCGCGGTGGCGGTGTAATCTTCGCTGCCCATCTCCACGCGCGCGACGTCGCTGATGCGCACCACCGCACCGTTGGACTGGCTCTTGACGATGATCTTTTTGAACTCATCGACCGTTTGCAGACGCGACTGAGCGCGGACGGTGGCGGTCAGCTGTTGGGCGTTCGACGAGGGCAGTGCGCCGATTTTACCGGCGGAAACCTGCACGTTCTGCGCTTCAATCGCGCTCTGCACGTCGGAGGGCATCAGCGAGTACGACGCCAGCTTCGCCGGGTCGAGCCAGATGCGCATCGCGTATTCTGCACCGAACACCTGTAGGCTACCGACGCCATCCACGCGCGCCAGCGGATCCTGCATATTACTCACCAGCCAGTCGGCGATATCCGAGCTGCTGGCGGTGTCGGTTTTGTCATATACGCCCATGATCAGCAGGAAGTTGCTCTGGGATTTTTCGACGGTGATCCCGGACTGTTGCACCTCGGTCGGCAGGCGCGATTCCGCCTGCTGGACTTTGTTCTGCACCTGTACCTGAGCGGTGTCCGGATCGGTTCCCTGTTCAAACGTGACGTTAATACTCACCGACCCGTCCGAGCTGCTGGTGGAGGTGAAGTAGAGCAGGTTATCCAGCCCGGTGAGCTGCTGCTCGATCACCTGCGTCACGCTGTTTTCCAGCGTCTGTGCGGAGGCACCGGTATAGGTGGCGGAGATTTTGATCGACGGCGGAGCCACGTCCGGGTACTGCGCAACGGGCAGCGTGCGGATCGCCAGCATTCCGGCGAGCATGATGAGAATGGCGATAACCCAGGCAAAGACCGGGCGACGCACGAAGAAACGGGAAAACATCAGGCGTTTCCTCCGTTGGTTTTCATCTCTTCAGCTTTCACTTCCTGCCCGGCGGTGACTTTATCGGTGCCTTCCACAATCAGCTTATCGCCCGCCTTCAAACCGCTCAGCACCAGCCATTTGTCGCCGTAGGTGTCGCCCGTCTCCAGCTGACGCTGTTCGACCTTGTTGCTGGCGTTCACCACCAGCGCGGTGGCGGTGCCTTTGGCGTCGCGGGTGATGCCCTGCTGCGGGGCGAGGATCGCGTCATTCATGATGCCTTCATCCACTCTGGCGCGGACGAACATGCCCGGCAGAAGCTGATGCTGCGGGTTCGGGAAGACGGCGCGCAGGGTGACTGAGCCGGTAGACTCATCCACCGCCACTTCGGTCAGCGCCAGGCGGCCTTTTTCGCTGTAGCTGCTGCCGTCTTCGAGAATCAACGACACGTTCAGCGTATCGCTGTTGCTGGCGAGGGTTTGCTTGCGTAAACGCAGCAGATCGGCGCTGGAACGGGTTAAATCGACGTACATACTGTCCAGCCCGCGAATGGTGGCCAGCGCGGTATCCTGCTGGGCGGTCACCAGCGCGCCGGGGGTCACAGAGGAGATGCCGATACGTCCGGCAATCGGCGCGGTGACGGTGGTCCAGTTGAGGTTAATGCGGGCGCTTTCCAGCGCGGCTTTCTTTGACTCGACGCTGGCCTTGTCCTGCGCGCAGGTGGACTTCGCGTCTTCCGCATCCTGACGTGATACGCCGTCGTCCTTCACCAGCTGCGCATAACGCCGGGCTTTCTGGCAGTCGGCCTGCACCAGCGCCTGCGCCTGTTTCAGTGCGGCGGCGGCTTCATCATACGCGGCGCGGTAGCTGGAAGGATCGATCTGATACAGCGCTTGCCCGGCCTTGACCGTATCGCCTTCGGTGAAGAGCCGTTTCTGGATAATGCCACCCACCTGGGGGCGCACTTCGGCGCTCATTGCGGCGGCGGTGCGGCCGGTCAGCTCGCTGACGACGGACACCGGCTGGCTCATGAGGGTGACAATCCCCACTTCCGGAAGAGGACGTTGAGGAGCAGATGTTTGCGCATTATCGCACCCTGTCAGGAGGAGTAATGCCGCGATGGAGGTTGTTATGGTTTTCATAATCTTTTTCCAGGGTGAACGAAGCCTGCCCTGTTAATCGCTTAACAGGGAGGAGGGCTAATTAAAAGCACAGCGATCCCGCATCTCTGGCTGAGCCAGAAATGAAAAAAGGGAAATTACTTATTTCCGCTAATTATTCACATGCGATTACTTCGCAGAGAAAATCATATTTAAAATATTCTGGTATATAGGCTCTAATTGTTCTGATGGTACTTTTAAAGGCGTGAGTCGACGGTAAATCGTGCCTTCGATCATCACGGCGGTAATCTCCACGCAGCAGCGAATATGCTCATCGCTCAGGTGAGGGAACTGCTTTTTCAGGTGCTCACAGGCGTTGGCGAACATGCGGGCTTCGGCTTCGATCAGCATGTTTGCCACCAGCGGATTGCGCGTGGCCTCTGCGGACATTTCGAGCATCAGCGCGTCATCGTCTTCGTTAAGCGTCTGGCGCCAGGCAAGCGCCTGCGGCATCCCTTCAACCAGGGTTTTGCCCTGCATCTCTTCAATACGTGAGTCGATAATGCGCCGGATCATCTCTTCAATAATCGCGTCTTTGTTACTGAAATAGCGATAGATTTGTCCGACGCTGAGCCTGGCTTCGCTGGCGATCTGCGACATGCTGGCAGCGTGAAACCCGCTGGCGCGAAAGCAGCGGCGCGCGGCGGTAATGATTTCGTCCTGGCGCAGTTTTTGTCGTTCTTCCAGCTTTGTACTCATTGTCGGCTACCGTAAAAAGTGAGAATGATCGTTCTCATTATACGTTTTCGGAGACTATTGGAAAGGCTTTTTTTATTTACATATTGAATGAATATTTCCAGGTATAAACAATGGAGAAAATAAGGAGTTTTTATGAAGGTTAAGCTGTGAGATATTCAGATTGCGCTGAAAATAAGGAGAGAATTATGCATCTGAGCATTACAGATAATGTCACAGCCGAAGAAAAAGAAGAATTATTAACGGGGCTAAGAGCCTATAACGCGCAGTTTTTAGATCTGTCGACATTTGGCGGCGATATTGGCGTATATATGCGAGACGACAATGGCGTCATGCTGGGCGGGTTAATCGGCGTACGGAAAGGCGACTGGCTGAACATCGACTATCTGTGGGTCAGCGACAGCGTGCGGGGAACGGGCGTGGGAAGCCAGCTTATCAAAACGGCTGAAGAGGAGGCCCGTCGCAAAGGCTGTCGTCACGCGCTGGTGGATACGGTCAGCTTCCAGGCGCGTCCGTTCTATGAAAAACAGGGTTATCAGGTGCAGATGTCCTTGCAGGATTACCCTTATCAGGGAATGCAGAGACACTATCTGTCCAAAAATCTTTAACCGCCGATCCCGGTGCCTGTCACGGCTAACACGTGGCGCACCACGATCTCCGGCGAGAGGGCGTTAAGCCTCTCGTCATTGCGCATGCGGGAGAACGGCACCAGCACCAGGCTCAGCAGCGTAGTGAACAGCAGTTCGGGGGCCAGCGCCGGATTCAGCTTTCCTTCCTGCTGCCAGCTTTTGATGGTTGCCAGCGTGGTGTGATATTTCTCATCGCCAAAGCGTGCCTGCAAATGGGTGCGCAGTACCGGCATCTCGCCAATCACCTCCTGCATCCACAGCGGGGCAAACCAGCGATACTTTTCCGCCAGTTCGGCCAGCACCCTGACCATTTCCGTCAGGGCATCCACCGGCGAATCCCGGTTGTCGGCGAAAATCGCCCCGATCCGCTCGCGTAACGGCAGGAAGCGCTCCTCAATCATCGCATCCAGCAACTGTTCTCTGGAGTTGAAGTAGTAGTGCAGCATGGCGGGCGTCACGCCTGCTTCGCGGGCGATGGCGTTCAACGACGTATTGGCGATCCCCTGGCGGGAAAAGAGGTTCAGGGCGATATCCAGCAGCTGTTCACGGCTGGCGGTAACGCGCTTGCCGCCGCGTGGCCGACCGGGGCGGCGGGGTTCAGAATTGTCCTTTTGTGCTGGCATGGTCACCGTATCTCTTGATCTTATTCATCACTTCCACAAATATTAATTATACGATTAATTAATTACAAGTGATGTCTTATGGAGTCCGACGTAATGACTCAACCTGCGAAAAAGGCGCCGTCGATTAAGCTGCTGTTCAGCGCACTCCTGCTGGTGATGCTGCTCTCGGCGCTGGATCAGACCATTGTCTCCACCGCGCTGCCGACCATCGTCGGTGAGCTGGGCGGGCTGGATAAGCTCTCGTGGGTGGTAACGGCCTATATCCTCAGTTCGACCATCGTGGTGCCGCTGTACGGCAAATTCGGCGATCTGTTTGGCCGAAAAATCGTTCTGCAAATCGCGATTGTGCTGTTTCTTGTAGGGTCCGCGCTGTGCGGTCTGGCGCAGAACATGACCCAGCTGGTGCTGATGCGCGCCCTGCAAGGGCTGGGGGGCGGCGGTCTGATGGTGATCAGCATGGCTGCCGTGGCGGACGTGATCCCGCCTGCCGATCGGGGTCGCTATCAGGGGTTGTTTGGCGGCGTGTTTGGCCTGGCGACGGTGATAGGGCCGCTGATCGGCGGGTTTATCGTTCAGCACGCATCCTGGCGCTGGATTTTCTACATCAACCTGCCGCTGGGGCTGTTTGCCCTGCTGGTGATTGGCGCGGTTTTCCACGGCAGCGCGCGGCGCAGCAAGCATGAGATTGACTACCTGGGGGCGATTTACCTCAGCATGGCGTTGCTGTGCATCATTCTGTTTACCACCGAGGGTGGGACTATCCGCCAATGGAGCGACCCGCAGCTGTGGTGTATTCTGGCCTTCGGCCTGACGGGGATCGCCGGGTTTATCTACGAAGAGCGGCTGGCGTGGGAGCCGATTATCCCGCTGTCGCTCTTCCGTGACCGCAGCTTCCTGCTCTGTAGTCTGATCGGTTTTATTATCGGCATGTCGCTGTTTGGCTCCGTCACTTTCCTGCCGCTCTATTTACAGGTGGTAAAAGACGCCACGCCGACGCAGGCCGGTTTGCAGCTGATCCCCCTGATGGGGGGGCTGTTGCTCACCTCCATTATCAGCGGGCGCATCATCAGCCGTACCGGGAAATATCGTCTGTTCCCGATCCTCGGCACGCTGCTCGGCGTGGTGGGGATGGTGTTACTGACGCGCATTTCAATCACCTCCCCAACCTGGCAGCTGTACCTGTTTACCGGCGTGCTGGGCATGGGGCTGGGACTGGTGATGCAGGTGCTGGTGCTGGCGGTGCAGAACAGCGTGTCAGCCGATCAATACGGCGTCGCGACGTCTGGGGTGACGCTGTTCCGTTCCATTGGCGGGGCGATTGGCGTTGCGCTGTTTGGCGCGGTGTTCACCCATATTCTGCAATCAGGCCTGATCGACAGGCTGCCGGAAGGGGCGGAACTGCCGCGCGAACTTAATCCCGTTGCCATACACCATCTGCCTGATGCCCTGCGTCTGGACTATCTGGATGCGTTCGGCTCGGCGATCCATGCGGTATTCATGCTGGCGGCGGGGATTATGGTGCTGGCGTTTGTGCTGTCGTGGTTTTTGCGCGAAGCGCCGCTGCGTCGGCAGGCGTGAGGGAAGCGGTTCTGCTTGCGCCTGGACTACCGTAGCCTGATGCCCATCGCCCGGTGGCGCTACGCTTACCGGGCCTACACTTCGCCCGTTACGTAGGCCGGGTAAGCGCAGCGCCACCCGGCAACAGGCCGCATATAACTTAACCGTCTTACTGATTCCTTTTCGTTTTTTAGCCTGCCGTCTCGTTGTCGATATAGTCTTCAAAACGTCTATCAAAAGGAACTGTCTCGTGAAACTTCGATTGGGTGCGCTTCTCCTGACTGGCCTGCTGCTCGCGGGCTGTGATCAGGGCGGCAATGATGCCAGACACATTAAAGTCGGCGTGATCAATGGCGCTGAGCAGGACGTGGCGGAAGTCGCCAAAAAGGTGGCAAAGGAGAAATACGGTCTGGATGTTGAGCTGGTGGGCTTTAGCGGCTCGCTGCTACCCAACGATGCCACCAACCAGGGCGAACTGGATGCCAACGTCTTCCAGCATCGCCCGTTCCTCGCAGAAGATAACAAGGCGCACAATTACAAGCTGGTCGCCGTGGCCAATACCTTCGTCTTCCCGATGGCGGGTTACTCCCGAAAGATTAAATCGGTCTCTGAGCTGAAGGACGGCGCAACCATTGCGATTCCAAACGATCCCACCAACCTTGGCCGCGCGCTGTTGCTGCTGCAAAAAGAGAAGCTGATTACCCTTAAACCGGATGTTGGCCTGCTGCCAACGGCGCTGGATATTACCGCGAACCCGAAAAACTTACAGATTATGGAGCTGGAAGGGGCGCAACTGCCGCGCGTGCTGGACGATCCGAAAGTGGATGTGGCCATCATCAGTACCACCTATCTCCAGCAAACGGGGCTTTCTCCGGTACACGACAGCGTCTTTATCGAAGACAAAAACTCACCCTACGTGAATATTGTGGTCACGCGTGAAGAGAACAAAGACGCCGAAAACGTGAAGGAATTTATCCAGTCCTATCAGTCGCCGGAAGTGGCGAAAGCGGCGGAGACCATTTTTAACGGTGGTGCGGTGCCGGGCTGGTAAGCCCCGGTAAAAAGGCCAGCGCTCCGCTGGCCGTCAAAGCGTTACGCGGGCATCGGTTCGGCTTTCGGGCCACAGAAAACCCTGACCAGACTGTGCGCCGGACGCGCGGGCGCGCGCCAGATCCCGCGAGTTTTCGATGCCTTCGATAAGAATCGATTGCGCGATACCTGCCCTGACCTGCTGCACAAACGGGGCAAGCGGCGCGCGCTCGCGCAGCGCTGAGCGGTCAATTTTTACCCCATCCAGCGGCAGCGCAAGCCGCGCGAACGCCTCCGCCAACTCCCGGGTTAAATCGTCCAGCCAGATTTGCCATCCCGCCTCTTTTAACCGAACAAGCGTGGCATGAAGACGACGTTGCTCATCCTCGCTCAGCCGTGTGATGGTGAGGGGATCCTGAATTTCAATCGTTAACCGCTGCTGATGGCGTAACGCCAGCAACAACCGGATAGCGCGTTCGTTGAGAAGGTGTTCTGCCGGAAGGTTTAGCCAGTAAGCGTCCCGGGCGGGTATCTGTAACAGGGTGTTGGCCTGCCAGAAGAAGATTTGCAGCGCGCTGCGCGAGGGCAGCGAGGCAAACAGCACCTCAAGATTGACGTTATGGATCTCCACGAGAACTTCATGCGCGAACACCTGGCCCGAATGAAGATCGACAAGCGGCTGGAATCGCAGCCCTGAGATACGTTGCAACAGGGGAGAGGGAAGAACGGTATACATGGAACAGCCTTCAGGAAATGAAAAAAGGTTCCCGCGGACACGGGAACAAAAGGCAAACGACACACGGTCAAATTCTTAATTCAGGATCCAGCGAATGCTCTGGTAAAACGAGGGGCCACGCACGGCCTTAAGCTTGTTCATGGCGTTGTTCTTATAAAAGTAAACCAGCCTGACGTTACACCCCAGCTGACGGGCTATTTGCTTGGTTTTGAGATTGCAGGAATAGCCGCGCAATACGCTGGCCTCCTCGCTGGACAGCCTCGCCGGGGTGCGTAAGCGGGTCGTCATGCCTACGTTGTAACGGCCAGACTCTTGCGGCGTCTGGCTCATCAGTATTTGCCACAGCGCTTTGATATCCCCCAGGGAGACTCTTTTGCTGATGACTCCATCAACATGTTTGAATTTCAAATAGCCGGCGGATAACGAATAGATATAGATCTTCGCTGTCACTTGTTTCTGTTTAATACAGAGAATGTCGTCATTCGTCGTCACCCGGAAATGACGCGTATTCAACGGATCATAAATGATGATATCAAAGAGTTGTTCACTCATAGCAAGTTCTTCGATATGGGTAAATCCATGGAAAATAACGTCGTGTTTTTCATCAGGCTCACGCTTTCCAAGCGATTGCAGGCCAATCATCGTGAATTCGCAGCTGTCAACAACGGCAACGTGAATTGTTTTTTTATTTTGCATTGGCATTCTCCTTTCGCTGAGTAAACAGTCCATATAAGAGAAAATGGCGGTTCGCACTCTCTTATTAAAAGAATAGCGAGCACTTTTTAAATAACGCGATGCGATGGCATCAATGTAAGCCAATACAAACCGTTGAGTAAAGCTGAAGCCAATTATTAGCGGAAGATAAAATTGAAAAATGGTTTTAATGGTATATGCAATTGTTTTAATCTTCTAATAATATTCATGCCAGATTTTTATTCTGTAAATGAGCGGATAATAAGCATCAGAAGGTTGATTAATGGGGTTAATCCACCGCCTTTTCAGTGATTTACTGCTGTTTCTGTAAGAAAAATTGTGATCGTGGCAGGGTTATCGACAGGGCTTTATCTGCGAGGGGAAACGGCGCGCAGAATAAAATAGAATTTTTTCTATAAATTTAATGTCCTTGTTCAGATTTTTAAGCCTGAGAAGGATAAAATCCTGGCGCGAAGAGGTTGTGAGTGGTGAGTACATAAACTATTATCATTTTCCTCCGGTCACGAGAATTTAGAAAAGACATGAATAATACTGAACGTATCGTAAGGGTAATGGTGTTTTACAAAATAAATATATTTAAAGAGATAATATTCCGGGCGCTCCAGGATCTTTTACCCGATTACGTACTGAACATTACTCAGGTCGATTCCACAGAACAGGCGCTGGCGGCGGTGGCGGATAATAACGTGGATGTTTTCTTCACTGAATTTAATTATCTGCTTAATCATAAAGAGTGGAGTGCGGAGGTCAGCAGCCGTTTTACATCTTTATGTAAAACCCATCACGTCAGGCGTGTTCTGTTGGTGCCCGAGCTGCCTTACGGGCTGTTAAAAAAAGTTCTGGAGATGAAATTTGAATTAACCATCAGTCAGCAGGATGAATTGACTGAACTGAAAAAGGAATTACCCGCGTTGCTCATGGCGGACGGGCAAAAACCGTCGATCTCTTCGTGGCTCAGGCGGGTAATGCGGTCCGGCTCCCGGGCGCGTTCCATCCTCTCGGCCAGAGAGTGGGAGGTGCTTCATCTTATCGTGGAAGGATTTTCAACGACGGAGATTGCCCGTCATCGAAACCGTTCGGTCAGTACCATTGCGACACAGAAACACAATGCAATGAAAAAGCTGAATCTTTCCAACCACAGCGAACTGATTAAGTATGTGCAAGCGGTTGGAAAGATGGAGGAATAGTTCACATCAGGGATAGATAATATTCAGCGTAGCCGATGTATTGATCTTACCCTGGCTCACCTGGGCGGGCGCCCACACGTAATAGTACGCCGCCATCGGAAGGGTGAAATGTTCGTCCAGCGCCGCGCCAGCCGCCACGCTGAAAATCATCGTGGCGTTGCCACGGCTGGTGGTTGAGGTAGAGAAGGTCACCGGCGTTTGCGGGGCGTCACGTTTTATCAGGCGGAGCCCCACGCCCTGCGCCGCGCTACTGCTGCTGTCGATCAGCACCGAGCTGTCGGTTGAGAGCAGCTGCGTGCTGGACAGAAACATCTCAATTGCCCGATCGGAATTGCCATTAACCCCGACGTTCTGACAGCTCATGTTCAGTGAAAAAGGCGTCAGCCCCGGCTGTGAGGATGCACTGAGCTGGGGAATGCCGAGCGTCGGCAGCGCCACGGTCAGCCCCGCATTATCAAAGGAACAGGTAGTCAGTTTCGGCGCGTATTTGATGATCATCGGTTGACCAAACATATCGCGGTTGTCGTAAGGCCACTTGAACCCGCTGAATAACCACTGCGCTATCTTGATGACCTGATTGATTGGCCAGGTGATGATTTCCCAGATGGATAACCCGCTCATGTCGCTGACGAACAGAACGTCGCTCATGTTCGCCGTATCCCCCGTCAGGGTGGTACCGCTCTGGTTAACGAGGGTGAAGCGAACCGTAAACGGTGTGTTCAGCTCAGACGCCGTATGGCTACCGCTGGCAGACAGGGTTTTATTGGCCGGGGGATTGGTGATCTCCGCCCGCACCATATACTTGTTATTGCTGAACCCGAGGATGGTCGCGTATTTGCTGTCGGTCGAGAGGATCGGCGTGTAAGAAAATTCACTGTTACCCGTCGTACAGTTGAACGAGCCGCTGTACTGGGTGCTGAAGCTGCCGGTCCATGTGGGCGTGGCCGGGCTCAGCTTATCCGATAAATCAATGGTAATCGGTGTGCCATAAACGATGCTGCTGCCGGAGCAGGTGGCATAGCTCATCCCGCTAATGCTGGTGAGGAGCAGGAACATGAATGATCGTAACATTTTGATAATCCGTAATTAATGGCAAACCGATGAGGGGCTGTTCAGCCCCCAGGCCGGGGAGGAGATTTCGCACTTTCCGCCGCGGAGATGCACGTTGAGCGCGCGTGGCGGCTGTTCAGCACGGATATACAGTACGCTGGCCTGGCCGACATACCCGACAGATTCACCGTGTTCATCCAGCACTTCAGTGCCAAAGGGCAGCGGTTTACCGTCGGTGCGCGTCGCATGAAGTACCCATGACTGGCGCTTATCGGTTTCGAAGCGGATATAACTCACCGCCCCGTCGTAAGGAGCCACGTTAGCCATATTGCCGATCACCTCCGCGCCAGCGCTGTTTTCCGTTTCGGTTAACGTAATGGCGTTTTTGCGATACGGGGTGGCGTAAGGCACCAGCGCCACGCCATCGCGGTTCGTCATAATGCTTTCATCGCCGTTCACCATCAGTCCCTCCGCCTTTGGCGCATCGACGATAGTCATGGTTGTGCCGGTTTCGTTTGAGGCGAGAACGTGCCACGGGTAGGCCACCAGGCTTCCGCGCCCGCTGAGCCCGGTCTGGCGGTAGTCGGAGGATTCGCTGTAAGAGCCACCGAGTGTCGCGAAGTTCGAACGGTACGCGGCGTTAACGCTTGCCGCATTTTTACCCCCACGCGCATTACTGCCGGAGAGGGTATAGCTCAGGCGGTTCGACGCCAGCGCGTTCCCGCTCATGCTGATATTGCTCTGTTCGTAATGCGAATCGCTGGCCGTCAGGCTGGAGGTGATCCACGCATTATTATCAAACAGCGAGAACGGCAGGCTGAGGGAGAGGTAAAGGCGCGTCTCTTCTTCGCTGTCCCTGTTCCGTACCCGGCTGGCCGACAGGGTATAGCTGGCGCGGCCGATGGCGTTGGAATAGCCCATCTGATACTCGCGCGTGGTTTGCTGTGAGTTCCAGTAATCGCGCTGTGTGCCGGAGACAAACACCGTGCCCCAGTTATTGAGCAGGCGCTGATTAAGGTTAAGCGTAAAGGTATTCTTGGGCTGCGCCGCGCGCAGGGCGTCCCAGGTGCTTAGCGACATGTCGGGCGCAACGCCAAACCGATCTTCATAGTCGTCGTACTGCGCTCTCAGGCGCTGATACCCTTCGCGCGAATAGAGCGCGTCGCTGAAGCTGTAATAGCCTTTAGTGGAATAGCGATAGGCCGCCAGGGTGAAGTTGGTGGCGGTGGTATCGATAAATTTGCTGTACGACACGCGATAACTCTGACCGCTGCTGGTGCGATCCTGTAGGGTGGTTTTGGCGTGGGTGACATCAAACGAGACCGCGCCAAAGGGAAGGTTCCACCCGGTACCGATAAGCCCGGCCTGGTAGTTATCGCTAATAATCGTCCCGGTATACCCGGTGATGAGGTTATTAAACCCGTAGCGCAGCGTGGCCTGCATGAATGCGGGTTCGGCATCGAGCGTGTTCTGATGCACTTTACCCGCCACTACGCTGTACTGGCTCACCCCTTCTTTTAGCATCCCGGGCACGGCGGAAAACGGCACCGTGAAGGACTGCTGTGAACCGTCCGCTTCACGCACCACCACCAGCAAATCGCCCGCGGAGCCGGTAGGCTGAATGCTGTCGAGGGTAAACTGGCCCGGCGGCACGTTCTCCTGATAGATCACGTTGCCATTCTGGATAACTTTCACCAGGGCGTTCGTCCTTGCCACGCCGTGAACCACCGGTGAAAAACCCTGCTGTGAATTTGGGCGCATCTTCATATCCGACGCCAGCGACACGCCGCGCACGCGCAGGGAATCAAACAGATCGCCAGGAATATAAAAGTCACCCAGCGTCAGGTTGGATTTCAGCGAGGCCAGGGGACGGCGCAGGTAGCGGGTATTATTCTGCCAGCTACTCTCTCCGCTGGCGGTTTTCCGCCAGGCGCTGCTGTCGCGAAACTGCCAGCCGAACAGGTTGGCGCCGGAATCCAGCCCGGCATAAAAATCATCATTTGTGTCTTTCGCAGTGCCTTTCGCGCGGGTGTTGTACCAGGTCGTGTTCCACGAGAGCATCAGCGCCGGGATCCCCTCGTCCCAGAACTGGGGGGCAATGTAACCTTCTTCAGTACGCTGCACGGCCGCCTGCGGAACGGTAAGCGCCAGACTCAGGGTGCTGGTATCGGTTTTGACTTCACCGCCCTGAACCAGATCGCGCAGCTGGACCTGCCCGTGCGCAATGGCGGGCGCAGGCACGGACGTGGTGTTGATGCCCAGCGACCGGGCATCTTTCCAGGCAAGGCGGATGTCGTCACGCTGCTCGCCGTAGATGACGGTATAACGTCCCTTCCAGCTGCCGTTTACGTAGATATCCATCTCCTGACTGCCGGCAGGCATGGCGTTGTTTTCGGAAAAGCGAGACAGATCGGACTCACCGGATGCGCCAGCAAGCAGGGAGGGATCAAACGAGACGGCCCCTGATTTATGCGAAAGCAGAAGCGTGCAGACTGCCAGCAGACAGAGTCTGTTTTGTTTCATTTTCATGGTGAGTCTTTCCGATCACTGACTGGTGAAAGTCCGGGTTTTATACGCGCCAAGATCGTCCACATACATCAGCTGGAAGGTCTGTCCGCGCTTAACCGTATTTTTGGCGGCGACCGTCAGCTGCCCAAACGGGGAAACCATCGGGGACTCCTGGAGCAATTTCGTTTTACCCAGCGAAATATTGGCGACCGTAATATGGAACGGACTGTTATTTGTAATGCGAAAGCGATCGCCGTCGGCGGCGAGCGTCAGTTTCGCCACCGCGTCATCCAGCGTGCCTTTTAGCGCAGCGGGCCGATAAAAAAGTTTGATACGGGATTTAATCGCCAGCTGAACGGTATTCTGGTTTTGCAGATTTTCAGGTCTGGGCGGAATGTCGAGGACATTCAGGAAAAAGACGGATTCGCGATCCGCAGGCAAGCTGGACGGTAGCTTTTTAATACGAAGCTGTTGACCATTATGTTCGTTAACCTTTATCACCGGCGGCGACAACAGAAACGGCACATTGGCTGTTTCCGGCGTGGAATTAATATCACCGTCATCTATCCAGGATTGTACCAGAGCCGGCGCATCGCCCGTATTCATTAACTGGACGATCACCTCTTTGTTATTTTCAGGATAAAGGACACGGGTGCCATTAATGACAATATTGGCCCATGAGTGACCCGTGCTTAGCAGTAAGCCTGCCAGCAAAATTGCCTTGCGCATGATTGCAACCTTAAATACAGGCTCTGCGAAAACAGAGCCTGAATAATCACTATTACAGGTAGGAAATGGTATACGTTACGTTGGAGCTTAACTCGCCCACGGTGGCGGCAGCGGCGTTTGTTTTATAGTAATAAACGTCCAGCGTCAGCGTTTCGGAATCTGGCGCGGTCGCTGTACCCATAATATTTGTCGTGTAAGGCTGGTTCAGGGTAATAGGCGTAGACGAACCTGGCTCCACTAACGCAAAGCCGACATTACGTGCCACGCTGGCATCGCTTTCGTTCACGCTGTTATTCAGCAGGTATTTACCGTCAGTGGAAATATTATCCGCGCTGGAGAAATAAACTTTCAGAGGGGTACCGGTCGTTCCGGCTGCTGGTGAGCAACCAGAGAATGTCAGCGCAATAGATTTTTTATTTCGGGTGATCAGGCCAACCGTGGTGCCCGCATCTTTTACCGAAATAGGGGAAAGCGCAACGGTAAAGTCCGCGCTTTTACCGCCGTTAATGGTACAGGTTGTATCGGTAATAGCGCCGGTAAAGTTAATGATACCACCCGCCGAATTGTCTGCGGCCACTGCGCTGGTAGAGGCAATAGCGGCGGCCAGCAGTGATACGGTCATGATCGATTTGAACATGATAAACTCCATGAAGATTTGTGTTATTTAAAATGAATGTTAATCGGCTACACATGTCCCTGATGTACCGGCTAGACGCATGGCGACTCGGGAGAATGCTTTGACGATATTATGTTGCACTAAAAAAGTATATAACAAAACATTATTCCAATAACTTCTAAAGTTTAAGATTATAATCTTGTCAGTATGTTTTTTTTAATGTTTTAACCTAAATACGTTGGTTCGAAGATTTTTATTAATGCTTTAATAATCGTTAATTAATGAAGCTTTATGAATTCATCTCTCAATTAATATCACGCGACTTGACCACACAAACTTTAGACTTATTATTGCCTGGCAAATGCACAAAAATTTAACAATGGCGTAATAATAATATGAAGTATCTCATTGATCTTACAATGCTTTATGAAGTCGACACCGGTATGATCATGATTAATGGAGAGGAAGAGTCATCCATTAAGTTATCTAACCAGGCGGGTCGTCTGCTTTATGAACTTATCATCAATAATGGTAAAACACTCGACAGAGACGACCTGATAAAGAAGGTCTGGGAGGATCATGGTTTCTCTGGTTCTTCGGTGAGTCTAAATGTTGCCATAAGTGAAATCAGAAAAGCATTTCGTACATTAGGCTGCGACCCTTTACTGATAAAAACGATACGTGGCAAGGGATTTAGCCTTGCCGCGCATATTGAACACCACACGGTCAGGCCGCCGGTTATTTCAACGCTTAGCGAAGAATCTGCTTCTGAAGCATTCGATACGCTAGCGCATAAGAAAGATGCCGATCCGCCTAAACAAATAATATCGCTGCACAGACTCTTTATTTCTCTCTGCACGTTATTATTGATTATTGTTACCGGCACCGCTGTTTTACTGTTGCACCAGCGGGATTCCTATGCCGAGAGCCTGAAAGATTCTGATATGCATCTGCTCGGTAAAGTGGACAGGTGTACGATATACCTGATCGATAAGAATATGTATCAGCCGCGACAGCACTACTTTAATCACGTAAAAGAGGTCATCGCCAGTCAACATATCGACTGTCAACATCAGGTTGCAGATGCTTACTATTCCAGGTTTAAAAAGTCGCAGATAGAAAATTATTTCCTGGCCATCTGTTATCAGCAGGACAGTATCGACGATTATAAGAACTGCATTTCTTACAGAAGCCTGACCGGGAGTTAAAATATGTCAAGGACTAAAATGAGTGTACTGTTCAGTATCGTACTGGCGCTGTCTGTCATCGCGTTGTTATGGGTCTATTTTACCAGAACGCAGGATGAGGGGTTTGGCTGCCAGTCAGATACCATTTCCTGGAAAACCTATTCCACGGGTGAGTCAACCGATATGTCGCTAACCACGCTTTTCCTGTTTAACAACAAAGATGTTGTGACGGTTATTCATAAAGGCGTACTCAAGAAAGAGGGCAAAAGCTACCTGATTGACAGAAATTACACGCTCAGCGTGGAAAAAGTCGACGGCAGCAATATCTTTTATATTAAGGATAAAAAGCTGAATAAATCTGAAGATGATGCGGCGCCGGATGGCGTTGTAAACGAAATGTTACTTGATAATATCAACTTCTTCTATATTACCAGCGTAAAAAAACATGCGTGGTTAATTAAGGGGCTGGTGTTGCCTGTAATGATGTGTGTGGCTGTCCCGACGTCCTGATATTTCTCTTTATTGAAAAATCGATATTTATCTATTGCTCGGGAAATTGAGTAATTTACTCAATACGTAACAATAAGATACGAGAAATTTATTTATATTTTTATTGTTACTCTCCGTCGAGTGAATTTTTCTGTATTGCCTCGTTATTTTGCGGCTGTCTATACTCCGCCTCGAAAAAGGGGCTCCCCTTTTTATACACGTGGATTCTTTTTTGAAGGACTAAATAAATGAACAAACTGAACGCTATCGTTCTGGGCTCCCTGCTGTCTGTTTCTGCCCTGAGCGCAGTTAATGCAGCTGAAACCACGGCTTCTGCCACCTGGCAGGCAACCGCGACCAAAGACAGCGAATCCGATCTGGTTGTTACGCCAACGCGTGCTTTGAACTTCGTTTACAGCGCCAATACCAAATCTTTCAACACCGATACCGGTCTGTTTGATGTGGCTATCCGTGGCGATCACTCTACGGCGACCAGCTTCAAACTCGAAGCTATCCTCGACGATTCAAACAACACGCTGTTCAGCGTGGGTGGTGAAGCGACCAAGCTGAAAGTGGGTGCGCGTTGGGGCGGTAACGACCTGGGCTCTATCGGTGGCACCGTGGGGGCGAAATCGACCGCATGGACCACGCTGGTTGATTCTTCTTCTAACACCGGCGTCTCTTCTGGCCTGTGGAACCTGACCACCAGCGCAGGCGCGGCGGCAGATACCGAAATTACCGGCCAGGACAAATTCGTCTTCTACGTTGACTCCGCTCAGGACAACGCGGGTACTGCGAAAGAGTTCAAAGACCTGACCAACAGCCTGTGGGAAGGGACCGTGTCTGTTGCGTTCCGCGCAACCTGGGGCTAAGGCCTGATCGATCCAGGGGCGCAAGCCCCTGTTTAGGGAAATAGCATGTTTAACCTCAAATCCACCTTCTTATTTTTATTATTTATCTCTTCCTCCGCGCTGGCCATTAATGTGGGAAAAGTCACCACCATTATTTCTGCGGATGCTGACTCCACCGCCAAGGAAATAAAAAACGAAGCAGACAGCGTGCGTATTGTTTCTGTTCGCGCACAGCGGATCAGCAGCCCAATGGATGAAGGGATCGTCATTAATCCGGAGAAAGTGGACGAACTGTTGCTGACGCCCACGCGCATGGTAATGCCCGCCGGTACCAGCAATATCGTCAAATTTTACTATCACGGGAACGCCGATAACAAAGAGCGTTACTACCGCATTACCTTCACGGATGAAGGGGTAAGCGAAGAGGTGGACAGCGGTTCGCCAAAAAACGGCACCGGGATGACGCGTGCGGTGGTGAGCACCATTCTGGTGGTTCAGCCCCGGGATAAGAAGATTGATTTCGTCTATGTGGCGGGAAAAATAACCAATAAAGGGAACACCTCGTTTCGCGTCAATGCGACCGGGACCTGCCTGAAGCCGAATCCGGAATCCCCCGGCACGCCGTGTAGCAAAAACTTCTACCTGATGCCAGAGACCTCGCGCGCTATCGAGGATATCAACGTTACGGATAACCATTTTCATCTCGGAATATGGGACCTGAAACAGTTCATTCCTGTTAAGTAAGGATGCATGGTGAAAAATAAATTAGTGTTGCCGGTGATGATGGCTTGCGCATCCGGCACGCTGCCCGCGCTTGCGCATGCAGCCTCAAGCTCCGTGGTTATCGCTAATTACCGTTTTCCCGACTCGCTTTATGCACTGCTGGAGCAGGGGATCAAAATTCCCGTCTATCTGGTGAATACGCGTCCACACTCAGCACAACAAGGGAACCACGAAGGCACGGCGAGCGAATATGTTCGTATCGGTGACGTGACGCTCTTTGCAAAAGATCTGAAGCTGGGGCTGAGGGATGTTCAGGTCCAGGAGTCTGATAACGGCATTCGTCTGTCAAAAGAGATGCGGGCGTTACTGCAAAGCATTAACGATAAGCAGTTTGATGACCAGATGCGTATTCCGGTTAGCGCGGGTTCGGCGTTCGAACTGGATCAGAAAAAAATGCGCCTGTTGCTGAATCTGTCGCAGAGCGACTACGGGGTGAATATTCGCCCGCGTGAGGTGGACATTGATGCGCCGGAGTCTGACGACCTGAGCGGCACGTTCTCCTACAACCTCGGAGCGTATCACACCGAGAGCGGCTACGGTGACAGCTGGTCGTCGGGCTATCTGAACGCGAGAAACTGGATCTCAATGGGCGTCGATCATGTCCTGATCGACGGCTCTGGCTACGTCAACGAGAACAGCAGCGATACCCAGATGAACGCGGTTATGTGGGAGCGCGACTATCAGGGGATGCGCTACGCCGCGGGCATGCTGAACGGCTGGGCGATGCAGTCTCTGGCGAGCGTCAGCGGGATTTCCGGCGGTGAAGTCTACGGCGTTTCCATGGGCAACCAGGCCAACTCCCGCAAGCGCGATAACACGCTCTCTCTGACGCCGGTGGTGGTCTATTTTCCCACGGCGGGCGAGGCCCGTATTCGTCGTGACGGGCAGCTTATCGGCATTCAGCGCTTTGACGTCGGCAACCATGAAATTGACACCAGCAGCCTGCCCTACGGGATCTACAGCGTCGAAGTTGAAGTGGTGAGCGGAAGCCGCACCGTGTCGCGCAGCATGTACACCGTAAATAAACCGTTCTCCAGCAACGTGTCGGAAACGCTGCGCTGGCAGATGTGGGGCGGGATGTATAGCCGCGATAAATCCGTCGTCAATTATAAAAAATACGCGAAACGCAAAAACGAGCAGGATAACACCTACTACTACGATTACGACACCAAACATAAAGACACCATGTCGCTGGTGGGAGCCTCGTTCAGCAAGCGCAGCGGGATGGTCGACTGGAACGCCTCTACCTACATGATGCGGGAACACATCGTCAGCGAGCTGTGGGCCTCCCTGAACCTGACGGGCTATTTCTCGGTGAATACCCAGACCATGGCCGCCTCCGACGGAACGTATCGCGCCAACTATGGGGCGAATCTCAGCCTGCCGTGGCAGATCGGCTCGGTGTGGTACTCCCATGAACAGCTCTCCAGCGGCAAGTTCCTGGATATCTATGAGAGCAAGGGCAACACCTGGGGCGCTTCCTTTAGCCTGCCGTCATTCGGCCTGCCCTCGGCAGGCAACCTGAGCCTGATGCGTCAGGAAGACGACCTCTATCGCTATAAACGCTATCAGCTGGATTACTCCCAGGGGTTATACGCCGGTCGCTACGGCACGGCGCGCCTGCGGGTGGGGATGTCGCGCAACAAATACGACGGGTATTACGAAGAGAAAGATCGTTACGTAATGCTCGATTTCGCCATACCGCTCGGCAATACCGTGTCGGTTGGCGTTTCCCACAATCGCGATACCGGCACGGCGTTGAACGTCAGCGCCAGCCGCCAGTTTGAGGGCGATTACCTGAAATCGGCTACCGCCAACGTCTCGAAAGCCTTTAACAGCCGCCAGGATCGCAGCGTAAGCGGCGGCGGCAGCGTGAACTTCGACACGCCGTGGAACAGCAACATCCTCAGCGTCCAGAGCGGCATGAGTAAAGGCTGGAACTCCACGCTGACCAGTGACGGCAGCGTGGGCTGGTCCAAAGAGGCCATCGCCGCCGGGAAAGGCACCGAAAGCGCAGGGGTGATTGTCAGTACCGGTCTCAAATCTGATGAAGCGCTGACCCTGAAGCTTAACGGCCGGGCAGAACGCATCAAAGGGGATAAGACCTGGCTGTCGCTGCCGGCATACCAGGCTTATGACCTGGAAGTGATGAACAGTGAAACCGGTACGGAAAGCTATGAGATTGGCGCGAATGCGCGTCGCCATATCACGGTTTATCCGGGTAATACCGTGGTGATGAAGCCGCAGGTGAAGAAAATCGTCACCCTGTTTGGTCGTCTTGTGGATGCAAACGGGGCCCCGGTTGGCGCCATGCAGATCAAAAACCACGTCGGGCTGACCCGGACGGAAAACGACGGACGCTTCGTGATCGACGTTGATAAGAACAACCCTGTCCTGAGTATCGCCACGCCGGACGACAGCGTCTGCGAAGTGCGCCTGGACATCGAGTCTAACCGCGGTGCGCTGTGGCTCGGGGACATCTCCTGCGACAAAGGCGATTTTGTCTGGCAGGAAGCAAAAGGAACGCAGGAACGTGACGATGAAAAAGATATTCGCTCTTAATTTACTGCTGATGAGCGCGGCGGCCCAGGCGCAGGAGCTGCCCTATTTAGCCATTAATAACCCGGACAATAACGGTACGGGAAACAGCGCGGGGCTGTTTAGTCTGAACAGCACGTCGACCGCGTTTTTACACGGTTCGCGCGAGTGGCCGACCCTGAGTGCGAAAACGAATAACGGTATTGCCACTTACATCCCGGACAACAGCTACAGCGGTCCGGCAGGCAGCGCGCTGACCATCGACTTTTCGGTGACCGGTTCCAGCGCCTCTCCGTTCTTCAAAGGGACGGCGTGTTCCTCGTCCTGCGGCAACACGGGGTACACCCCGACGACCAGCTATACCGACACGTCGATGGTGGTTAAGCCGCCGGTGATGGAGCCCGGCACGTCATACGGGCGCTGGGTACTGGGCGATCCGTTCTTTAACTATCTGCTCAACGCCGCGCCAGGGGATGAAGTGACCATCACCTCCACGCCGCAAATCAGCTCTATCAACAAAGTGACCACCACCAATACGCTTCACAAGGTGGGCACGCTGACCATGACCAACGCCAGAGCGCTTAACCTGGGGATTGACCCGATCAGCGGTGAGGTGACGATTGTCGATGGATCAACGGGGGCCACCTGCACCAAATACACCCGCAACACGGTCTCTGGCGTCCTGTGCGACCTGCTCGAATACACGTTTGTTGGGGAGGATATCTCCGGTTACAACGGGGGGCTGGCGCTCACCTCTTCCCGCGTCAACAGCGTGCTGCAATCGCACATGAGCGGCGGCACCGGGCTTGCCGCCGAGCTGACCTTCGATGAAAACACCTGGTACAGTATCTCCGGCGGTATCCTGAGCGATACGCGTGTCCTGGCGAACACCTTCCTTGCAGCGCCGCAGAAAAACGGCGGCAAAGCGTCCCTTAAAATCTTTTTGCCGAAAGCGTTAATTCTGAGCGTGGCGCAGGCGGGGGACGGCAGCAACATTGGCAATATCGTCAGCCTGTGTCTGACGCCCGGCAACAGCTCGCTGGCGGCGGATTTCTGCTTCCAGCCGGGGGGCGGCCTGGTGATTAACCCTATCGAGCCCGGGCTGGAGATTGTGCCAGACAACCCGGATTACACCCTCGATCCTGACGGTCTGGGCGGCTCCGGGAAAGGTATTATCGGCGAAGCGCCCATTGAGATCCCCTACACCATCACCTACAGCGGGGCGCAAAAAGATGCGGCGATTGCGGTCACGGTAAAAGTCACCGGGCCTACCCAAAGCCTGAATGGGGTGGACTACTGCGCCTTTAGCGGCAACGGCTTCACGGTTCCCATTCCGGGCAACGTGCTGGTGGGGAAAAGCCAGACGCTGATGGCGCACAACTGTAAAGGCGAAGTACTGTCGATCCCGGCACCGGCCACCCATGCGGAAGAGTGGGACAAAATGAGTTCCGGCGTGACCGATATGTGGCTCTGGAAAACACCGCTGGTCCTCCAGTTCGTTATGGATAATCCGGTATCGAAAACCACCTATGACGGAAATAGCTGGTTTGGCGAAGTGACCGCGCAGGGAAGAATAGATGTTAGCGCATCCTGGAATTAATCAACCATGACTGGAAAATTCCTGGCTATTTTTGCAATAAATTGCTTCATTTCCACAGGGGCAAATGCTTTAATTATCGAAAGTCTGAATATTGATTTTCTTCCCGAAAGAGAAGTTGTTTTTCAGCCGATAAAAAACGATACCAGCGAGCGTCAGAATTATACCGTTTCGCTTATTCAGGTAGACGTTCCTAAAGAGAAGGGAAAAGAAACCGAAATAAAAGATGGCGAAGTCATGTATTCGCCTAAGCAATTAACGCTGGGGAGCGGTGAACGCGCGGGTTTTAAATTTTATTATACCGGCCCGCATGACAACAAAGAGCGATACTATCGCGTAAAATTCACCGAGACGCCGCTCCAGGCAAAGGTTATCACGCGCAAAGGCCAGCGCATCCAGTCGGATGTGGTGGTCTCGCTTGAGGCTATTTTGATTGTCCGTCCATGGACACGACATTTTGATTATGCGTTTAGCAACGGGGTGGTGAGTAATACCGGGAATACCTATTTTAAATATGTTTCCTCGGTCGGGTGCAGTACGCAATACAACAATTCAAAATATATTCCGCCGGGGCAACGGCTGGAAATAGATAATGCCGGGCAGGCTGCAAGGCGGATGATTATTTATGGCAATAAAATCATTCCGCTTACCACCTGCCCGTAGCAACCGCTTTCCTTCATAAAAGGAAATTAGCCTTTAGCATCATGCTAAAGATCCATCACTACAGGAGATAAAAATGAAAGCGATTTCATTCGTAGAAGCGAAAGACATTATCGGTGGCGCGTTAAACCCGTTCGCTGGTCTGGTTAAAGGTGCACAGCTGGGTTACGACACCGGCGCAAGCATCATGGGCATGGTTGGCGGTGTGGTTGGCGGAATTCTGGGTGGCGCAATGGGCTTCCTGGGTGCGCTGGTTGGTAGCTACAACTAATTCACGTTAACAGGAAAAGACTCATGCAAGTTATCGATTTCAAAAAAGCACAGGCCATCATCGGTGGTTGGGATCCGTTTGCTGCCGCTATTCAGGGCGCAAGCGCGGGCTATAACGCGGGCAGCCAGATGTTAGGCGCGCTGGGCGGCACCATCGGCGGCGTGTTCGGCCTGGTGGGCGGCTTCATCGGCGGTTTCTTCAGCGCCTAAGCGAGAAGCACGTTGTACGCATGGCCCGCATTGCCGGGCCATTTTTTTATTTCAGCCACGGATCATTATGTTTTCGCTCTTTCAGTATAAAAAACAGGGTAAGACCCCTGTTATTCGCCAGCATGAATTTACCGAATGTGGACTGGCCTGCCTGGCGATGGTGTTGGGGCACTACGACCACCATGTCTCCGTCAGCCAGCTGCGCCGGGAGATTTCCGTTTCCGCCGATGCGGGAACCTCAATGGCGGAATTGATGACCCTTGCCAGCGATAAAAATATGTCTGGCCGGGTGCTTAAAGGCGAAATCACTGAAATAGAAACGTCTGAGCTGCCGCTCATCGCCTTCTGGCGCGGCAACCATTTCGTGGTCATCGTGAAGATCGACAGCCGCAGCGTGACCGTTCACGACCCCGCCAGCGGCGTGCGTCGTTACCGTCTGAAAGAGGCGGAAAAACTCTTTTCCGGCTATGTTCTTGAGCTTAAGCCCACGCCGTGCTTCAAAAAGAAATCCCCGGATGAAAAGCTCACGCTTGGCCGGTTAGCCAATAAATCCCCGAGCCTGTTCCAGCGCCAGCTGCTGCTGTTTGTGCTCTGTATTTTTACCCTCATCACCATGCTGGCAAGCCCCACCTACGTGCAGCTGATTATGGATGAGGCCATTTCCCGCAGCGACAGCGATCTGGTGATCCTGCTCACCGCGATCTTCGCTATTGTCTTTATCTTTGAAGTCATCGGTAAATTCCTCAAGCAGCTGCTTGAGATCCTGATGCGTAACATTGCCTATGACGATTTAAGCCAGTCCGTGCGCCACTACATGCTGCGCACCCAGACCAGCTGGTTCCGCTCGCGCCCGCCGGGCATCGTGCTGGCCATTGAAAAATCGCTCCACGCCTGCGCGGAGTTCATCAGCAATGGTTACGTGCAAATTCTCTTTTCCAGCCTGATCGCCGTCACCAGCCTGCTGTTTATGCTGCTGTATAACGTCAAAATTGCGCTGCTGACGATGCTGCTGATGGGCGTGTTTTTCCTGATCCGCTTTTCGCTGATCGGCCCCTATCAACGCGCGGTGGATGACTCCATCGAGCGCACCGCCCAGTATGAATCCCTGCTGGTGGAGACGCAGAAAGGGATCATTACGCTCAAAGCGAACAATATGGAGCAGGCCCGGGATGCGGTGATGGACAAATCACAGCGTGAGCACATCGCCGGGCTGATGCGTAAAGAGCGGCTGCTGGCCCGCTTTGACGTGGCTTCGCTGCTGGTGATCAATGCCGAGCAGCTGCTGGTGGTCTGCTTTGGCGCGTGGCTGATCCTGGAAGGGCAGATGAGCATCGGGATGCTTTACGCCTATATCAGCTATAAGCGCTATTTTTCCGATGCCATGGTGCAGGTGGCGCAGAAGCTGCTGGACAAAAATGCCCTCAAGGGGCCGCTGGATCGCGTGGGCGACCTGCTGTTTGCCCCCTCTGAAACCAGCCAGTTTGGGAAGCGGATTGTCACCTCGCCGGTCTGTCTGCAATTTGAGGATGTCTCATTTGCCTATCCTGGCCGGGAGGCCACGCTACAGCATATCAATATGACCCTGAAGCAGGGCGAAGAAGCGGTGATTGTGGGCCAGAGCGGGTCGGGAAAAACCACGCTGCTGCGTCTGATCTCCGGCATGTTGCTGTCATCGTCTGGCACGCTGCGGATCAATAAGATCCCCATTGAGGAGTGCGATCTTTCCTCGCTGCGTCAGCACATCCGCATCGTCCATGCGGACGATATTCTCTTCACCGGCTCGATTCTGGACAACATCGCCTGCTTTGACAGCGCACCGGATAAAGAGCAGGTCATTGCCGCGTGTCGGCTGGCGGAGGTGGACCACGTCGTCGCCAGGCTGCCGCACGGCTACGAAACGGAGATGCTGCCGGGGAACACCTTTTTCTCTGCCGGGGAGATGCAGCGTCTGGTTCTGGCGCGCGCCCTGTACAGCCAGCCTAAGCTTCTGCTCTGTGACGAAGTGACGGCGAACCTGGATAAAACGACCGCGCAGAAAGTGCTGGCGAACCTGCGTAGCCTGGGGATTGGCCTGGTGTTTGTCACCCACTCGCCGGACGTGGTGGGCTGCCAGGGGCGTCTCTATACCATGGAAAACGGCACCCTGCGGGAGAGTGAGCAATGATGTTTCTGCCGCGTCTCTATGCGCGACTCTGCGCGCGCCAGGCCGGGCGCACGCTGCTGGCAAACCGGATCACGCAAAACTACAGCCAGTTTATGCGCTGCCCGGAGACCGATGTCCCGGCTGATTTTCTGCATCAGAACGCCCATGAGCTGAGCGGGTTTAACTTCGTGGAGCAGATCTTCCCGCCCGCGCTTTGGGCGCGCAACGTCCGCTTCGATCTGCACGCGTACGTGGCGCAGTGGACGCAGGAGCAGGCGTTTTACAGTTCATCTCGCACCCTGCTTCTGGGAATGCGCTGGGCGGGCTTTGGTCTGATCGTGGATGCGCTGCTCGCCACCGCGCCAGCCGATGTGCGCTTTCAGTTTATTACCCGTCACCCTGCGCTGCATAAGCTAATGGCCGCGCACGAAGGCCGACGCGCCAGCTCGTTTTTCGCCCCTCACCGCCTGGTGACGGTGCTGCTGATGGACGAACGCCTGCCGGATGCGCCGCTGTTCTCCACCCAGGCAGGGGATCAAAAGGCGTGGTTAACGGACGTCTCAACGCGGTTTTTATCGCGCTATGGCTACAGCGTCCGAACGCTGCTGCCGATCTGTTCGCTGCACGCGGCGGAGTTTGGGCTGGAGAGTCAGGCGTATGCGCCAGAGGATTACCGTCAGGCCGCCGCCGACACGCTGAACGCGCTGCGCAAAACCCCCACGCTCTGGAGTGCATGGGACGATCTTTCAGTGATTTATCATGGATGACATATCGTGAAATTAAAAAACCGAAGCCGACAGCGGCGGGCGCTGATCCCGCATCATTTCTCAAAAAGCTATCACATCAACGCGCCACGGCTGAAAGCCGTGCTGACCTTGTTCATCACCTTTTTTCTCTGCCTGCTGGTCTTTGCGATTGTCTTTAACTTTTCGGAAACCACCCTGGCGCGCGGGGTGCTGATCCCGGCGCAGGGCGATGTGGAAGTCCGCGCCCGGGAGTCCGGTACGCTTGTGGATTTTGCCGTACGGCCAGGTCAGTACGTGAAGGAAAACGATCCGCTGTTCACCGTGTCACAGGACTATGGCGGCAAGCAGGGCTCGGTGGTGCAGTTTGACCGCCAGCAGATGGAAGCGGAGAAGAAGCGCAGCGAGCAGCGCATCCAGGCCATTGAGGACTCGATTGCGTCGTATCGCAAAAATCTGGCGCAGCAGCTGGCTCTCACTGACAAGCAGATCGCCGTTTCCCGCGATAAGGTGAAGAAGCTGCGCGCGTTGTTAAAAAACAGCACCGACACCTACGAGGCGTGGAAATCCGTCTCCGGGAAGGGCTATGTATCCAAAGTGGATCTCGATAAAAGCCACAACGATGTGCTCAATGCGCAGCTCAACCTGACGCTGGAGGAGAGCACTATTCTTGAGCTTGAGGCACGAAAAACCAGCCTGACCGACAGCACCCAGTCGCAAATTGACTCTCTGAGCGAAGAGCAGCTGTATGTGAAAAACCGCATCAGCGAAATTGACCGCAACCTGTCCAGCCGGGGAAGTTCCACCATGGCGATGCTGGCCCCTTCCGACGGTTACGTGGTGGCGATTAACTTCCCGCCTGGCCGGGCCATTACGCAAAATAGCGAGGTGGTGGTGGTGATCCGTAAAAATACCGCGGCGACGATGGAGGGGTACCTGTATGTTCCGGCAACGGGGGTGGGGCGCGTGGCGAAAGGCGATAAGGTCAAGCTGCGCTTCGACTCGTGGCCCGTGGACAAATACGGTTCCGTGGAGGCGACGTTGTCCGATTTCTATGAGGTAAACATTGATGCCCATTCGGCGCTGATCCCGCTCCAGGAGGGGCAGAACTACTACCTGGCTAAAGTGCGCGTCCCCTCCTGGTTTACCGACCCGGACAAGAAAAAGCGCATGCTGATGGGCGGAATGACGGTGAACGCCGATATCGTTATCGATCGTAAGCCGCTTATCAATCTGCTGATTGCGCCGCTGGAAAGGGTACGCAAGCGGTTTATTGATTGACCCGATTTCATCGATCATCGCCCTTTAGCCCACATTCTTAACGGCACCCTGGGGCTATTCTCCTTCTCATACCAACCGGAGGATAGCCCATGAACATTACGCAAATTCGCAATGCCACCCAGCTTATCACTTACGCGGGAAAACGCTTTTTAATCGACCCAATGCTGGCGCCAAAAGGCACTTATCCGGGTTTTCCCGGCACGGCGCGGGCTGATATTCGCAACCCGATGGTCGATCTTCCCGTTGACGTTCAAACGCTTCTGGATGCTGACGCGGTGATCGTCACCCATACCCATGCCGATCACTGGGATCAGTACGCCGTTGAGCTGATCGCCAAAGGCAAGCCGATCTACGTGCAAAATGATAGTGATGCCGCGCTGCTGCGCAGCCAGGGATTTACCAACCTGACGATCATGACCGGGGAAACAACGTACGGCGATATCCGGATAGTGAAAACCCACGGCGGCCAGCACGGTACTGACCGCGCTTACGCCGTGCCGGAGCTGGCAGAGTTTCTGGGGGAAGCCTGCGGCGTGGTGTTCCGTCATCCCGATGAGAAGACGCTTTATATCGCAGGGGATACCATCTGGCGCGATGCGGTGGCGGCCGATCTGCAAAAGCACCAGCCGGATATCGTCGTGCTCAACGCCGGTTACGCTCATGTCATTGGGTTTGGGCCGATTATCATGGGGGAAGAAGATCTGCTTAACGTGCATTTCCTGCTGCCGCAGGCGAAAATCGTGGCGACCCATATGGAAGCTCTCAACCACTGCCTGCTGACCCGCCGCGCGCTGCGCGAGTATGTTGATGCCAACGAGGCAGGTGACGCGGTGAGCATTCCCCAGGACGGCGAAACCGTTATATTCTGACTGTTAAAGGGGACAGGAGAGACAGATGCCGCTTATTAACGTTGCCATTGTCGCGGTGGACGGGTTTAGCCCGTTCCACTACTCCGTCCCCTGCATCCTGTTTGGCGACACTGTATCCGGGGAAAAGCGCTTTAACGTCACGATCTGCGCTGAAAAACCGGGATTCCTGAACTCGAAAGACGGTTTTGCCCTGCATGCGACGCAGGATTTTTCCGCGATCGCATCGGCTGAAATTGTGGTTGTACCCTACTGGCAGCACGTTCTGGAGCGCCCGCCTCAGACGCTGCTCGACAGCCTGGTTCAGGCCAGAGACAACGGGGCGGAAATTGTTGGGCTGTGTCTGGGATCATTTGTGCTGGGCTATGCGGGCATACTCAGCGGCAAACGGGCCGCCACACACTGGGAGTTTGAACGCCAGTTCCAGTCGCTATTTCCGGACGTCCGACTGGATATCAACGCCCTCTACGTGGATGACGGCAATATGATTACCTCGGCGGGTACCGCCGCCGCGCTCGACTGCTGTTTGTACATCATCCGTCAGCGCTTTGGCAGCGTCGTCGCCAATCAGATTGCCCGCCGGATGATCGTCCCGCCGCACCGAGAGGGCGGGCAGGCGCAGTTTATTGCGCAACCTGTGCCGAAAGATACCCGTGATGGGCGGATTAACTGTCTGATTGACTACCTTCAGCAGCATATTTCCGAACCGCATAACCTGGACTCTCTTGCGGAAGTGGTGTCGATGAGCCGGCGCACGCTGACCCGCCATTTTATCAAGGCGACGGGCATGAGCGTTGCCGACTGGCTTACCGCCGAGCGCCTGCGGCGCAGCCAGATCCTGCTGGAGTCCGGCAACCTGCCAATCGAAAATGTCGCCGGGCAGGTGGGGTTTTTATCAGCGGTGACGTATCGGCAGCAATTTAAGGCGCGCTTTGGCGTCAGCCCGGCGGAGTGGCGCAAGACGTTTCGTACTCGCCAGTAGGCCAGGTAAGCGTAGCGCCACCTGGCAATTACCCCAGCCTCTCCATCCTCGTCTCCCCCTCCGCCATCGACAGCTGATACAGCGAAAACGATCGGTGCTTCTCAATCAAATGCGCCAGCTCCGGCGAATGGCTGGTGAGCCAGATCTGCGAATAGCGGCTGGCCTCGGCAATGAGGCTTGCCAGGGCGGGCAGCATCTGCGGATGCAGGCTGTTTTCCGGTTCGTTGAGGGCGATGAATGCGGGAGGGCGCGGGCTTAACAGCGCCACCGCCAGGCACAAAAAACGCAGCGTGCCGTCGGAGAACTCTGCCGGTTCCAGCGGTCTGCTCAGCCCCTCGCGCTGCATCATCATGCGGAAGCGCCCGCCGGTGTTGTCGCTGTAAAACACGCAGCCGGGGAAGGCCTGGTCGAGAATGCGCATCAGCAGCAGCTCGTCGCCAATTTCGACAATGGTCTGAAACGCGGCGGCCAGGTTCGCGCCGTCGCTGGCCAGCACCGGGGAACGAAAGCCCACCTGCGGGGCACGGATCGCCGAGCCGGATGAGACGGAAAACTCGTGATAAAATCGCCAGTTACGCAGGGACTCGCGCATCTGCGACACTTCGGGGTAGAGGTGCGGTTCACCGAGCTGACCGAACACCGACTCGTTCTCATACAGCGTACCGCTGTGGGTCACTTTTTCGTGATGCACGTTGTTCAGGAAAACCGCCTGATTCTTACGCTTCATCAGCTGTGACGACGGGCGACGGTGCTGTCCGCCGAGCCAGATAGATTCCTCCTTGATCACCGGATCGAGCTGAAACTGTGAGGGGTAGGGCAGCTTTTCCACGAACCCGACCTGAAGCTCATATTCATAGGTTTCCGTTTCCACCGCCAGGTTCATGCGTCGCAGCTGGTCGCTGCGGGTTTTTCCCGCCCAGAACACTTTCAAAATTCCCCCCTCGTTCGCCAGCGCCTGGGAGAATTGCCCCTGCGCCGCGCTGTGCATCAGGTAAATCGCTTTATAAATATTAGATTTTCCGGTGCCGTTGGGGCCGAACACGATATTGAGCTGTTCCAGCTCAAGCGACATATCGCGAATTGAGCGGTAGTTCTGAATATGCAAATTTTTGATCATCGGGGTACTCCGCTGTGCACGCTTAACCTGTACAGAATTACAGTATTTTACGCTGAGCGCAAAAAAAAGACGACAGTGAGGGTGTCGTCTAAACGGGGTACTGCTTTGGGCCTCTGTGGGTCAACAGGGCCTTCGCTTCTTTCTTATCAGGTAACGGCCAGACGCAGACCCAAATCATCAGGATAGGGAGCAAAGTAGTTTTGCGTCATCAGATACCGGTCAGGGTATTCAGCCAGATAATGCTTCAGCAGCGTCAGCGGCGCGAGGATCGGCAGCAGCCCGTCCCGGTAATGCAGGATCACATCCCGCAGTTCTCCACGCTGGCGGCTGTTCAGCTGGTTACGGAAATAGCCCTGAATGTGCATCAGCACGTTAGTGTGATTCTTCCGCGAAGCGGGTTTTTTCAGGATGGTCATCAGCTTGTCGCGATAGGCCACGAAAAACGCGTCCAAATCGTCCCACTCGTGCAGTGATGCCACGAACGGGCCAATTTCACGGTAGCCTGCCTGATGGTGCGCCAGAAGCTGAAGCTTATAGCGGCTGTGAAAGTCCAGCAGGGCACGGCGCGTCAGGCCATTTTTACGCATTACGTTCAGTTCGTGGAGAGCGAAAACGCGCTCAACAAAGTTTTCCCGCAGTACCGGATCGTGCAGGCGACCGTCTTCTTCGACGGGCAGCCAGGGGAAAGTTTCAAGGAGGGCGGCGGTGAACAGCCCGACACCCTCCTTGCGGCCCCGGTTGCCGTTTTCGTCGTACAGCCGCACGCGCTCCATGCCGCAGCTGGGGGATTTTGCACAGACGATAAAACCCGCCAGATCGCCGATTTTCGGCAGATAATCTGCCGTAAATGCGGCCATCTTCTGCGTGACGTCATCGTGCGGCGCTTTGCTGAACCGCATTTCTGTCTCGCCGCCGGTGGTCATCACCAGACGCAGCGCCGGACGAGGCGTGGGCAGGCCGATAGCCATTTCAGGGCATACCGGACGGAAAGCGACCCACTGCGCCAGCTCATCCATCACAAAGCCCATACGCTTATGCCCGCCGTCAAAGCGAACGGCGGAACCGGTCAAACATCCGCTAATACCCAGCACAGGTTTTGTTGTCATGGTGTGCACCTCCCGATCTCATACCTAAAAGTTACACAAGAATGCGTATTTGTCCAAGTATTGGCGGGATTATTTTTAAATCGTCTTTAAAATCAAGAGCAATCAGCTGCCCTTGTAGGTTGAGTAACCGTACTGGCTGAGCAGAAGCGGGATGTGCAGTTTTTCATTGGTGCGGGTGACGGTGAACAGCACCGGCACTTCCGGGAAGAAGGAGTCCAGCTTTTTACCGTGGAAGTAATCGGCGGTTTTGAAGGTCACTTTATACACGCCAGGCGCCATATCCTGATCCTGCGGATAGAGCGATTTGATGCGCCCGTCGTGGTCGGTTTTACCGCTGGCAATCGGGGTCCACTTGTCCTGCTCCTGCTTCTCCAGCGTGACGGCCACATCCGCTGGCGGCATACCGGTTTGCTGGTCCAGAACGTGAACGCTCAGGGTGCCTGCCGGGGCGCTGAACGCGGCAGGCGCGAAAGCCATTGTAGCCAGCATCATCAGAGGGAGTGTCTTTTTCATCGTGTTTTCCTGTTGAGTTGTCGGTGACAGGAAAACGTTAGCACTCGCTGTGCGAAAAAATATTCAACTTTTCGTGAAGATTGCCTCAGCAGAAAATAATCAGAGGATAATCACCTCAAGGGAAACCTGCTGCTGCCACTGCGCAACCTGCTTTTTCCGCACGGCGGTAAGTTTACCGCTGGTGACCAGCAGCCATTTGCGGTCCGGGAAAATTTCCGGGGCCAGCGCGGCAGGGGGAACCGGCAGTATGTCGATGCGGTGGCCCTGGCCGGTGCGCGTCAGAGCTTCAAGCCAGATCTCACAGGGGTCGTTCAGATGCCAGCCGCTGATGAGGATGTTATCGCCCGGCGCTTTTTTATCGCCCTCAAGGCAAAACGAGGTATAGGCGATGAGGATGCCGTCGAGGATCTCACGCAGCGTCATGGCGGCGGCGACGTTGGCCGATATCTGGCTGCGCAACGGACGCAGCACGTTAGTGACCAGCTCTGGCCTTGGGTATTCGCGTCCGGCGTCGTAAATTATCTGACGCAGGGACTCAATTTTCCCCTCCTGCAACTTTTGCAGCATGGCCTGTTGCAGGGTTTGCCAGTTATTGGCGCGGCGCGGCGCAGGGCGTTCCAGCAGTGATTTTACCTGACCGATGGGTACGCCTTTTTTTACCCAGTCGAGGATTTTCAGCGCCTGCTGAACGTCCTCATCGCTGTACAGGCGGTGACCGCCGTCCGTACGCTCGGGTTTGAGCAAGCCATAGCGTCGCTGCCACGCCCGCAGCGTGGTGGCGGTGATGCCGCTGAGTCTGGCGAATTCGCCGATGGAGTAAGCCATGTCTGCATCCGAAGAGAAGGAGTTGTCTCAATATACTACGAATATTCCCCGACGGGATGAAGCGCCGCACGGGTGCGCTACACTTAACGTCCAACCGCGTAAATGAAAGGAGTTCTCATGAGGCTATGGCCTGTCGTTACCGGTGTCGCCATTGCGCTGACGCTGGTTGCCTGTAAATCTCCCACGCCGCCGAAAGGCGTGCAGCCCATTACCGGCTTTGATGCCAGCCGCTATCTCGGCAAATGGTATGAAGTCGCCCGACTGGAAAATCGCTTCGAGCGCGGTCTGGAACAGGTCACCGCGACGTACGGCAAGCGTAGCGATGGCGGTATCAGCGTACTGAACCGCGGCTACGATCCGGTGAAGAAAAAATGGAATGAGAGCGAAGGAAAGGCGTACTTTACCGGCGAACCGACCACGGCTGCGCTGAAGGTATCGTTCTTCGGCCCGTTCTACGGCGGCTATAACGTGATCAAGCTGGATGATAAGTACCAGTACGCGCTGGTCAGCGGCCCGAACCGTGACTATCTGTGGATTTTATCGCGCACCCCGACCATTCCGGATGCGGTAAAACAGGACTACCTGAACACCGCACGCGAGCTGGGCTTCCGGGTCGATCAGCTGGTGTGGGTGAAGCACTAACCTACTGATACGAAAAGGTGATGCTTGTCAGGGCGTTGGCCGAGCCGGGGACCAGTTCACCGGTTCGGATGTACTGCGCCTGGAACGGCAGGGACAGCGTTTGTGCCGAGCTGGTGGTCTGGATGAAAAACTGTCCCGTCGTACCTGCGGACGAGCTGTCCGGCCCCATCATCAGCGGCCCGGTACCGTTATAGAAAAACTGTACGCCAATGCCGGAGGCCGTGGAGTCCCCGGTCAGCGTCACGACCGACGAGGTATTTGACGGTGTGGTCTGATCGGTCATCACTGCGTTAACCGCCACGTTCTCATCGCAGGTCAGGCTGACGTTAAACTCCCCCGACGGCGAGGTGCTGCCTACGCTGGGCAGCGTGTGAATATCAATGGTGCCCAGGTCGACGTTGGCGCTTTTCGTGCCTACCGTGCAGCCGCTTGCCGTCACCGTGATGGTGGTGGGGTTGATGATCACCTGCGCGGTTTTCACTTCGTTGTTATAGGCCGTCAGGATCGCCGCGTTAATGGTCGGGGTCTGGTATACGCCGGATTTCAGCGGAACGCCGGTCTTGATAAACGTCACTTTTGCCGACCAGCCCAGTGCGGTGGCGTAACCGTTAGTCCCATCGGCCGGATAGCTCTGCGTAATGCCCGTCTGCATCGGGACATAGGTGGTGCCGTTATAATCTTTAAGCCCAAGAATGAAGCCGATGCCGGGCACGCCCGTTTCAAATACCATGTAATTTGCGCCATCAAGAATAACCGTGATGCCGGTGGCGGTTATACTGCTGCTCGGCTCCAGCGTCCCTTTGGAGCAGGTAAATACCAGGCCGCACCAGAACACTTCCGAGACGCTCGCAGAGGCGCTCCATTCAGAGCCGATCGTCTTTCCAGGCACGATGGAGTCTGCCGGGCCGGACCACGACATGGGCGTTGGCGAGAGGGTAATATCCGATGTCCAGGAGAGGGCAAGTGCCTGAGAGGACATGAAAAACAGGGCTAAAAACAGTAAACGCATTATTGATACTCCGTCGTCCAGGTCGCCACTGCCGAAACGTCTCCGGCATTGACCGGCGCACCCGTGGCGGCCAGTCGCGCATAGAAGGTCATTTTTACGCTGTCATCCCCCGCCGCGCCGTAAGCAGCGGTTTGGGTGTCCAGCGGGATAAGTACGCTGTCTTTATCCAGAATCTGCACCGCCACGCCGGTCGCGCCGCCGTCAGCGACTTTCAGAAGCTGCGGGTTCTCGTCATCCGGCGTACCGCTGAAGCGGATTTTCACGCCAGCAAAGGTGGGGCCGCATGCTTCAAGGGTGAGCGTGAAGGGCGTTTTGATATTGCTGACCGCGCCCGCCTCGCTAAATTGCTTCACGCCGAGGGTGCCCAGCGGCACGTTTTGCTTCTTCGAATCTTCCGAGACAATGCAGGTATTGCCGATCACGTTGCCGGTCACGGAAACCAGCACGTCATAGCCGCGCGCGGGAACGGTGATGAACATCAGCAGGATCAGGGGGAGGAACCGGATGGTTACTGACATAGGACCTCCTGGGAATAAAGCCCGGTGCGGGCGTGATAATTCTGCGGGTTCAACGCATAGCGGATCGTGCAGCGCTGGGCGCTGTCGCGCCCCCATACGGCATGCAAGGTTCCCTCCGCTGACAGGCCGGTCAGATACACGCTGCCGCCGTCGCCGACGATACCGCTGGCTTTGTCATCCTCTGACGAGACCAGCGTACCGAAGGGGAGCACGTCTTTAGCGTGACGTACGATAAACATCGCTTTTGCCCCCTGACGCGTGGTGAGGGTGGCGCGAACCAGTGCCCCGTCGGTGGGGATTTTATTGGCGATGGCGTTCTCAAGTTCCACGTCATTGCCCACGGTGGTGACATCCAGCGCAACCTGATTAACGCGATACGGCGTGGCGTACGGGATCACCGCATAGCCCTGGCTGTCGGTTTTGATGCCCTTGTGGTTGAGCACGGCGACATGACTGGCGCCCGGGGCTTTCACCAGAATATTGGTGTTCCCGAGCGGCTGGCTCAGCGTCAGACCATCCTCATGCAGCACCGCACCGCCGCTCATCCCGTAACTGAGGTTGCGGGAGTCACCGGCGTAGCTGTAGCCCAGGTTATAGTCTCCCCACGCGCCCTCGTATTGCAGCGCGGCATCGCCGCCGTAGTGCTGCTGCGCGCTGTAGCGCTGGTTGACGCTATAGAAAAGATTCTCCTGCCCCGGCAGATAACCACTGACACCGGTACTGGCGGTGGTGCCGGCGGGATCCGCATGGGTAGCGGTAAAACGGAGACGGGTCGACAGCGCCGGGTTACCCAGCGGCACCGACAGGGATAACGCGAGGATATTGTCTTTCTTGTTGTCGTACAGGCCAGAGCTACGCTGGGCGCTGATGCCAAGCGACAGGTTACGAAACGTCGCGTTCCACGCGAACTGCAAACTTTGCGTGGTTTTTGACGTATTCCAGTAGGTTTGTTGATCCCAGGACAGCGACAGCGCGCCGTATTCGCCCATCGGCTGCGACAACAGCAGCTGATTTTTTGCCTTACGCGACATATGCAGGTTGTAAACCGTGTCGTAGTGAGTGGTGACGGTGCCATCGTCTTCCACGGTCTGTTTTGGCGCTCCGCCCGCCATGCCTTTGTAAGTGGTATCGCTGAGGGTATAAAACCCTGCCGTTGAGTAACGCAGCGAGAAGAAATTGACTCGCGTACCGATATCGTTCAGCAGCTTGCTGTACCGCAGGCGCACCGAATCACCGGTGTAGTGCTGGTTATCAGCCAGCTGGCTGCGGGCATGGGTGAGGTCGAGGGAGTAGGCGCCAAAGCGGCCGAGATTCTGCCCGATACCGAAGGCCAGGCCGTTGTAGCGATCGGAAAACTGCGCCCCGCCATAAAACGTGAGGCCGTATCTCCAGCCCAGGAACAGCTCGCCCTGCGCGAAGGAGGGCGAGATCTGATTGCCCGCAGGGCGGTATTTCCCCGCCCCCAGAGCATATTTGACCTGACCGTTACGCACCAGATTCGGCACGCTGGCAAAGGGCAGGGTGTATTGCGTCTGGCTACCGTCGCTCTCCTGAATGGTGACCGCGAGATCGCCGCCGGAAGAGGTCGGATAGAGATCTTTCAGCACAAACGCCCCCGGCGGAACGGAGGTTTGATAGATGACGTTACCGTTCTGGCGAACCGTCACCGTGGCATTGCTGCGCGCGATGCCACGCACTTCGGGCGCGTAACCGCTCAGGCTGGCGGGCAACATATTGTCATCGGTCTTCAGGGCAACCCCACGCAGGCCAACGGCGTCAAACACCTGCGATGAGGTGAACGTTTCACCGGCATAAACCTGGGCACGCAGGGCGCGGATATCCCGCTGTAGCCAGGTCTGGACGTGGGTGAGCTCGTTACTCTCTTTGGTCCACGTGGTGAAATCACGCAGCCGCCATGCGCCCAGGTTGGCGCCGCTGTTGAGGCTCACAAACAGCTGTTGTTCCCGCGTGCGCGTCTCGCCCCGGTAGTCATTATTCGCGCCATTGACCACATAGTTCAGCCACGCGGCAGGGATGCCGGACTCCCAGCTCTCCGGGCTGACGTACCCGCGCGGCAGAGCACGCATCGCGCTTTGCGGTACGGTGAAGTTGAGGGTAAGCGTCCTCTGGTCAAAATCAAACCGGGTATCGGCGAATGACCGGGTTAAAAAAATGCAGCGCTGCGCAGGCGGCAGCTCACCCCCTTTAGCCTGACGGCTGTCGATGCCAAGTGCGGCGAATTGCGCAGGCGTAAGGCACGGCAGGGCTTCACCGGCGGTGTTTTCAGCGACGCGAAACGTGACGTTACCTGTGAACGCGAACTGGGTGTTGATATACACGTTAAGATTGTACTCGCCCGGCGGCAACGCGCTCCCGGCGTTGACCCAGGCGAGATCGGCGCTGTTGGCGCGCTCGCCGTTGAGAAACGCAGGATTAAATTGCAGCTCGCTTTCGGCAGCCACGGCTTGCCGAATCACCAGGGCGATCGCCGTGGCGCACAGGATTTTAATTTTCATGTGGTCACGCCTTACTGTTTTTATTATTGGGACAATGACGTGCGGGTAACGGGCGTCCAGGCGCCATAATCGTTAATCGTCTGGTAGCTTAAGCTGCTCGCATGGCTGAAGGTGTCTGCCAGCGTCACGCTGGATTTCGGCGGTACCATGACGGGCGACACCGGCCTGCCATCAATTTTCACGTTAATGGTGGTGAGGTAATACGGCGTTGGGTTGGTCAGCGTGACCTTGCCCGCGCGGTAGGCGCCGGCAAGGTTTTTCCATGCCTCCCCTGCACCTTCCCTGAGCCGCTCCGGGCGATAAAAGACCTTGATGCGGTTGGCAGAGGCGAATTGCAGCGAATTGCCGGAACCGTTTTTAACCTGCTGTGGGATAGCTTTGACCGTCATCCAGTACAGCGTCTCGCGATCGGCTGGCAGGGCGTCGCCGCTGAACATGATTTTCACCGCGCTTTCGCTGGCGGGCTTCATGACGTACAGCGGCGGCGTGATGACGAAGTCGTTGGTACGGCTCCCTTTCTCGTCTTCCATCCAGGACTGGATCAGAAACGTGGCATCAGGGTGGGTATTTCTTACCTGCATCATCGTCTGCGTAGCCGCGCCGGTGTAGATCAGCCGCGTTGCGCCTAACCCCACGCCGCCTGCGTACACGGCGGATGAACATAACGTGCCAGCCAGACAAATCCATGTGTTTACGCGCATAGTGCGTCTCCTGAAAGCTGAGTCAGACCCGGCCAGCAGACCGGGCCTGAAGATTACGAATAGGTCACGGTGTAGGTGGCGACCGCGCTGGCATCACCCGCCGTGGCGTTGCCCAGTGGGGAGTAATATTTCGCGCTGAAGTTCAGGATGTTCGCCCCCGCACGCAGGGGGATCGCTGCTGCCGGCTCACCCAGCCTGACGACGTTGCCCTGTTCGTCATAAAGACGGATAGCGACATGCTGCGCCGAGCCCGCGCCGCCGTTTACTCCCGCGGCCAGGCTATTCACATCGGTACTGTCCGGTGTACCGGTGAAGGTGATAGCCACGGTCGTTGCGGCAATAGGGTTATCTTCCGTGGACGCGGAAGTATCGGCGATTTCGCAATCTTCCAGGGTGATGGAGAAGGCTTTTGCGGTACTGGCTTCACTGCCTGCGGCAGCCAGCGTGGCGGTACGCACTTCACCCATGTCGACGTCGATATTGGCGCTACCGGCGCTGATGGCACAGGCGGAGGTCACCACTTTACCGCTGAAGTTAACCGTGCCGCCGCTGGTGGTGGCGGCCAGTGCTGAGCCCGCTGGCAGCAGGGCGGCAATGCTTAATGCCAGCAGAGAATGGCAAGTAAGGCGTGCTTTCATTTCATAGTTCCTTGATTTTTTTATTACGAGATTTGCTCTGAAAGCGGCAGGTCTAACTGGTTAAAAAGACCAGCAAATCTGTCTTATTCCTGAGCCCGAGTTTCCTTATCGCTGAGCTTTTTAAGGCGCTCACGCGGCGATAAGAAAGTTTCTCCAGTTCTGCGATGTAACGTATATCCAGTCCGTTCCTGAGTTCCTTTAATACCCTCCTTTCTCCAGGCGTCAGCGATAACGCCGCTGGCTGCTTTTGGGGCCGATAATGGCTATCGACCATTTTTGCTAGCTTTATCCGCCACTGATAAACCGTGTTCTGTAGCGAGATATAGGCATCAATATCTTCCCGGACCCATAACAGGGAATGGGCAGAGGTTGAGTACAGGCAGATAATCACTTCAGGCTGCGTGACTTTGATTTTTTTTAAATATTTCAGTGAGTCATACCCTGTATGGTATTTCTCTGCGCCGGATATAAATAAGATATCGATACGAATCGACGACAGCGCCTTATCCAGTTCCTGATAACCTCCTTCGATGATAATGATGTGAAGGTCGTCGCGGATGCTGCTTAATAACGTTTTAATGCCGTTTCTTGCATAATGATCGCCGCCCATCAGTGCAACAGTTATATGCTGTGTTATTTGGCTATTGTTCGTCATGTTATTCCTCGATTTATAATAGTAATCAGGCGAATTATTTATAAGGTTATCGCCAGTATTCTCGAAGCAATGACGTATTGCATACTGTAGGCCTACTATACGTCGGCCAATAAAGAGGTAATCTGAATTAATCTAAAATTGTATTAATTACTAAGATCGAGACCGGTTACGACGCTTCCCTCTGATTGGTCTTATTCCGCTTCGCTTTCTGTAAATTATGATAGCCGCTATTTTTAATGAAAATTTAGCTTTGATAAATGTTTTGTAAGGAGTTTGTCTTTTGGTGTCAGTGCGGGTGTGAAGTTGCTGACGGGGAATAACAATTTACGAATGTTATCATCGATAAAAACTGATAGAAAGGTGGCTTAAAAGCATACAAAAACCATGTAAGTTATTGATATTGGTCAGGTTGAGAAAACTTAAGGCTTAAGGGTGCTGAATATTTCAGACACGCGTGTCCGTGGCGTACAATGTTTTTTTATGTAGATATTTGTCAATGTCAAGAGGCGAGGAGCGCGCCAAAAGATGAGGCCCTGATAAATGAGATGCTGCCGGTAGTCAGATACTTCTGTGGAGCGGAAATTCACTTCACAAAACATCATAATGAGGATGATCGCGGATGAAGCGGCTCTGCAAGCCGCATTCTACAAGGGTTGAGTTCTTATGCAGGTTCAGTGAAGCTTAAGGGATGAAATATAAATTAAGATTTTTCGCCAATGGCGAAGATATACAGCATGACGTTAATCAGTCACATTAATCCCGACGTGAATGTCATCCCATACATGCGGTGACCCAGGTTCAACATCTGTTAACCGGAGAATTCATACTGCCCCTATGCATAAGCATTACATTATAAATAATATCGTCGAATTTCATCCTGCGGCCAGCACGTTACGTGATATCAACAATCCTGACCGTGTGGTTGTGTTAAATTCGCCAGCAGGCCGATGCCTGTTGTTATTAATCGACAGAGCGGGGTCGATTGTCACTCAGCAAGAGTTCCTTGATATTGTCTGGCAAAGCCGCGGCATGCTTGTCTCCTCCAATACCTATTACCAGAACATCTCCATCCTGCGCAAAGGGCTCAAAAAGATTGGTTTTGAAACTGACCCTATCGTTACCATTCCGCGGATTGGGTTGACGCTGGCAAGCGACACGCAAATAACCGTCAGAGAGTCTTCACCCGTCGCGCCTCAACCCGCAGAGGGACAATGTGTAGAGGCGCCAGCGATCGAGGAGGTCTCTGCACCCTCCGAGCCAGCAACGCCCGTTGCCAGGAAGCCCACGCGCTGGCTGGCTGTTGTCATGGGGCTGTTGATCATCCTGGCCGGGGCAGGCGTGACGGGATATATGAACGCCTCAGAAAACCGTTTTGTTGAGGATTACCGTTTTGCGGCATCCGTCGGAGCCTGTCGCGTTTATCTTGCGAACGACATTCAGACCCACGCTGAACGCGCTTCCGCGCTGACCTATGTGGAACAATTCAAGGCTGAATGCGCGCAATATCCCTGGGTTTACATCAGCTGGTACGCTCTGCTTCCTCGTGCGTCGGTTATTCGCTGCGACCGGCCAATGAAAGAACCGAACCGCTGCATATCTGATTATTTCCTGAAGGATAGCTAGCATGACTCGTTTTCGGCAGATGCTGTATATCATCGTGACGGGCCTCGTCACGGCAGGCGTGCTGACGGGCTATTACCTGTGGCACCGAACTTACGTTCAGCCTTTTTCATGCCAGGCTAATCTGGTCCAGCACCATCCGGATGAGACGCTGACGGTCTGGCTGAATTACACCTTCGACGGGAAATTCGGCACCCTGAGCATGAATGGCCGGGCAAAGAGCGATCCGGGTAAAACCATCGACAGGAAAATTTCCTTTCGGGTGGATAGACAGGATCATCTCTATTTGCTGACGTCAGAAAAAAATATGACGTTCCCGGACGATAATGTCGACGACAGCTGGCTGGAAAAATATGAACCGCAATTCTTTGTCTATCCGGGCAAGAGTATTTATATGCGGATCAATGAACAACATAATGGTAACTATATCTTTACCTTAGGAACATTACCGACATATGTGTGTCGTGGCTCAAAAAAAGAATGATATAAACGAGAAAAACATTATATTTTCCTCCCGTCTCATTTATGCTTGATTTAAAATATCAGGATTACCTTAGAAATAAAAAGTGCGACAGATCATGTTGCGATAATGTAATTAATTTTAAATTTGGCAAGTAAATGAAAAGTGTATTTGACTCCTCCGATGGGGGGAAATCAGTACCGGAAAAGTGTCTGCATATTGGGTTGATATTATGGCCCCGTTATTCACTCCTGGCCGTCTCCGGGTTGCTGGAGGCGCTGCGTTATGCAGCGAAAGCTCAGGATAAATTAGCATTTAAAATCAGCCTGATAAGTGAATTTCCTGATATCCCGATTATCAGCAATGCGGGGATTGTCATGAGACCGGATTCTCCCCATGCGCCGCCGGACAGTTTTAACTACCTTGCTGTTATCGGCGGTGAATTGCAGTATCTGGACTTAGGGTATCAGGGGGATAAAGCGTATCTGGCACATGCCCACCATGCCGGGGTTCCGCTCATTGGCATTGGCACCGGCAGTTTTGTCCTCGCACAGGAAGGATTGCTGAATGAACGACGAGCGTCCATCCATCCTTTCCACCTTGATGCATTTCGGCAGGCTTTCCCGCTGGTTTATGCTGAGCAAGGGTATGATTTCATCGACGATGGCGATGTGCTGACCTGCCCGGGCGGTATTTCCACCCTGACGCTGGCAACTGAGCTTATCCGCGCCCATGCCGGGGATGATATCGCCAGCACCACCTGTCAGCGTTTGTCGCTCGTTCCGCATGAAATTGCCACCCCGCGTCCGGCGAATTTTGCGCTTATCCCTGACTCGCGGTTGCGCCGCGCCGTCATGCTGATAGAACAGTTCCTGACCCGGCCGCTCACCACCGCCGGGCTTGCGCGAGAAGTGGCATTGAGTGAACGCCAGCTCAACCGTCTGTTCCACGCAGAATTCGGCAAAACGGCCCGCGAATTTATCCGCAGTGCCAGACTGCGCTATGCTTGCTGGCTGCTGAAGAACTCACAGCAAAGCGTGACGGATATTGCGCAGCGGATGGGGTTCAGCGACTGCGCGCACTTTATTCGTCATTTTCAGACGGAGTATGGTTGTACGCCTGGCGTGTGGCGCACGTCGCAGAGCTGAATATCATTACATTGCTGCCCTGAAACTTTACTCAACCGGAATATCATCATGAAAATAGAAGCCGCACACCCCTCACAATTTGAACGTCTCGTCGCAGTCTGGGAGTCGTCCGTTCGCGCCACGCACCGCTTTTTGCAGGAAAGCGATATCGCGGCGCTGCGTCCGTTATTGCTCAACGCATATTTGCCTAATCTCAGGGTTGTGATTGCCCGGGATGACGTGGGTATTATTCACGGCTTTTTGGGCGTGGATAAAAATCGCATTGAAATGCTGTTTGTGGATGATGCGAGCCGGGGGAAGGGTATCGGGAAAATGCTGCTGCAATATGCCATTGCAGAATTCGGCGTAAATGAAGTGGATGTGAACGAGCAGAATCCGCAGGGGGTGGCGTTTTATCGCCATATGGGGTTTGAGCAGGTCGGGCGTTCAGAACTGGATGGGCAGGGGAATCCGTTTCCGCTGTTGCATATGAAGCTGAGCAGAAATACCGGGATTAGCGCTTAGCCCGCTTATCCCATTTTAATAAGCCGACAATATCTTTCTCACCTTCGGCCTCTTTCAGCAGGCGCTGCTTTTTTTCATATTCGATGTATTCTGAGCACGCCTTTTCATCAGCCGCTTTCTTGCTGATTTTTCCTGCGCCTTCTAAAACGTCCCGGTCGTTGAATTGCAGGAACTGATCGAGCTTGGTTTGCCAGTCTCGTAAAAATACCTGCTTGCGGCGTTTGGCCTGATCTTCGGCAAAATCGAGCCACATATTAACGACGCGATTAAGCTCGCTCACCTCATCCTGAGACAGATAATTTTTTGCGGTGGTGACATCGCTTTTACGGACTTCTTCGCCTTTATAGCTGGTCAGCCCCATATGCGGTTGAGTGGCGTCCGCACGTTGGTGAATCAACTCAGCAGCGGTGTGCCCAGTGCAGGCAAAATGCAGTTTATTCTGGATGGTCTGAAAGAATTGCGTGGTTTCTTTGAGCGACGGCTGATAGTCAGCAGCTAATGCGAAAATCTCCCTCACGCGAAGATAGACCCGGCGTTCGCTGGCACGTATATCGCGAATGCGTTCCAGCATTTCATCGAAATAGTCAGGGACGGCGGAAGATCCTACAGGCGGATTTTTCAGGCGCTCGTCGTCCATAACGAAGCCTTTAACCAGGTATTCCTGGAGCGTTTGGGTGGCCCACTGGCGGAACTGTGTGCCTCGCGTGGACCGGACACGATAGCCGATGGCGAGAATGACGGGCAGGCTATAGTGAAGTGTGTTGCGATTGACCTTGCGCTGACCTTCTTGCTGAACTTGTAAGTAAGCCTTACAAGTTGCTTTTTGTTCAAGCTCACCTTCTTCGTAAATAGCTTTAATATGCTGAGTAATAGCTTGAGGAGTGACCTGATAAAGAGACGCAATGGCTGCTTGCGACAGCCAGAGTGTTTCATGTTCAAAGCGACATGTGATGCGAACCGTTCCATCATCACTGGCAAACATAACAAATTCGCCTGTCGGGGATTGGATTACGTCTTTATCTGCCATGTCGCCTCCACATCTAATGCACCTGGCAGGTAGTATGCCAGAAACAGCCGTTAAGCCAGGTGGTTTGTATTTGATTTTGCGAGGCGCTTTCCAGCATGTGGAATTTGGATCGCTGCAAGCGCGTCCTCTATCTCAATAAGCTTTGCTTTCGTCCGTTTATAATCATCCTGCAAACGCTGCTCCTGCTCGTTATACGCCACCAGAACGATGCATCCTTTCATGACCTTTACTGTGACCTGCTGTCCTGTATCAAAACCTGCCGCGCGCAGCCACTTGCCGGAAAGGATGATTTTCGGCGTGGATTTGTCGAAAACATTCGGGCGGTATCCCACAATTAACGAACGCTCGGTTCCGGATTGGTCGGTGTCTGGGGTAGAATGCGAATCAGCCATAATCAACTCCTTGATAGTTGGTGAGGTTAGACGCTCCGGTTGTGTTCCCGCACATCGGGGCGTTGAAATACAGGAGGTTTAGGTGGCCTCCTATATGTATCAGAGTAGATGGATAGGTGGCCTCATGTCAATCATATCGCGCGAAAAAAAACCAAAAGGCGGCGGGCAGTCTCCGCAGTTTAAGATGCGTATTGATCCGGCATTGAAGGAACAGTTGGATGCTGTGGCGGCTGAGGAAGGGGTGAGCCTCGCAAGTTGGTTGAAGGAGCTAGCAAGAAAAGAATTATTATTGCGGGGTAAAATACCTAAAGGTTAATGATGAACGTATAAATATATAATAACTTGAACAGTATAATATATGAAGATGGTTTAATTATGAAAATACTGGTAATTAGTGATCTACATGTGGGTACTACAGCGAGAGCAAAAGATTTTTGTACTGAAGTAAGTGGGACATCAGCTATTACTGAAAATTTCATACAGGACTTTAAAGACTTAGTAACCGCTGAGAAAATCACAGCAACGCATCTTTTAATTGCTGGAGATATCACAAATCGCGCAGAATCATATGAGTTTGAAATTGCAGCTGAAAGGATTAAAGAGATAAAGAATATATTAAACATAAGTGATAACAATATTTTCTTCGTCCCTGGCAATCATGATGGAAATTGGCAACAGGAAAAAGATGCAAGCGAAAGATATTCTGATAAAAGTAAAATCATCTTAGCAAAATACGCTAATATTCGGAGTAATGATTTTTTTTCCTCTTTATTATATAATTCAACCTTTTCATCCTATTATTCTGATCCATATTCGGCTATTTGGGAACATGAGGATTTAATCGTCGTTGGTGTTAACTCTTCTGCGCTAGACAGCTGTGATAAAGAAGTAAAATTTGGGGAGGTAGACCTTAGATGTTTATCAACGTTACAATCAAAATTGGATGAGTTAAGGACGAAAGATAAACGTAAGTTTAGGATTTTACTAACACATCACCATCCCAAAAATTATACAGATACTACATTTCCAGATCCTGATCTAAGTCAAATGAAAAATGCGGAAGATTTTATGCGTTTTGCAAGCCACAACGAATTCGACTTCATTGTTCATGGTCATAAACATATACCACGATATAACTTTCAAATGGATTCAGAGGGTTTTTTTGTAAATATTTTAAGTGCTGGTAGTTTTGCTGCTCAGTTAAAAGACTGGCATAATGGAGTTGCCAACTTTTTTCATTTAATTGAACATCACGATTTTTGTCCCGAGAATAATTTTTCGAGGGGGAAAGTAATTTCTTGGTCATATTTTACAAACCATAAATGGACGCGTTCTCTTTTCGACAGAGACCATATTAGCCATGAAGAGTATTACGGTTATATGGTTTCAAGGAATCAACTGAAGATTAAACTTCGCCATATAATACAAAGTTGCAGAGAAAAAAGTAATTACGCTAAGTGGCACGATTTAGTAAAAATAGAACCGAATCTAAGATATTGTAATAAACAGTTATTGTCTCATGCTGTTGATGATCTTTCTAGTGAATTAAAGTATGAGGTAATGCCAAGTAAAAATGATAGCTTCGTTTTATTATGGGCGGAGAATTAATATGAATTTCAGTGAGCTAAGTACATTATTTGAAAATTCAAATGCAAGAGGCTTAAATACCAACCAGCTTGCAAATGAATTTATTTGGACAGAATCATTCGAAGCACTTTTTACTAGTCAGAATCAAGTAATACTTGGTTCCAGAGGATCTGGAAAAACTGCGCTAGTTAAAATGTTAGCACATGAAAATTTAAGTAAACTAGCCTCTTTTTATCCAAAAGCGAAAGCTATTATCGATGAGAAAAATTTCATAGCTACTTATGTTCCATTAAGAGTTGAATGGGTTAACTCATTAAATAACTATGAATTAAAAAAAGAAGAGTATTTTATTTGGAGCCTTAACCTTTCATTATGTGCTAAACTTCTTGACACTATCAGGAGTTGTATCGACTCTTATATTGAAGATGAGATAGAACAATTATTTGTAGAGCGAGATATTTGTCTAGCTATTTCTGAAGTTTGGTTTACAGATGAAAATAACTCTTTAAATAATTTGAATCTTATTAGAAACGAACTCGAGAAAGTGGAGTTTAGAAAAAACTTAGTATTTAATAAAGAGGCTATGGGAATCGCTTTGACGGTGGAGGAAACCAGAATAGGCGAAGTATTCCACACAACTTTATTTAAACCTTTTGAATTTGCATCTAGGATAATCAAAAGGAAATTATCTTTACCAGAGAATAATCGTTGGGTTGTATGCATTGATGAGGCTGAGTTTCTAACAAAAAATCATCATCAAACGCTTAACACATTTATGCGATCAGCGAGTGATTTGGTCTTTAAAATAACAACTATGCCTTATAGACATCATACTCTAGATACAAATGTGGCCGCAAATATTAATATAGGACACGATCTTGAGTATATATATATAGATAAACTAGGTACATCTCACCTTAACCAGCAAGCTTCAGATAAAATCATTCAGGATTTCGCTGAAAAATTATTTGTTAATCGGCTGAAATACCATCATAAAAATTTTTTGACGCTTGAACAGTTAGTTGGAAAATCTATCCTAACGCAGTCAACACCTGATATCGTCGAAAACGAATATGTCATTCAATTAATTGAAAAACATTGCAATGCTGACACAATCAGTCGTGCTAAGTCTTTACTAGCTAGCGATCCCGGTAAGTTTGATGATGCTATAGTTAGGAAGTTGCGAGGGATGCTTCTCCTGCGTGAAGAATATAATAATAAGTCAGGCAACTCTGCCTCAACATTATATTCTGGAGTTGCTATTATATCACGCTGTTCAGACGGTAATCCAAGGCGCCTCTTTAGACTGTTTAATCATTTGCTTGGAAATCTAAAGAATCAGTCTACGAGAATTCCTGATGCAAGCCAAAGCGAACGTATCAAAAGTTACTCCTATAGAGAGCTTGAGGTTGTTAAATTTGAAAAAGATGGGATTAAAGCTTTTGAGTTTATTAATAAAATAGGGGGTTATTTTAAAGAAAAAAGTTTGGTTGAGAAGCTTGGCAGTGATACACCACAGTCTTTTAGGATAGATAACTCTATATCGGAAGAACAATGGGGGTGTATTAAAACAGCAGTAGATCTAGGGTTACTATATCCTTATGTAAAAAAAGATAGAAATGCAAAGTCCCTATTCCCATCAAAAGAAGGCCGATTTGTAATAGCCAATTGCCTTACTCCGAACTTTAATCTGTTCCCACGTGTAGGTCGTCCCATCCAATTACATAATATTTTTAATTCTAACGCTCTGTTGAGTGAAGAAGATCAAATGGAGTTGTTCAAAGATGAAGATTAAATTACTTGATTTATCGAGAGCCGAGATGCTGGATTCGCAATATGATGTTGCATTTCTAGGATTGGGTTATGAACCTCGCTGCACCTATATTTCAAAGTTGCTTAATGTAAAGAAAATTGCGGATGTTGTGATTCTTTCTTTTAATGAAAGTTCACAAAATAGAAGCCGGATACAAAGCTATGAAAAATTGCAAAAAAAATGGGGCTCTAAAACAACTGTTGTAAACCTTGAACACTCACATACTCAACAAGTTTATGCTATTCTAAATAAAAAAATATCGGAAATAACAAAAAATGAAATTAGAATAATTGTTGATTACAGTTCAATGTCAAGGAATTGGTATGCTGCGATATTAAATTACTGTTTAAAAGTTTGTTCTAAAAAGCTTACTATTGATTTGGTTTATGCTACTGCTGAATATCCAAAAAATGACGACTTCTTAAATTTTGAATTAGGTGATGTAAAAATATTGCCTGGTTGTGAGGGTTCTTCAATTACTAAGAAGAAAAAATGTGCTATCTTTATGTTAGGATTTGATAAAATAGGGCCACAAAGTTTCTTCAATCTTCTTGAGCCAGATTTAACTTTTGGCGTAATTGCTTCCCCTGGGTCTTTACCAGATTATGAAACACAGGCTATGTTAATAAATAAAGATTTTATTGAGCATCAACTGTCCGGAGGTCGTAATCTTTTAAAACTACCTATTGCAAGTTTATCAATTACGTTTGAACATTTATGCCAAATAATCCAACCTTTAAAAAATGAATATAATATTACAATTATTCAGTTTGGGCCAAAACCCCATATTATTTCATCCACATTGGCAGGTTTATTTTTCGATAATGTAACGTGCATTTATAGTGAATATAGTAGATCAAAACCGTTTGATATCCAACCTAGTGGAGAGTTGGTGATAAGTAGAATTATGATGAAATAAAAGCATTTTTGGCGGAAGATCACAGGAGTCGAACCTGCCCGGGAACGCTGGCGTCCCCAACTGGATTTGAAGTCCAGCCACCTCACCGGAGATGACGATCTTCCGCGCCTGCATTGCTACATGGAGGCGGGGCGCATTATAGCTACTTTCAGGCATTTACCACATACCCCACACCACTTTTTTCACCTCTCTTTTGACCTTAACCCCCCTGTTTCAGCTAATTCTTAAGAAAATCCTCAGGTTAGCATTTCGTGCTCATCAACTTTTATCCCGATCACAAAAAACAAGAAACGTAATCTCTTAACCAGAAAACGCAATACCCGCCCCTGAAACAATGGTTTAAAACCAATGCAACCGGTCTCAGCGCCCCCTACAGCGTGAAGGATAAAAATATGAGCGAAGTACTGTCAGTAAAAGAGAAGATTGGCTACGGCATGGGAGACGCCGCCAGCCATATCATTTTTGATAACGTCATGCTTTATATGATGTTTTTCTACACCGATATTTTTGGTATTCCCGCCGGGTTTGTCGGCACCATGTTCCTGCTGGCCCGCGCACTGGATGCGATCTCCGACCCGTGCATGGGGCTGATTGCCGACCGCACCCGCAGCCGCTGGGGCAAGTTCCGTCCGTGGATTTTGTTCGGCGCCATTCCGTTCGGCATCGTCTGCGTGCTGGCCTACACCACGCCGGACCTCAGCCTTAACGGAAAAATGGTTTACGCCGCCATCACATACACGCTGCTGACCCTGCTCTATACCGTGGTCAATATCCCGTACTGCGCGCTGGGCGGCGTGATCACCAACGACCCGACGCAGCGTATCTCCCTTCAATCCTGGCGCTTTGTGCTGGCGACGGCGGGCGGTATGCTCTCTACGGTGCTGATGATGCCGCTGGTGAACCTGATTGGCGGTGATGACAAAGCCTTCGGCTTCATCTTCGTTATCGGCGTGCTGCACCAGCTGGTGACGCCGATTCAGTGGGTAATGATGTCCGATACCGTCGACTACGGCGAATGGACCAACGGCAAGCGCCTGACTGGCATCAGCTTTGCGGGCACGCTGTTCGTGCTGAAGCTCGGCCTGGCGCTGGGCGGAGCGATGATAGGCTGGATGCTGGCAGGCGGCGGCTACGACGCGGCAGCCAAAACCCAGAACAGCGCGACCATCAGCATCATCATCGGCCTGTTTACCCTGGCACCGGCGATCTGTTACGTGCTGAGCGCCATCATCGCCAAACGCTACTACACGCTGAAAACCCCCTTCCTGACCAAAATTCTGCGCGAGCTGGCGCAGGGCGCGCGCCGCAATCAGCAGGAGTTTGAAAACCTGCCGGTCAGCAAAGAATTGCAGAACTAAGAGGACGTAAGCATGAAAATCAGTGATGGAAACTGGCTTATTCAACCGGGCCTGAATGTGACCTATCCGGTGCAGGTGTTCGACGTGGAGCAGCAGGGCAATGACCTGGTGGTGTATGTGGCGCCGCGTGACGTGCGCGAACGCACCTGGCAGCTCGACACGTTGATGTTCACGGTGCGCCTGTTTGCCCCGCAGGAAGGGATTGTCGGGGTGCGCATTGAGCACTTCCAGGGTGCGCTGAACAACGGCCCGCACTATCCGCTGAACGTTCTGAAGGATGTAAAAGTTGAGATTGAAAACAACGCCGAATTTGCCGAGCTGAAAAGCGGCAGCGTCAGCGTGCGCGTCGCCAAAGGCGAGTTCTGGGGGCTGGATTTCCTGCGCAACGGCCAGCGCATTACCGGCAGCCAGCTGAAAAACAACGGCTACGTGCAGGACAGCAATACCGACCGCAATTACGTGTTCGAACGTCTGGATCTGGGCGTGGGCGAAACGGTCTACGGTCTGGGCGAGCGCTTTACCGCGCTGGTGCGCAACGGCCAGACGGTCGAAACCTGGAACCGCGACGGCGGCACCAGCACCGAACAGTCCTACAAAAACATTCCGTTCTACCTGACCAACCGCGGCTACGGCGTGCTGGTGAATCACCCCGAGAACGTCTCGTTTGAAGTCGGCTCCGAGAAGGTCTCCAAAGTGCAGTTCAGCGTGGAAGGGGAATATCTCGAGTACTTCGTGATCGACGGCCCGACGCCGAAAGAAGTGCTGAACCGCTATACCCGCTTCACCGGCCGTCCGGCGCTGCCGCCTGCGTGGTCGTTCGGCCTGTGGCTGACCACCTCGTTCACCACCAACTACGACGAAGCGACGGTTAACAGCTTTATCGACGGCATGGCCGAGCGCGACCTGCCGCTGCACGTGTTCCACTTCGACTGCTTCTGGATGAAGGCCTTCCAGTGGTGCGACTTCGAGTGGGACCCGGTGACCTTCCCCGATCCGGAAGGCATGATCCGCCGCCTGAAAGAGAAAGGGCTGAAGGTCTGCGTGTGGATCAACCCGTACATCGGCCAGAAATCGCCGATCTTCCGGGAGCTGAAAGAGAAGGGCTACCTGCTGAAGCGCCCGGACGGCTCCCTGTGGCAGTGGGACAAATGGCAGCCGGGGCTGGCGATCTACGACTTCACCAACCCGGACGCGTGCAGGTGGTATGCGGACAAACTGAAAGGCCTGGTGGAGATCGGCGTCGACTGCTTCAAGACCGACTTCGGCGAGCGTATCCCGACTGAGGTCCAGTGGTTTGACGGTTCCGATCCGCAGAAGATGCACAACCACTACGCCTACATTTATAACGAGCTGGTGTGGAACGTGCTGAAAGAGACGGTGGGAGAAGAAGAGGCGGTGCTGTTTGCCCGTTCTGCCTCCGTGGGTGCGCAACAGTTCCCGGTACACTGGGGCGGCGACTGCTACGCCAACTACGAATCGATGGCCGAAAGCCTGCGCGGCGGGCTGTCGATTGGCCTGTCCGGCTTCGGGTTCTGGAGCCACGATATCGGCGGGTTCGAAAACACCGCTCCGGCGCACGTCTACAAACGCTGGTGCGCGTTCGGGCTGTTCTCCAGCCACAGCCGCCTGCACGGCAGCAAATCCTACCGCGTGCCGTGGGCGTACGATGACGAGTCCTGCGATGTGGTGCGCCACTTCACGCAGCTGAAGTGTCAGCTGATGCCGTACCTGTATCGTCAGGCGGCGCTGGCCCGCGAGTTCGGCACGCCGATGCTGCGGGCGATGATGCTGGAGTTCCCGGACGATCCGGCGTGCGATTACCTCGACCGCCAGTACATGCTGGGGGATTCAATGATGGTGGCGCCGGTGTTCTCCGAGGCGGGCGACGTGCAGTTCTACCTGCCGGAAGGGCGCTGGACGCACCTGTGGCACAACGATGAAATCGAGGGTAGCCGCTGGCATAAGCAGCAGCACGATTTCCAGAGCCTGCCGGTCTATGTGCGCGACAACACGCTGCTGGCGCTGGGTAACAATAACCAGAAGCCAGACTATGCGTGGCACGAGGGGACGGCCTTCCAGCTCTTTAACCTGAGCGATGGCGCAACGGCGGTGAGTGAAGTGCCTGCGGCGGAAGGCTCTGTGGTGTTTACGCTGAAGGCGTCACGTCAGGGCGACGTCGTGACCTTTACCGGCGCGGGAGATGCGCAAAACTGGTCGGTGTGCTTGCGCAACGTGCAGAAGGTCGGCGGCGTAAAAGGCGGTTCACATGCGGGCAGCGAATGGGGTGTGGTGGTGAAAGCCGAGGGGGATGAGGTGGTGGTTCACCTCTGAGCTGGAAAAATGCCCGGTGGCGCTTCGCTTACCGGGCCTACGGTAATTATGCGGTCTGATGCCCTCACCCACGGTAGAAGGAACCAAAACCTCGTAGGCCGGGTAAGGCGAAGCCGCCACCCGGCTTTTTACTGTGCCGGAGCCACCGTCGACACCATCCCGCCGGTCATCGTCTGTTGCACCTGCCGTTTATCCATATTCACCGCGCTCAGCTTCCCATTCACCGTCGGCTTCAGCGGCGCATTGGCCTGCACGCTGCCGCTGGCGGTGAGCTGAATATTGCCGTCGCCCGCAATCGGCAGCGCTGGCCAGCCCCACTGCTGCAAAACGTTGAGCGGTACGCCGCGCCCGTTCAGGCTCACGGTGGTTTGTCGCTGTGGCAGCTGTGACACGGTGGCGGTCGCTTCCAGAATACCTTTCTCGGTAAAGGCGCTCAGGTCGGTAATATTTACCGTTGCGGCGTTGGCATTCAGCGCCAGCGACGGGCGACGCACGTCGACGCGGTTAAAGGTTGCTGCCGCCCCGTTCAGGGTTGCGTTACCGCCCCACACGCCCCACTTGTGATCCTGCGCCAGCCGCAGATTAGCGCCATAACCGTCGAGGGAGGTGATCTGCCACGGGAACGCCGGATCGATGTCGATCACCAGGTTGCGGCTCAGGCCGAATTTTTTCAGCGTCACGCTGTTCAGCCATGCCGGAAGCGGGTCCATCCACAGCGTTTTCCAGTTTTCCGGAAGCGTATATTCCAGCCCGGCAATGGCAACGTCGTCCAGCACCAGCGCCTGACCCTCGCGCAGCCAGTTGCCGGAGGTGCGCACCATGCCCCCTTCCCAGCGGGAGGTGAACTGACGCAGCGCAATGCCCTGCGGGGAGAATTCCGCATTCAGGATAGGGTCAAACAGATGCAGCGAGCCGTAGATAAATTCGCTGGCGTTCATGGATAACCGTCCCTCCTGGCTTTGCCAGTCCCCTTTACTCAGGGTGAGGTTACGCAGGCTGAGATCAAGGTCGGTTACCGCCCAGTCTGGCCCCTGTAGACGGGCATCGGTCACTTCCAGTCGCCCAATCTGTAACGAAGGCAGGGTGGAGAGTGGGGCGAAGAAATCCAGCAGCGATTTGTCGCTTTGCAGGCGGATCTCATTCAGACGCAGGGTGTCGATAACCCAGCCACCGTCGGCATTACGCAGAGCCGAGCCCGTCAGCGAGCCGCGCGCCATATCGGCACCGATGGTATTGAGCACCACCTCTTTGCCGTTGAGTTGTCCCTGAATCAGCACGTTGTTGGCCGGTATGCCGTTGAGGGTGAGAGACCCGGCGCTCATCTGGATTTGCGCATTTTTCCCCAGTACGTTCCCCGCCTCGGGCTGCCACGGGCTGACGCCGCCGGTCACCTTTTGCGCACTGAGATCCCACTCCGTATTCGGGCTGTTAAAGGCCATGTTATTCAGTTGCAGACGGTCGGCCTGGAACGGCAGCGGCGCCGTCTGCGGCGATAAATTCAGCGTGCCATCGAACAGGGTGATGGCATCCATATGCAGCGGGTCGGTGATCTGGCGGCTGCTTAAGCCAATATCCACTTTTTTAGCGACCAGCGTGGCCGGTTTGCCATCTCGTCCGAAGGTAACGTTTTCCAGAAGGATGTGAGAAGGGGATGAAAAGCGGTGATCCATCAGGTCAAAGTTGAGCTCGTAATCGGTATTCACCGTGATCCAGCTGCTGACCTGCGATGCGCCCCAGCGGGTCTGGAGCAGAAAATAAAAGGCGAGCACTACAATGAGCAGGGCTACCAGAAGATAGATAAGCAGCTTTCCAATAAATTTCATGGTCTTCCTTCCCGCGAAACGCACATAAGGGTGTTATGCACGATTTATGCGCAATGCTCAAGGCGGGAATGGTGTAAAGAGATGTCACGGCAGGCATTGACAGCCTGCCGTGTGGGCATCAGTTCTTTTCAGGCGGGAAAATGAGATTCAGCACGATAGCGGTAATACCGCCCGCGGCGATGCCGGAAGAGAGCAGGTTTTTCACCCAGTCCGGGGCAAACTGCAAAATCATCGGCTGCTGGGAGACGCCAAGCCCTACGGCGAGAGACAGCGCAATAATCATGATTGCGCGGCGGTTCAGCGGCTCGCGGGAGACGATACGCACGCCAGAGGCCGCGATGGTACCGAACATGACCAGCGTCGCGCCGCCCAGAACCGGCTCAGGGATGTGCTGCACAAAGCCGCTTACCGCCGGGAACAGGCCGAGGACCACCAGCATCAGCGCTACCACGAAGCCCACGTAGCGGCTGGCCACGCCGGTCAGCTGGATCACGCCGTTGTTCTGGCCAAAGCAGGAGTTCGGGAAGGTGTTGAACACCGCCGAGACAAACGAGTTCAGTCCGTTCGCCAGCACGCCGCCTTTCAGACGTTTCATGTACAGCGGGCCGGAGACCGGCTGCTCGGACACGTCGGAGGTGGCGGTGATATCGCCAATGGTTTCCAGCGAAGTGATCATAAAGACCAGCATCAGCGGCAGGAGCAGACTCCAGTCAATGCCCAGGCCGTAGTAGAGCGGCGTTGGAACGGTGATCAGCGCGCTGTTGGTCGGCGCGGTGTTTCCCGGCAACATGCCCAGCGCCCACGCCAGCAGGTAACCGGCCGCCATGGCGATCACCAGCGATGCCACGCGCAGGTACGGGTTACGCTGGCGGTTAAGCAGAATAATGATCGCCAGCACGACGCCTGCCAGCAGCAGGTTTTTCGGCGCGCCGAAGGTATGGTCGCTCATTGCCGCGTAGCCGCCCCCGATGGAGGTCAGACCCACCTGGATCAGTGACAGGCCGATAATCATCACCACCACGCCGGAGACCAGCGGGGTGATCACCCGGCGCGCCAGGTGCAGAACGCGGGAAATGATCATCTCTGTGCAGCTTGCCAGCATCAGGGTGCCGAAAAGCGCCGCCATCATCGTCGGGACATCTGCGCCGCCGGTTTTCAGTGCCGTACCGCCCATGATCAGCGGCGCCACAAAGTTAAAGCTGGTGCCCTGAATCGACAGCAAACCCGAGCCCACCGGACCCCAGGCTTTAATTTGAATGATGGAGGCCACGCCGGAAGCGAACAGAGACATACTGATGATGTGTTGCGTATCCTGCGCCGGTAACCCCAGCGCCTGGCAAATCAGCAGAGCCGGCGTGATGACCGCAACGAACATCGCCAGCAGGTGCTGGCAGGCGGCAAACAGGGTTTGAGGCAGCGGGGGACGATCTTCAAGGCGGTAAATCAGTTCGCTGTTTTGCTTCTGCGCAATCGGTTGTGCATCAGCAGACTCCAGAGTGTTAACAGACATCGGCGGCAATCCCACGGTGGAAAAGCGGGCATTTTAGCTGACCACCTGGTAAAAGCAAACGATTGCCAGCAAAAAAAAGAGAGAAAATCTGCCGGTGTGAGCAGGTTTTCTACAACGAACAGGAAAAAAAAATTACACTTTTCGCGCCGGCGGCTCATGACGAGCATCACCCGGCCCAGGATAACGCCGCGTGTGTATGGAACACGCGCATAACAGGAGCCTTTTATGATTCATCTCGATACGTTGTCGACCCTTGTTGCCGCAACGCTGGTTCTTCTGCTTGGTCGCAAGCTGGTACACAGTGTTTCCTTTCTGAAAAAGTACACCATTCCTGAACCTGTCGCCGGTGGATTGCTGGTGGCGCTGGCCCTGCTGGTGCTGAAAAAAAGCATGGGCTGGGAAATCGATTTTGATATGTCCCTGAAAGATCCGTTGATGCTGGCCTTCTTTGCCACTATCGGCCTGAACGCTAACCTCGCAAGCCTGCGTTCGGGCGGCAAGGTGCTGGGCGTGTTTCTGATTGTTGTGGTGGGCCTGCTGCTGATGCAAAACGCCATCGGCATCGGTATGGCGTCATTGCTGGGGCTGGATCCGCTGATGGGTCTGCTGGCGGGGTCGATTACCCTGTCAGGTGGCCACGGAACGGGCGCGGCGTGGAGCAAGCTGTTCATCGAACGCTATGGCTTTGAAAACGCAACGGAAGTGGCAATGGCCTGCGCGACCTTTGGCCTGGTGCTTGGCGGCCTGATTGGCGGCCCGGTGGCGCGCTATCTGGTGAAACACTCCACCACGCCGGAAGGCAGGCCAGACGATGAAATGGTGCCGACCGCATTTGAAAAACCGGACGTTGGCCGCAGCATCACCTCGCTGGTAATGATTGAAACCATCGCCATGATTGCCATCTGCCTTACCGTGGGCAAAATCGTTGCGCAATGGCTGGCGGGAACGGCTTTCGAACTGCCAACCTTTGTCTGCGTGCTGTTTATCGGGGTGATCCTGAGCAACGGTCTGGCGCAGATGGGCTTCTACCGCGTCTTTGAGCGTGCAGTGTCCGTGCTGGGGAACGTCAGCCTGTCGCTGTTCCTGGCGATGGCGCTGATGAGCCTCAAGCTGTGGGAACTGGCCTCGCTGGCGCTGCCGATGGTGGCGATCCTGGCGGTGCAGGCCGTGTTCATGGCGCTGTATGCCATCTTTGTTACCTGGCGCATGATGGGCAAAAACTATGATGCGGCGGTACTGGCTGCGGGCCACTGTGGGTTTGGTCTGGGGGCGACGCCAACGGCCATCGCGAATATGCAGGCGATCACCGAACGGTTCGGTCCGTCGCACATGGCGTTTCTGGTGGTGCCGATGGTGGGCGCATTCTTCATTGATATCGTCAACGCGCTGGTCATTAAGCTCTACCTGATGCTGCCGATGTTTGGCTGACCGTCAGGCGTTGGAATACCGCTCGGTTTCCGGCATCCAGCGTTCAATTAACGCTGCCGCCTGTTCGGGGTAGCGTTCATGAATATGACGCGCAAGGCGTTGTACTTCGGGGATCATGGCCTGATCGCGCAATAAATCCGCCACTTTAAACTCGGCGTTACCCGTCTGACGCGTGCCCAGCAATTCGCCCGGGCCGCGGATCTCCAGATCTTTTTGCGCAATGACGAAGCCGTCATTGCTGTCGCGTAATACCTGCAAACGCATCTGCGCGGTTTTCGACAGAGGGGCTTTGTAGAGCAGCACGCAGTGAGAGGCGATCGCACCACGGCCCACGCGGCCTCGTAGCTGGTGGAGCTGCGCCAGGCCCAGGCGCTCCGGGTTCTCAATAATCATCAGGCTGGAGTTCGGCACGTCCACGCCCACTTCGATGACCGTGGTCGCAACGAGTAAATGCAGTTCGCCCTGTTTGAACGACTGCATCACCGCCTGCTTCTCGGCAGGCTTCATGCGCCCGTGAACCAGACCGACGTTCAGCTCCGGCAGGGCGAGCTTTAACTCTTCCCATGTGGCTTCGGCAGCCTGCGCTTCCAGCAGCTCAGACTCTTCAATCAGGGTACAGACCCAGTAAGCCTGACGCCCTTCCTGGGTGCAGGCGTTGCGCACGCGGTCAATGATGTCGCTGCGGCGCGTGTCCGGAATGGCGACCGTTGTCACCGGCGTACGGCCCGGGGGGAGTTCGTCGATGGTGGAGGTATCCAGATCGGCATAGGCCGTCATCGCCAGGGTGCGCGGAATCGGCGTGGCGGTCATGATCAGCTGATGTGGGTGGAAGCCCTGTTGCAGACCTTTCTCCCACAGCGCCAGACGCTGATGAACACCAAAGCGGTGCTGTTCGTCGATAATCACCAGCGCCAGGCCGTTAAACTGCACCTGTTCCTGGAAAATGGCGTGCGTGCCGACAATCATCTGCACCTGCCCGCTGGCAATGGCTTCCTGCTGCGCAAGGCGCGCTTTGCCCTTCTGCTTCCCGGCCAGCCAGCCCACTTCAATTCCCAGCGGGGCAAACCAGTTCCGGAAATTGTTGGCGTGCTGCTCGGCCAGCAGTTCCGTCGGTGCCATCAGCGCCACCTGCTTACCGTGGGCGATGGCGCGCAAAGCGGCCAGCGCGGCGACCAGCGTTTTCCCGGAACCCACGTCGCCCTGCACCAGGCGCATCATTGGCACATCCAGCGCCATATCGCGTTCGATCTCGGCAGTCACCCGCGCCTGGGCGCCGGTGGGTTTAAACGGCAGTGAGGCCAGCAGCTTATCTTTGAGCTCATCACGCTGGCTTAATGGCTGCGCGTGGAAGCGCTGCGCACCTGCGCGCAGAGCCAGCATGCTCAGGTTGTGAGCCAGTAATTCCTCAAGGATAAGACGCCGTTGGGCGGGGTGTTTACCGCTTTCTAAATCAACAAGCTGAAGCGTTGGCGGTGGACGGTGCAGGGTGCGCAACGCCTCCGGCAGGCTCATCATGCCCTGTGCCAGCTCCGGCGGCAGCAGCTCGTTAATGGCGCAGGTATCGAGCAGCTCCAGCGCCTGGTCGGTGAGCTTGCGCAGCGTAGCCTGCTTAATGCCTTCAGTGGTTGGATAGACCGGCGTGAGCGTCTCCTGTAGCTCAGGTGAGCTGAGATCGCCCTGCACGCGGTATTCCGGGTGGATCATCTCCGCGCCGTATTTGCCCCGTTTGGCTTCACCGTACGCAAGTACGCGTCGTCCAGTGGCAAGGCTGTTTTTCATTGCCGCATTGAAGTTGAAAAAGCGCATGGTGAGAATGCCGGTGCCGTCGCTGATCTGGCAGGTCATCATCCTGCGTCCGCCAAAGGTGATGTTGCAGTTCAGCACTTCCCCTTCAACGGTGGCGTAAATAGCGGGCAGCAGATCGCCAATCTTATAAAGCTGAGTACGGTCTTCGTAGCGCAGGGGGAGGTGGAGCAGGAGATCCTGCACGGTGTGCAGGCCTATCTTCGCCAGTTTACTGCTTTGTGCCGCGCCCACGCCCGTCAGGCTGTTGAGCGGTATGGCGTCCAGCAGGCGGCCTTTCATGATTTACCCCGCGTACTGCATGGTGGACCACCACTCGGCATCGGCTTCAATTTCGCCCTGCGCGTTGACGTGGGGGTAAGGCAATTTCTTCTGCTTCGCAACGCGAGCCAGCACCGGATAGCCACCTTCAAACAGCAGGCGCTGCTGCTCCTCTTCAGGCAGCATGCTGTTGCTGCGCTCGTACATTCCGGCATTCTGACGCTGGCGCTGCGCTTCATACAGGATCAGCGCTGAGGCGACCGACACGTTGAGTGACTGGACCATGCCGATCATCGGGATGATGATGTCCCGATCGGCCAAATCCAGTGCTTCCTGCGTGATCCCCGTTTTCTCCTGGCCCATTAAAATGCAGGTCGGACGGGTGTAGTCGATCTCACGGAAATCCACGGCTTTAGCAGAGAGGTTGGTTGCCAGAACCTGCATGCCACGCCCTTTCAGGTGCGAGACCGCTTCACCAATAGTCTGGTGAGTTTTCACGGATACCCAGCTGTTGCTGCCTGCGGCGGTGGAGGCCATGGTACGCATACGTGCGCCAGGCCAGACGGCGTGGACTTCATGCACGCCGACGGCATCTGCGGTGCGGACGATAGCAGAGACGTTATGAGGTTTATGGACCTGCTCCATGCAGACCGTCAGATCAGGCTGACGCCTGGCGAGCATTTCGCAGATTCGCTCGTAACGTTTTGAATTCATAATGCTAGTTTCGGTTACGGGTGACTTTAATGACGTCCGGCATCACGCGGATCTTGCGCATAATATTGGCCAGATGCACACGGTCACGGGCGGTCAGGCGAATAAAGGCGCTATAAACGCGGCCATCTTTTTCTTCCGTATTCAGGCTTTGAATGTTGGATGAGGCGGTGTTGATCGCTGCCGTCAGGTTCGCCAGGGCACCCTGGTGGTTGAACATATCCACCTTGATTTCAGTGATAAATTCCTGGGCCGTCTCTTTATCCCACTCGACCGCCATGAACTTCTCAGGCTCTTTCTGATAGCCACGGATGTTACGGCAGGATTCATGGTGGATCACCAGCCCTTTACCCGGGCTGACATGCGCAATAATCGGGTCGCCCGGGATAGGACGGCAGCATTTGGCGAAGGTGATGAGCACCCCGTCAGCGCCTTTGATCGGCAGGTGACCATGATTTTGCGTGGTGGCAGGAACGGCTGTCGTTTCGCCTTGTTGCAGATTCTTCGCCACGACCACGCTCATGGCGTTGCCGAGACCAATCTCTGCCAGCAGGTCATCCAGCGAGGCGAGCTTCATACGCTCCAGCTCATGCTGAATGTTTTCTGGCGGGATCTCTGCCAGTTTGCGGCTGCCACCCAGCGCGTGATTGAGCAGACGACGCCCCAGGCTAACGGAGTCGTCGCGCTTGAGGTTTTTCAGCAGCTGGCGGATTTTTGCGCGCGCTTTTGAGCTCACGACAAAGTTCAGCCAGGCGGCGTTAGGACGTGCCCCCGGCGCGGTAATGATCTCCACCGTCTGTCCGCTGAAAAGCGGCTGCGACAGCGGATAAGGCTGCCTGTCGACGCGGGCACCTACGCAGGCATGGCCGATATCGGTATGCACGGCGTAAGCGAAGTCGACTGGTGTCGCGCCCGCAGGCAGTTCGACAATGCGCCCTTCCGGCGTGAAAACGTAAATCTCATCCGGGAAGAGATCGGATTTAACGCTCTCGATAAATTCAAACGAGCTACCTGCGCTCTGTTGCAGCTCCAGCAGGCTCTGCATCCAGCGCTGGGCGCGGATTTGCGCGGTGGTGCTGCTTTCGCCGCCGTGCTCTTTATAAGCCCAGTGCGCCGCGACACCCATCTCCGCCATCTGATCCATATCTTCGGTACGAATCTGCACCTCAACAGGGACACCGTGCGGGCCAATCATGGAGGTGTGCAAAGACTGGTATCCGTTCGCTTTTGGAATGGCGATGTAATCTTTGACGCGCCCCGGACGCGGCTTGTACAGGCTGTGCATCTGCCCCAGCACGCGATAACAGGTGTCTGAATCGTGGACGATGACGCGGAACGCGTAGATATCCATGATCGAGTGAAAACGCTGCTCTTTGAGCACCATTTTGCAGTAGATAGAGTACAAATGCTTTTCGCGACCGCTCACGCGGCACGGAATGCCCGCTTCCTGCAAACGCCCTTCGATTTCAGAGAGGATCTTTTGAATCATCTCTTTACGGTTACCGCGAGCGGCTTTCACCACCTCTTTAATCACGCGATAGCGGTTCGGGTACAACGCCTCAAAACCCAGCTCTTCCAGCTCGGTTTTAATGTGATGAATACCTAAACGGTGCGCCAGCGGACTGTAAATTTCGAGGGTTTCACGGGCGATGCGGCGACGTTTATCCGGGCGAAGTGAGCCCAGCGTGCGCATATTGTGGGTGCGGTCAGCCAGTTTGATGAGAATGACGCGGATATCCTGCACCATCGCCATGATCATCTTGCGGAAGTTTTCGGCCTGCGCCTCTTTCTTGTCGCGGAATTTCAGCTTATCAAGCTTAGAGACCCCTTCCACCAGCTCGGCAACGCTTTTGCCAAACAGCTGTTCCATGTCCTGGTAGGTGGCAGGGGTATCTTCGATCACGTCGTGCAGCAGGGCGGCCATCAGCGTTTCGTAGTCGAGTTTCATCTCGGCCAGAATACAGGCCACCGCTACCGGGTGCGTGATATAGGGTTCACCGCTTGAACGTGTCTGGCCCTCGTGAGCGTCACGTGCAACGAGATACGCCTGCTGAAGACGCTTAATCTGGTCTTCAGGCAGGTAGGTTTGAATCAGTTGATTCAGGCTTTCAAACAGATACAAGGGCGACCCGCAGGTTTAATTAACGACGACCTTCAGCAATAGCGGTAACAGCTTGTAATTCAGCGGCTTCCTGCTCTTGCTGCTCCTGGCGCTCACGCACGTCGAGGATCTGGTTGTTGATCAGACCTTCTTCGATTTCGCGAAGTGCAATAACGGTGGTTTTATCGTTTTCTTCCGGTACCAGCGGATCTTTACCGCCTACCTGCATCTGACGAGCGCGACGCGCGGCGACCAGCACCAGGTCAAAACGGTTACCAATTTTCTCTACAGCGTCCTGAACAGTTACGCGTGCCATACTTAAAATGCTCCACAGGTGAAGAAATGACTGGGCATGATACTGAAAGTGGGTTCAGTCTGCCAACAGTTTGGTGATTAATGCGTCATGTCGCTGCTTCTGGCGGCTCATACGCAGACGTTCTGCGCGAAGGATAGTTTTGAGATCGCTCAGCGCGGCATCAAAATCATCATTCACAATAAGGTAATCATATTCCGCGTAATGGCTCATTTCTGCAACTGCCTGCGCCATACGCTTCGCGATAACTTCTTCGCTGTCCTGGCCGCGACCACGCAGGCGGCGATCCAGTTCATCTTTCGATGGCGGTAAAATAAAGATACTGCGCGAATCAGGCATTTTCTTACGAATTTGCTGTGCGCCCTGCCAGTCGATATCCAGGAACACGTTAACGCCGGTCGCCAGTACCTGCTCAATGGTTTCACGCGAAGTACCGTAGTAGTTACCGAAAACTTCTGCGTGTTCAAGAAACGCGTCTCTGCCAATCATCGCTCTGAATTCGTCGTGATTCACAAAGAAATAGTGTTCACCGTGCACTTCACCCGGACGCGGTGCTCGCGTGGTGTGAGAAACAGAAACCTGCGTATCGTACAACGGTTGGGTTTTTAACAGTGCCTGAATAAGGCTGGATTTACCCGCGCCACTAGGGGCAGAAACAATATAAAGCGTGCCTTGAGCCATGAGAGTCTTTTGTATGTGTTAACGAAGAAGTCCTACATACGGGCTTATTATACACGTCGCCGCTGTGTGACGTAGCCTTTGTCACACTTTTTCCCCTGGATGATTAAATTTTGCGTGCCGTTTTCAGCTTTTACCTTCTTTTTGCTGCAATAAAAACAATGCGCTGAAGCGCGCTCGTAAAATGCAATTTTGCAGCTGGTCTGCGGCTCCCGGGCAGGGTATACCCTTCGCAAAACAGGGAGGGGTAATAATGGTGAAATGGATAAGCATACTGATGATCTTCTTAAGCAGCGGGGCGATGGCAATCTGCCCGGTCTGGTCACCGGCTAAAGCCGGGCAGGAGATCGCGGCCCTGAAGGCGCAGCTGACCCGCTGGAATGATGATTACTGGAAACAGGGCCGCAGCGAGGTGAGCGACGACGTTTACGACAGGCTTAACGCCCGCTTAAAACAGTGGCAGCGCTGTTTTCACGATGAACCGCTGCACGACGATCTTCCAGCCGCCAGTGGGACGGTGAAGCATCCCTTCGCCCATACCGGCGTGCATAAGGTAGAAAGCAAGCAGGCGCTAAGCCGCTGGATGGCGACGCAGCAGGATCTCTGGGTACAGCCAAAGGTGGATGGTGTTGCGGTCACCCTGGTCTACAAAAACGGCAAGCTGGCGCAGGCGATTAGTCGGGGCGACGGCTTACAGGGGGAAGAGTGGACGGCACAGGCGCGAATAATTCCCGCTATTCCGCAAACGCTGGCCGGGCCGCTTGCCAACAGCGTGTTGCAGGGTGAACTTTTTCTGCTGCGCGAGGGGCATATCCAGCAGCGGATGGGAGGGATGAACGCGCGTGCGAAGGTAGCGGGAGCGATGATGCGCGCGACCGATCGCGCAGCGCTGAAGCAGACAGGCATTTTTATCTGGGCCTGGCCGAACGGCCCAAAAGCGATGAAAGCACGCCTTTCCGCGCTGGCGGAGGCAGGTTTTACCCTGACGGCCCGCTATACCGTGCCGGTTAAAAACGCGGCTGATGTGGAGGCGCAGCGGACGGCCTGGTTTAAGGCTTCGTTGCCCTTCGCCACGGATGGCATTGTGGTTCGCGCCTCGGCAGAGCCGCCGGGCGAGCGATGGCTGCCGGGGGAAGGGAGTTGGGTCGTCGCATGGAAATACCTTCCTGTGGCCCAGGTGACGGAAGTCAAAGCGATTCACTTTACCGTTGGCCGTACCGGGCGGATCACCGCGATTGCGCAGCTTGAGCCGCTGATGCTCGACGATAAACGCGTACAGCGCGTCAGCTTAGGGTCGGTTAACCGCTGGCAGAGGCTGGATATTGCCCCCGGCGATCAGGTGCTGGTAAGCCTGGCGGGACAAGGTATTCCCCGGCTGGATAACGTGGTGTGGCGCAATGTGGATCGCCGTAAACCGCAGCCGCCCTCATCGCGCTATAACGGTTTAACCTGTTTCTATGCCTCCCCGGAGTGCATGGAGCAATTTTTTGCCCGGCTGACGTGGCTAAGTTCCAGGCAGGCGTTAGATATCGAAGGAGTGGGCGAATCAGGATGGCGGACCCTCTATCAGGCGCATCGGTTTGAGCACCTCTTCTCCTGGCTACAGCTCACGCAGGCGCAGCTCACCGCGACGCCGGGGATATCGGCATCGCATGGCGCTGCGCTGTGGCATCAGTTTAACCTGGCGCGGGAGCGACCTTTTATCCGCTGGATCACCGCGATGGGAATACCGCTGGCCCGGTCGACGCTCAAGGCGGCAGGGGATCGCACCTGGCAGGCGCTGATTCAGCGAAGCGAAGCGGAGTGGCGGATGCTGCCGGGTGTCGGGCAGGAGAAGGCCCGCCAGATCGTAAACTGGCTGCATCAGCCTCAGATTGATGCCCTGGCAAAATGGCTGGCCGCAGAGCACATCGGTGGATTTTAATCTGCGTGCGCTCCTGAACAGACTGGCGAGGGGGCACACTTCCGCTGCCGTGAATAGCGTATTTATGAGACGCGGTTTATATACGCAATAATTATGAATATAAATGAATTATTCATGGTAAATATATTTTGAGGAAATATTATCCCTGAACCCAATTTCAGAATTTGCTCTGCTTGCGTTTTTATTTTCTTTGAGAGAACGGCTTAATTGATCTCAATCACTATTAATCGAGGGCAATAGCCGGGAATGAAGGAGTTATAGGCAATGCAGCCTGAGTATTGTTCGTATTTTTGCTTTTAATTTCAGCTGCTTAACTATTTTATTAATAATATGTTGAGTGTTTTCTGGTTAACAATTAGTCATATTTATTCTGCCGGAAATCATTGCGTCAAATTATTATAAGAATTATCTTATCCAAAATTTTTAAGGTAGTTACCGCTGGGGTGCATTTCGCATCACTTCTGCGTTTTCCTTTCTTTTTGCACCCCGTGAGGGAGTTAACTATCTGAACTCCAATTGAAGCAATTAAGGGTACCGAAATATATCCTGGCGGTTTATATGCGCTGGTGTTCAGAGCCCAGGGCTTTTACATGGATGATTTTCCGTCCCTGTCGGGCCGGAATTCAGCCCCGGGCTTTATGCCCGTTAACCGGGACCTGGTTTCCAGGTGCTCATATTTTCCTTCATTTGAATGAGGACCAAAAATGAAAAGGACGCTTTGTACAGTGCTGACGGCACTCACGCTGGCGACTGCCCTGCCTGCTATAGGCGCTACCACCGAAGCAGGTAGTACCAGCGCAGCAACAACCGGTACAACAACCGGAGCAACGGTGGGAACTACCGCTGGCACTACGGGGGGACTGGCGGCAGGCGCGATTGGGACAACCGCTGTTGTCACCACCGCTGCGATTGCCGGCGTAGCGACGTTAGCCGTTGTCGCGGCAAGCGACAGTGGCGATGACTCAGGCAATGGTACTTCCACGACGACAGTTACCCGCTAAGGCTGGTGCGCAAGGCGATATAGCCTTGCGCTGAACAGCGCAACGACTTGACCCGGTGGCGATATCAAAGCCGGGTATTTGATTGATTTCAATGTTATTTAATCAAGGATTTCTGGTGAGACTGTTTATTCTGCTCATCATGACTCTGCTGATCCAGGGATGTACGCCGAGCCAGCAGAGCATTATTGAGACCTTTAACGCCAGCCTGGACGGGCGCCAGGATGTGACGGTAACGGACGGGCAGATTCAGGTGCTCCCATACTCAACCATGTACCTGCGTCTGGATAATGGCCCGAGGATCCTGGTGGTTCTCGGATACATCGAACAGGGAAACAGTAAGTGGTTATCGCAGGATAATGCGATGATCGTCACGCATAACGGTCGCCTTATCCACACGCTCAAGCTCCCTTATAACCTGCTTGAGGTAACCAACCTTGAGCACGATCCGCTGCGCCACACGCCGCAGCTCCGCGACGGCAGCCAGTGGTCGCGTGATGTGCGCTGGCAGGAAGAGGGGCGGTATCGCTCCGCACACCTGACCTCGCGCTTCTCCCTGAGCGGGACGGAAAACCTGACCCTTGCCGGAAACACGCTACGTTGTCAGGTCTGGCAGGAGACGGTGCAGGCCGACGGCCTCGATCGTCGCTGGCATAACACCTTCTGGATTGATTCCGCCACCGGCCAGGTACGCCAGAGCGAACAGATGCTCGGCGCGGGCGTATTCCCTGTCACCATGACGATGTTGAAGCCCGCCCCATGAACAGACTCAGAAAATGGTTACCTGGCGTAGGGCTATCTCTCTTCAGCCTGCCCGCCTTATGCGCAAGTGTCGTTACCGTGCATCAGCCGGGCAAAACGTGGTCTGCTGGACAGGCCGATACGCTCTCCCGGCTGGTCACCCAGCCGCAGCTGAACAACGTCTGGTGGCAGGGCGCTGTCATCGCAACCCCTTCCGCCACGCGGCGAGCGCAACAGACGCAACAGCAGGTGCTGGCGTCGCTTTCAGCCTGGCAGAATCGCGCCGATGACGAGCGGATCGCGACCATTCGCGCTGTCGCTACACAGACCCGCTCCCTGCGGATCGTCGGGCGGCAGTTTATCAGCCTCGATCCAGACGCCGTGCGTACCGACGCCCGCGGCGATCGTTCCCTTGAGGGCCGTTACGATCTGTGGGTCTCGCCTGCGCCCCGCACCGTCACGCTGATGGGGGCGGTCGCCACACCGGGGAAACTGGCCTGGCGTCCGGGCGCAAGCATCAGGGATTACTTACAGGGGCAGCTGCGGCTGGCTGGCGCCGACAGGAATAACGTGACCGTTATCGATCCTGACGGCAGTACGGTTGTTGCGCCGGTGGCGTACTGGAACGCACGCCATATTGAAGCAGAGCCGGGCGCTGTTCTGTGGGTGGGGTTTGATCCCCGGGCGGTGCCGGACGATTTTACCGGTCTGAATGAGCAAATCGTTGCGCTCCTGACGCGGCGGATACCTGACTGATGAACAAACTTTTTTTACTGAGCGGCCTTGCTCTGGCGATCTCTTCTGCCTGCCACGCGGAGCTGCGTACCTGGCCCGATCCGACCGGACCTTCACAGTCCGACTTTGGCGGCACCGGCCTGATGCAAATGCCCGACGCGCGCTTTGGTCGGGAAGGGGAATTCAGCGTCAACTACCGCGATAACGACCAGTATCGTTTTTACTCCTCTTCGGTCGTGCTCTTTCCGTGGCTGGAAGGGACGATTCGTTATACCGACGTCCGCACCCGCAAATATAGCAGCGACGAGGATTTCAGCGGCGATCAAAGCTACAAGGATAAGTCGTTCGATTTTAAGGTTCGTCTGTGGGAAGAGGACTATAGCCTGCCGCAGGTGGCGCTCGGCAAGCGCGATATTGCGGGCACCGGCCTGTTCGACGGTGAATATCTGGTTGCCAGTAAAATGGCCGGACCGGTCGATTTTACCTTTGGAATAGCCTGGGGATATCCCGGTAATAGCGACAACGTGGGTAACCCGCTGTGCCACGACAACAATAAGTATTGCACCCGCGGCGAATCACATGATGCCGGGGATATCAGCTTTAGCGATATGTTTCGTGGTCCGACGTCGCTGTTTGGCGGCCTCCAGTATCAGACGCCCTGGCAGCCCCTGCGCCTGAAGCTCGAGTATGACGGCAACAATTATGCCGATGATTTTGCCGGCTCCATTAAGCAGTCGAGCCATATCAACGTGGGGGCAGTCTATCGCGTTGCCGACTGGGCCGATCTCAACCTCAGCTACGAGCGCGGCAATACGCTGATGTTTGGCTTCACCCTGCGGACCAACTTTAACGATCTGCGCCCCGCGCTGCGTGATAACCCGAAACCGGCCTGGAAACCGGCACCGGCAGGCGAGACGCTGGACTATACCTCGGCGGCAAACCAGCTCACCGCGCTTAAGTACAACGCAGGCTTCGATGCGCCGGAGATCCTTCAGCACGGCAATACCTTATACATGACCGGCGAACAGTATCGCTATCGCGATCCGCGCGAAGCGGTGGATCGCGCCAACCGTATTCTGATCAATAACCTGCCCGACGGGGTCGACACGATCGCTATCACCCAGCGGCGTGACCATCTGCCGCTGGTCACGACGCAAACCGATGTCACCAGCCTGCGCAAACAGCTGGCGGGACAGCCGCTCGGCCAGGAGGAGGCGCTCAGGCAGCAGCGCGTCGAGCCTGTGGATACCACAGCGTTCGCGCGCGGCTACCGTATTCGCGCCGATCGCTTCAGCTACAGCGTCAAACCGACGCTGGCGCAGTCGCTGGGCGGTCCGGAAGATTTCTATATGTTCCAGGTGGGGTTGATGGCCAGCGCCAGCTACTGGCTGACCGATCGTCTGCTGCTCGACGGCGGCGTGTTCGCCAACCTCTATAACAACTACGACAAGTTCAAATCCTCGCTGCTTCCCGCTGACTCCAGCCTGCCGCGCGTCAGAACCCATATTCGCGATTATGTCAGCAATGACGTCTACATCAACAACTTACAGGCCAACTATGTCGATGCGCTGGGGCACGGCTTCTATGCCCAGATTTATGGCGGCTACCTCGAAACCATGTACGGCGGTGTGGGAGTAGAGGCGCTCTGGCGCCCGCTTGATAGCGACTGGGCGCTGGGCGTGGATGCGAACTACGTCAAGCAGCGCGACTGGGACGACATGATGCGCTTCACCGACTACAGCGCGCCAACCGGATTTATCACCGCCTACTGGAACCCGGCGAAGCTCAACAGCGTGCTGATGAAGCTGAGCGTCGGGCAGTACCTGGCGAAGGATAAAGGCGCCACCCTCGACGTCGCGAAGCGATTCGACAGCGGCGTGACGGTAGGCGCCTGGGCGGCGCTGACCAACGTCTCGAAAGAGGATTATGGCGAAGGTGGCTTTAGCAAAGGCTTCTACATCTCGATCCCGCTTGATCTGATGACGATCGGCCCAAATCGCAACCGGGCGGTGGTCTCGTGGACGCCTCTCACGCGTGATGGCGGCCAGACGTTAGGCCGTAAATATCAGCTCTATGACATGACGTCAGAACGCGAAACCCCGGTAGGGCAGTAGTACCGGATGAAACAGGCATTACTTAACCAGATGATTTTCCTGAATGAAAAACGTTAAATTTTCCGTGCTTGCGTTGGCTATGATGGCGTTAAGCGGTTGTACTATCGTACCGGGCCAGGGACTTCGCACCCAGGGCAAAGATATTATCGATCTGCCTGACAGCAATTACGATCTGAATAAGATGGTCAACGTCTATCCGCTCACGCCGGGGCTGGTGGAGCAGTTGCTGCCTGGCAAAGTCGACTCCCGCGCGAATCCTGAACTGGATCGCCAGCTTCAGAACTACCAATATCGCATCGGCGTCGGCGACGTGCTGATGGTTACCGTCTGGGGCCACCCGGAGCTGACCACCCCCGCAGGTCAGTACCGTAGCGCCAGCGATACGGGCAACTGGGTGAATGCCGATGGCACGATCTTCTACCCCTATATCGGCAAAATCCGCGTCGTCGGCAAAACGCTGGCCCAGGTGCGCGATGAGATCGCCGCCCGGCTGGACTCGGTGATTGAGAGCCCGCAGGTGGATGTCAGCGTCGCGGCGTTCCGCTCGCAAAAAGCCTACGTGACGGGCGAAGTGGCTAAGTCGGGCCAGCAGCCCATCACTAACATTCCGCTGACCATAATGGATGCGATCAATGCGGCAGGCGGCCTGACGTCGGAGGCGGACTGGCGCCACGTGGTGCTGACCCATAACGGCCAGGACACGCACATTTCTCTCTACGCGCTGATGCAGCGCGGCGATCTCACCCAGAACAAACTCCTCTATCCGGGCGATATTCTCTTCATTCCCCGTAATGACGACCTGAAAGTGTTTGTCATGGGCGAGGTGGGTAAACAGAGCACCCTGAAGATGGACCGTAGCGGCATGACGCTGGCGGAAGCGCTGGGTAATGCGCAGGGCGTAAATCAGGATATGGCCGACGCCACAGGGATCTTTGTGATTCGTCCGTTGCAGGGCAAGCAGAACGGCAAAATCGCCAACGTCTACCAGCTTAACGCCCGGGATGCCACCGCGATGGTGTTGAGCACCGAATTTCAGCTTGAGCCTTACGACATCGTCTATGTCACCACCGCGCCGCTGGTGCGCTGGAACCGCGTGATCTCTCAGCTTGTGCCGACCATTACCGGCGTACATGACCTGACTGAAACAGGGAGATATATCAGAACATGGCCAAACTAACGTTTAACGCCATCCTGGTGATCTGTACCGGCAATATCTGCCGCTCTCCCATTGGGGAACGGCTGCTGCGCCGGCTGCTTCCCGCCGCCCGGGTCGATTCAGCGGGAATTTGTGGCCTGGAAGGGCGCACCGCCGATTCACAGGCGACAGAGATCGCCGCCGAACGCGGCACCCTGCTTGAGGGCCACGTGGCGCGCAGGCTCACCGCCGCCATGGTGCGCGACTACGATCTGATTCTGGCGATGGAGCTGGAACATATCGAGCAGGTCACGGCTATCGCACCGGAGGCGCGCGGCAAAATGATGCTCTTTGGTCACTGGACGGGCAGAAAAGAGATCCCGGACCCCTACCGTAAAAACCGGGACGCATTTGAATATGTTTATGGGCTGCTGGAGCAGGCCAGTCTGGAATGGGCGAAACGGCTCAGTTAATCACACGGGATAGTTACGTTTTATGTCAACAAATAACCTTCACGCCCATGATGCGTCTGCCGCGAATAACGAGATCGATCTTGTGCGCCTGTTGGGTGAGTTGCTCGACCACCGAAAATTTATTCTCATCCTTACCGCGCTGTTCACGCTGGCGGCACTGCTTTATGCGCTCTTTGCCACACCAGTTTATCAGGCCGATGCACTGATACAGGTGGAACAGAAGCAGGGCAACGCGCTACTCAGTAACCTTAGCGAGTTCATCCCTGACTCCTCGCCTGAGTCGGCGCCGGAGCTTCAGCTTCTCCAGTCGCGCATGATCCTCGGTAAAACGATTGATGACCTGAACCTGCGCACGCAGGTAAGTGAAAACTATTTTCCCCTTGTCGGACGCGGCTGGGCGCGGCTCACCGGGCAACAGCCTGGCATCGTCGATATCCGTATGCTCAATCTTCCCCCTGTCGCGGGTCGGGCGCAAAAGCTGACGCTGACCGTCGGCGAGAAGGGCCACTATCAGCTGGAAGGCGATAACGTGACGTTACAGGGCGTCGTGGGACAGCCGCTGAGCGCGGCGAATATCGCCATTACCATTGCCGCTATCCAGGCGAAGCCGGGTACGCAATTTACGATTACACAGCTGAGCGAGCTGGAGGCCATTGACGCGCTACAGCTGCGTTTTTCCGTGAGCGAGCGCAGCAAGGACAGTGGGATGCTTGGCCTGACCATCACGGGGGAAGATCCCGATGAGATGGCGCGCGTGCTTAACTGCATCGCCGATAACTATTTACAACAGAACGTGGCTCGCCAGGCGGCGCAGGATGCGAAAAGCCTGCAATTTTTGAAGCAGCAGCTTCCGCAGGTGCGCAGCGAGCTGGACCAGGCCGAGGAGAAGCTCAACCGCTATCGCCAGCAAAACGACTCCGTTGACCTGAACCTGGAGGCAAAAGCGGTGCTGGAGCAGATTGTGAATGCGGACAATCAGCTCAATGAACTGACCTTCCGGGAAGCGGAAATTTCGCAGCTCTACAAAAAAGATCACCCCACCTACCGGGCGCTGATTGAGAAACGCCAGACGCTGGAGCAGGAAAAAAACCGCCTGAATAAACGGGTATCGTCCATGCCGTCAACCCAGCAGGAGGTGTTGCGCCTGAGCCGTGATGTGGAGTCGGGACGCGTTATCTACCAGCAGCTGCTTAACCGCGAACAGGAGCTGAGCATCGCCCGGTCGAGCGCAATTGGTAACGTCCGCATTATCGATCCGGCCGTGACCCGGCCGCAGCCAGTCAAGCCGAAAAAAGCGCTGGTTGTCGTTCTGGGGGTTCTCCTGGGTCTGTTCGTCTCTGTGGGCTGGATCCTGGCGCGCAGTATGCTGCGTATGGGCATTGAAACGCCGGAGCAGCTGGAGGAGCATGGGATTAACGTCTATGCCACCGTACCGCTGTCGGAATGGCTGGCTAAAAAGATGCGTTTGCGCAAAAAAGACTTTATGTCCTCAGGGCTGCGCCATAAGACCAAACATATCCCCTTCCTGGCGGCGGATAACCCGGTCGATCTCTCCGTGGAGGCGATTCGCGGCCTGCGCACCAGTCTGCATTTTGCGATGATGGAGTCAGCGAACAATATACTGATGATCTCTGGCGCCACGCCTGACAGCGGTAAAACCTTTGTCAGCAGTACCCTGGCGGCCGTCGTGGCGCAGGCGGGACAGAAAGTGCTCTATATTGATGCGGATATGCGTCGCGGGTATGCCCATGATCTGTTTAAGCTCGACAATACCTGCGGCTTATCGGAGATGTTGTCCGGTAAGGCGGAATATACCCTGGGCGTTCAGACCTTCGATAAAGGCGGGTTCGATACCATCGTGCGCGGGCAGATCCCCCCTAATCCGGCGGAGCTTCTGATGCATACGCGTTTCCAGCAGCTGCTGGACTGGGCGAATGAACGCTACGATCTGGTGATTATCGATACGCCACCGATCCTGGCGGTCACCGACGCGGCGGTTGTCGGTCGTCGCGCAGGCACCACGCTGCTGGTCGCCCGCTTCGGGATGAACAGCGTGAAGGAGATGCTGGTCTGCGTACAGCGTCTGGAGCAGAGTGGCGTCAATACCAAAGGGGTGATTCTCAACGGCGTCGTTAAGCGGGCAAGCAACGCTTACGGCTACGGCTACCATCACTACGGTTACAACTATTCGAGTAACTGATTATCCGGCGCCTGCCCGCTCTGACATTAATGCGCATTGTGTTTGTAATGAAAAACGGGCAGGCCCAGCTTCAGGCGCAATGCCAGCATACGCGCGGTGAAACCAAACAGCAGCGTGGAGATAACCACCACATCGTGGCTGGTGACATAGTGCTGCAAGGCGACGTAAAGCACCGCCGCGGCAAAGGAGATGCCGGCATACAGTTCCTTCTGGAAAACCAGCGGGATACGTTTGCAGAACATATCCCGCAGCACCCCGCCAAACACGCCCGTGATCACGGCAGCAATGGTGGCGATAACCGGGCCTTCACCCATATCGAGAGCGATCTGTGCGCCAATGATGGAAAAAACAATCAGCCCAAGCGCATCCAGCACCAGAAACAAGCGGCGCAGATGAGGCATCACCGGCGCCACAATCGTGGTTAGCACGGCTGCCGTTGCCACGATAATGACGTACTCAGGGTTTTTGACCCAGCCGAGCGGATAATGGCCAAGCAGAATATCGCGCACGGACCCGCCGCCGAGCGCGGTGGCCGTGGCAATAATAATCACGCCGAAGGTGTCCATACGGCGACGTCCGGCAGCGAGCGCGCCGGTCATGGCTTCTGCGGTAATGCCAATAAGATAGAGAATGTGAAGCAGCATAAACCCTCCGGAATGAAGAGGAGGAGATTAGCGATTTGTGCGGAAGATCACGATTGAGATTTTCTAAGGCGAGGGGGTTTGCCCTACAGAAATTTATCAACGCATGCCTGGCGGGCTTGTGATAAGGCGGGAGAAAAAGAAAGTAAGGCTAAATAAGGATTAGAAAAAGTAATGGGTGGTGTGCGAGGCAACACCACCCTGAAAGGAATTACTCGATATTCTGGATCTGCTCGCGCATCTGCTCAATCAGGACCTTCAGCTCAATCGCTGAATTGGTTACCTCTGCATTGATAGACTTAGACGCCAGCGTGTTCGACTCGCGGTTGAACTCCTGCATCATAAAGTCGAGACGGCGGCCTACCGCTTCTTTCTTCTTCAGAATGTTGTAGGTCTCTTTAACGTGCGCTTCCAGACGATCCAGCTCTTCAGCCACGTCCACACGCTGCGCCATCAGCACCAGCTCTTGTTCCAGACGGTTGTTTTCCAGCTGAACTTCCGCCTCTTCCAGTTTGGCGACAAGACGCTCACGCTGCCATTGCAGCACTTCTGGCATATGAGCGCGCACTTTAGCGACTTCGGCGCTCACGCCTTCAAGGCGTTGCTCAATCATCGCTTTCAGCGCCTGGCCTTCGGTTTCGCGGGCAACTATAAAGTCGTCCAGCGTGCCGTCGAGTGCAGCCAGGATTTCAGCGGTAATCGCGTCCAGATCCTGCTCTCCGGCGGCCATCACGCCAGGCCAGCGCAGAATATCAACCGGGTTGATCTCGCCTTCATCGCTCTGCATTTTGACCCAGTTCGCCGCATTAACCAGCTGTTTTGCCAGCTTTTCGTTCAGGATCAGTTCGCCCTGTGCACTGGCATCGGGCTCAAAACGCAAATTACATTCCACTTTCCCGCGGGTCAGACGCGTACGGATACGCTCACGCACCACAGGCTCCAGGCTGCGGAACTGTTCCGGCATACGGAAATACGTTTCCAGATAGCGCTGGTTTACCGAGCGCATTTCCCAGGTAGCGCTACCCCAGCTACCCTTGATTTCACGCCGGGCGTAGGCGGTCATACTGCGGATCATAGACATTCCCGTTTTTAAAGGAGAGATGGGGGGATTATAGCTTTCAGGGGCTTCTCAGGATAGGAATAAGCGTCCTTTATCCGTATAATGCGCAGCCACATTCGTTTCAAGCCGGAGAATCCATCATGCGTCCAGCAGGTCGTAGCGCCAACCAGGTGCGTCCCGTCACCCTGACCCGTAACTATACAAAACACGCTGAAGGCTCCGTGCTGGTTGAGTTTGGTGACACCAAGGTGCTTTGCACCGCGTCCATTGAAGAGGGCGTGCCTCGCTTCCTGAAAGGTCAGGGCCAGGGGTGGATCACCGCCGAATACGGTATGTTGCCGCGCGCAACCCATACCCGTAATGCCCGTGAAGCGGCAAAAGGTAAGCAGGGCGGCCGTACTATGGAGATCCAGCGCCTGATCGCGCGTGCGCTCCGCGCCGCGGTTGACCTGAAAACGCTGGGTGAGTTCACCATCACGCTGGACTGCGACGTGATCCAGGCCGATGGTGGCACGCGTACGGCCTCTATTACCGGTGCCTGTGTGGCGCTGGCAGATGCCCTGAACAAGCTGGTTGCCGCCGGTAAGCTGAAAACCAACCCAATGAAAGGGATGGTTGCTGCTGTCTCCGTTGGTATCGTTAACGGCGAGGCGCTTTGCGATCTGGAATACGTTGAAGATTCTGCCGCAGAAACCGACATGAACGTGGTGATGACCGAAGATGGTCGCATCATTGAAGTGCAGGGTACGGCAGAAGGCGAGCCATTCACCCACGAAGAACTGCTCACCTTGCTGGCGTTGGCCCGAGGGGGAATCGAATCTATTGTAGCGACGCAGAAAGCGGCGTTAGAAAATTGATTTTAAGGCGACCAATGAGTCGCCTTTTTTTTGCCTGTAAGACTGAAAAGACAAAGGAGCAAATCCATGAAATCGTATCAGCGCCAGTTTATTGAGTTTGCGCTTAACAAGCAGGTACTTAAGTTTGGCGAGTTCACGCTGAAATCCGGGCGTAAAAGCCCGTATTTCTTCAACGCCGGGCTGTTTAATACCGGGCGCGACCTGGCACTGTTAGGCCGCTTCTATGCCGAAGCGCTGGTGGATTCCGGGATTGATTTCGACCTGCTGTTTGGCCCCGCGTACAAAGGCATTCCAATTGCAACCACCACGGCGGTAGCGCTGGCGGAGCACCATGACCGCGACGTACCGTACTGCTTTAACCGTAAAGAGGCCAAAACCCACGGTGAAGGCGGCAATCTGGTAGGCAGTGCGTTGCAGGGGCGTGTGATGCTGGTGGATGACGTGATCACCGCAGGTACCGCGATCCGTGAATCGATGGAGATTATCCAGGCTAACGGCGCAACGCTTGCGGGTGTGCTGATTTCGCTCGATCGTCAGGAGCGCGGGCGCGGCGACATCTCTGCTATTCAGGAAGTGGAGCGCGATTATGGCTGCAAGGTCACGTCGATTATCACGCTGAAAGACCTGATTGCGTATCTGGAAGAGAAGCCTGAGATGGCTGATCATCTGGCGGCGGTGCGTCAATACCGCGAAGAGTTTGGCGTATAATTCAATTGCCCGGTGGCGCTACGCTTACCGGGCCTACCCGTTCGTAGGCCGGATAAGGCAAAGCCGCCATCCGGCGATGGCGTTACTGTAACTGAGCAGCCACTAACGGCCAGCGGGCGTCAAAATCGTCCGTTGGTCGATATTTAAACTCGCTGCGCACAAACCGGGAGAGCATCCCTTCGCAAAATGCCAGGATCTGGCTTGCCAGCAGGGTTTCATCCGTATTATATCCCTCGCCCTCCCGCATTTTCTTCTCGCGCAGAACCTGACGCAGCTGGGCTTCGATACGCTCAAAAAGCTGGTTTATACGGCCTTGCAGACGATCCTGTTCAAACATCAGCGCGTGGCCGGTCAGAATACGGGTCAGACCCGGGTTACGTTCACCAAAGCCCAGAATCAGCAGCACAATCAGACGCAGACGCGTGCTGGTGTCTTTTTCATCCTTCAGAATCAGGTTGATGCGCGTGATCAGGCTGTCTTCGATAAACTCGATCAGGCTGTCAAACATCCGGGTTTTGCTCGGGAAATGACGATACAGCGCCGCCTCTGACACGCCCACAGAGGCCGCCAGTTTTGCGGTGGTGATGCGTTGACTGCCGTCGCTGGATTCAAGCATCAGAGCCAGAGATTGAAGTATTTCTTCGCGACGATTCCTTTTCGCGGTTTGTTTTTCTGCCATGTTACAAAATACCCCTGAAAATAAGCACTTGTCAGGCTGGCAACCACACAGCGACCCGCAAACTGACGTTTGCGGTTTGTTATTGCATTATGGCGCTGTGAGATGCGTGTTTGTCGGGCGGTTATTTGCGCCCGGAATGGCCGAAGCCGCCTTCGCCACGGTCGGTAGCGTCGAAGTCTGCCACCAGGTTAAATTCTGCCTGCACCACCGGTACAAACACCATCTGCGCGATACGCTCGCCCGGCTCAATGGTGAAGCTGTACTGGCCACGGTTCCAGACGGATACCATCAGCTGACCCTGATAGTCAGAATCGATCAGGCCGACCAGATTACCCAGCACGACGCCATGCTTGTGGCCCAGGCCAGAGCGCGGCAGGATCACCGCTGCCAGTGACGGGTCAGCAATGTGAATCGCCAGCCCGGTCGGGATCAGGGTCGTTGCACCCGGCGCCAGTTCTACGGCGTCATCAAGACAGGCGCGCAGGTCAAGACCGGCAGAGCCGGAGGTGGCATACGTTGGCAGCGGAAATTGCTCGCCAACGCGCGGGTCCAGAATCTTAACGTCGATTTTTTTCATCATAACGGGTAACGATCTCGTCCAGTAAGTGTTGGCCCAGGAGTTCTTTGCGCTCAAGCGGTAAGACTTTATCTCCATCCTGCCAGAAAAGGTGCAATGCGTTGTTGTCGCTGTTAAATCCTTGCGTGGACAGCGATACGTCGTTCGCGCAAATCAAATCGAGGTTTTTGCGGGTACGTTTTTGCCGGGCATATTCTTCCACATTATTCGTTTCTGCGGCAAACCCAACAACGTAAGGTCGATGAGTTTTCAATGCGGCGACACCGGCAACGATATCCGGGTTCTTCACCATTTTTATTGTTAATTCATCACCTTGCTTTTTAATTTTAGCGTCGGCAATGGTTTCGGCGCGGTAATCAGCGACGGCCGCACAGCCGATAAAAATATGCTGCTGTTGAGCATGTGCCTGTACGGCGGCTTCCATTTCCAGCGCGGTCGTTACATCAATACGCTGCACAAACGCAGGGGTGGTAAGCGACACCGGGCCGCTCACTAGCGTGACGTTCGCGCCGCGTTTGGCTGCCGCGGCAGCAATCGCAAAGCCCATTTTGCCGGAGCTGTGGTTGGTGATGTAACGCACCGGATCCAGCGGCTCGCGCGTGGGGCCCGCGGTAATCATGATGTTGAGATGTTGCAGATCGTTGACAGGCGAGAAATGGGCGGCGGCCATATCAACAATCGTCAATGGGTCGAGCATACGCCCTGGCCCAACGTCGCCGCAGGCCTGGCTGCCACTGTCCGGTCCCCAAATCAGCAGGCCGCGCGAGGCCAGCGTGTCCAGATTATGCTGGGTAGCGGCGTTGCGGTACATCTGCTGGTTCATTGCGGGCACAACCGCGACGGGCGCAGGCGTGGCGAGGCAAATGGTCGTTACCAGATCGTTCGCCATACCGGCTGCCACGCGGGCAATTAAATCTGCCGTGGCGGGGGCAAGGATAACCAGATCGGCCCATTTCCCCAGCTCAATGTGGCCCATTGCGGCTTCGGCTGCCGGGTCGAGCAGGCTGTCGGATACCGGGTATCCCGAGACGGCTTGCAGGCTCAGCGGGGTGATAAAGGCTTTGCCGCCTTCGGTGATCGCGACCCGTACGTCGGCCCCGCGCTCGCGCAAACGGCGCACCAGGTCTGGCGTTTTATAGGCAGCAATACCGCCGCTGACGCCAAGAACGATTTTTTTACCGGCCAGGCTCATCATGATTCTTTCCTGTTGGGTTTCACCAGAGAGCGGGCATTTTATCACAATCCCTAAAACGGGGTGATGATGTCCTTAATTCACTTTGCGAGGCGTTACGCAAGAACGAAATGCCAGCGTCGAACCCCGAATTTGCCTGTGGCAGCATAATGGCAAACAGAAGGAGGCCGGGCATGGAAGAGACTGAACTGCTGTTACCGCGTGAAAAAATGCTGCGTCATGGCGTCACGTTGTTAAAGGACGACGAGCTGCTGGCGCTCTTTTTACGCACAGGCACGCCGGGGAAAACGGTATTTACGCTGGCGAAAGAACTGATAGACCATTTCGGTTCACTGTATGGATTGCTGACCGCTGAGCTGGAGGCGTTTACGCACGTTGAGGGCATTGGCGTGGCGAAATATGCCCAGTTACGGGGCATTGCCGAGCTGGCCCGGCGATTTTACAACGTGCGTATGGAGGAAGAAGACCCGATCCTCACCCCCGACATGACCCGCGAATTTCTGCAAAGCCAGCTCTCCGATCTGGAGCGGGAGATCTTTATGGTGATCTTTCTCGATAACAAAAACCGGGTACTGAAACATACCCGCCTTTTTTCGGGAACATTGAGCCACGTTGAGGTGCATCCGCGTGAAATTGTGCGGGAAGCGATAAAAGTGAATGCAGCCGGCGTGATCCTCGCGCATAATCACCCCTCTGGCTGTGCAGAACCAAGCAGAGCTGACAAAGCAATTACCGAACGTATTATCAAATGCTGTCAATTCATGGACATTCGTGTGCTGGACCATCTGATAATTGGCCGCGGAGAGTACATTTCTTTTGCCGAACGTGGCTGGATTTAGGCCTTTTCTCGCGATCCATCGGGATCTTTGTCTGTTCGGGACTTGAGCACACCGCCGAGTCAGCGTATACTACGCCACCTTTGAGAATCTCGGGTTTGGCATTTGGGCCTGGCAATCGAGAGTTCAATAGAACTATGCGATGACCGGGCTGTAAAGCCTGACGAGGCGCCGATACCCCATACGAAGCTCGAGCTAATTTGATTTTTGGAGAATAGACATGTCCCGAGTCTGCCAAGTTACTGGCAAGCGTCCGGTGACCGGTAACAACCGTTCCCACGCACTGAACGCGACTAAACGCCGTTTCCTGCCGAACCTGCACTCTCACCGTTTCTGGGTTGAGAGCGAGAAGCGTTTTGTCACCCTGCGCGTATCTGCTAAAGGTATGCGTGTAATCGATAAGAAAGGCATCGATACAGTTCTGTCCGAACTGCGTGCCCGTGGCGAAAAGTACTAAGTACTTAAAGAGGAAATAAATCATGGCTAAAGGTATTCGCGAGAAAATCAAGCTGGTTTCTTCTGCTGGTACAGGTCACTTCTACACCACCACGAAGAACAAACGTACTAAGCCGGAAAAACTGGAACTGAAAAAATTCGATCCAGTTGTACGCCAGCACGTACTGTACAAAGAAGCTAAAATCAAATAATTTTAGTCTCCTTGTATTGAAAAACCCCGCAACTGCGGGGTTTTTTGCATTCTGCATCTCAACGGAGGAACCATGCCTGAATTACCTGAGGTAGAGACCAGCCGCCGCGGCATTGAGCCCCATCTGGTTGGCGCGACTATTCTTCATGCTGTCGTTCGCAACGGGCGTCTGCGCTGGCCGGTGTCCGATGAGATCCACGCGTTAAGCGACAAACCCGTCCTGAGCGTGCAGCGCCGCGCGAAATACCTGCTGCTGGAGCTGCCTGACGGCTGGATCATTATCCATCTGGGCATGTCGGGAAGCCTGCGCATCCTCACCGAAGAGTTGCCTGCGGAAAAGCACGACCACGTTGATCTGGTGATGAGTAACGGCAAAGTGCTGCGTTACACCGACCCGCGTCGCTTTGGCGCATGGCTGTGGACCAAAGAGCTGGAAGGACACAACGTGCTGGCGCATCTCGGACCTGAGCCGCTGTCAGAGGCGTTTAACGCGGATTATCTCAAAGAGAAGTGCGCGAAAAAGAAAACCCCGATTAAACCCTGGCTGATGGATAACAAGCTGGTGGTGGGCGTGGGAAATATCTATGCCAGCGAATCGTTGTTTGCCGCCGGGATCCATCCCGATCGGCTGGCCTCCTCGCTGTCGGCGCAGGAGTGCGAGCTGCTGGTCAGAGTAATTAAAGCGGTACTGCTGCGCTCAATTGAGCAGGGCGGGACGACGCTGAAGGATTTCCTGCAAAGCGACGGGAAGCCGGGCTATTTTGCGCAGGAGTTGCAGGTTTATGGCCGTAAGGGTGAGCCGTGCAGAGCCTGCGGGACGCCGATTATTGCCACGAAGCACGCTCAGCGCGCCACGTTTTACTGCCGTCAGTGCCAGAAGTAGGGTTACTTTAGCTTTTCCATCAACGCCTGGTGGACGTTAACCGGCAGGAAGTGGGTAACGTCCCCGTGATGGCGCGCCACCTCTTTCACCAGTGAGGAAGAGATGAAGGACCACTCTTTGGAGGGCATCAGGAATACGCTCTCCAGCTCCGGCATCAGATGGCGGTTCATGTGTGCCAGCTGCATCTCATATTCGAAGTCTGCTACCGCGCGAAGACCGCGGATCAGGATATTGGCCTGCCGGTCACGGGCAAAGTTTGCCATCAAGTCGCTGAATCCGACGACCTCAACATTCGACAGATGCGAAATCGCATCGGTGGCAAGCTGCACGCGTTCGTTCAGGTCGAACATCGGCTTTTTGCTCGGGCTGGCGGCAATGGCCAGAATCACCTTGTCGAACATACACGCCGCACGGGTGATGATATCAAGATGACCGTTAGTGATCGGATCGAAGGTACCCGGATAAATCGCTTTTGTGCTCATGGCTCACGTTTTCTCTGAGTAGCCGCGGTTCAGCGCCCACAGCTCGGTGTATTTGTTGAAAGTATACTGGGCATTCACTACGGCCAGTAACCAGCCCTGTTTGCCGTCCAGCACGCCGCCACGCAGCAGCAGCGTTTTCAGAAACGCGCCCAGCGTGTGGGTGAAGATGCCGGTCAGCGTGGCCTTCTTGCCGCGCGTATGCCGCTCCTGTGCCCAGGCGGTGGCATAGTTCAGCTGTTTCCGCTGGAAGCTGGCGAAATCGCGGCAGGTCAGATGAAGCAGATCGCCCGTCAGAGGGATGACCTGAGCGCTATCGCAGGCCAGAGATTCATGGACCAGGTTGTCGTTGTACTGATAACGCTCGCGCGCATAGAGGCGCATCACGCGGTCGGGGTACCAGCCGCTGTGGCGCATAAAGCGGCCCAGGAAATAGTTACGACGCGCGATACTGTAGACCGCGCCGGGCTGTGGCGCGGCAAGCACCGTTTGAATGGCCTGTCGGAGTTCCGGGGTGACGCGCTCATCGGTATCGATCATCAACACGTAATCGCCCGTGGCGTAACCCTGCGCACGCTGGCGCTGAATACCGTAGCCCTGCCAGTCGGTGTCGGTAAAGACTTTTGCCCCGGCTGCACGGGCAACGTCCGCCGTGTTGTCCGTACTTCCGGAGTCGAGAATGACGATTTCGTCAGCCCAGGCAACAGAGGCCAGGCAATCCGGAAGCAGGTCGGCGGCGTTTTTGGCGATCATCACGACCGACAGACGCGTTGACATTAGTGGCTCCGCTGCGGCAGGTAAGGTTGCAGAAGTTGCAGCAGACGGGTCAGCGCCCCCTGGTTCTGATGCAGGACTTCAACGGCGTGACGACCGTACCACAGGCGGTAATCTTCGTCAGTCAGAAGGGTAGAGACCTCTTTGACCACCGAATCCGCGTCGGTCACGGTGATTAAGCCATCGGCTTGCTGCAATTTCGCGCAGATATCTTTGAAGTTAAACGTGTGTGGCCCCATCAGTACGGGGATGGCGTGGGCTGCTGGCTCCAGCGGGTTATGACCACCGCGCTCCACCAGGCTTCCGCCAACGAATGCAAGATCGGCGATCCCGTACAGCAGCATCAGTTCGCCCATCGTATCGCCAATCACCACCTGCGTGCTGCCAGAGGGGATTTCGCCGCTGCTGCGCAGGGTGAAGCTGAAACCGCCTTTTTGCACCATCTCGCGGGCATCTTTAAAACGCTCAGGATGGCGAGGAACCAGAATCAGCAGTAAATCAGGGAATTTTTCCAGCAGCTGGCGGTGAGCCTGAAGAATAATGGCTTCTTCGCCATCATGGGTGCTGGTGGCAATCCAGACCTGGCGACGCGGCGCCCACTGACGACGCAGTGTTACCGCACGGGCGGCGAGTTCAGGGGTGACGGAAATATCGAACTTCAGGCTACCCGTGACCGCAAGCTGGTTGCGCTTCAGGCCGAGGGCGATAAAGCGCGCGGCATCTTCTTCGTTCTGCGCGGCGATCAGCGTGATTTTGCTGAGCAGGCGACGCATAAATTTACCCAGCTTGCCGTACCCTTTCGCCGAGCGTTCCGACAGACGCGCGTTGGCGATAACCAAAGGAATTTTACGGGCATGCAGGGCGGAAATCATATTCGGCCACAGTTCGGTTTCCATGACGATCACCAGTTTAGGGCGCACGGTATTCAGGAAACGGTTCATGGCGCAGGGGAGATCGTACGGCAGGTAGACGTGATGCACGTCTTTACCGAAGGCAGACATCACGCGCTCTGAGCCGGTTGGCGTCATCGTGGTGACGGTGATGGGCAGTGACGGATAACGGTGGCGCAGGGCACGCACCAGTGGAATGGCGGCCAGCGTTTCCCCGACTGACACGGAATGCAGCAGAATACCGTCCGGCGCCACTTTATTGCGGCAGTAGCCATAACGTTCGGCCCAGCGTTTACGGTACGCAGGCGCTTTACGGCTACGAAGCAACAGTCGCAGCCACACCAGTGGCTGAATGATGTAGAGCAGGGCGGTATACAACAATTCCAAGCGATTATCCGTTTTTTTAGTTTCGGCCGGGAAATTCTAAGCATTTAAGCGTGCTAAAGCTATCTCTTATGCCAGATACCGTTTTAAACGGAAGTAGCGCCGGCCCAGGCGCCAGCGCAAACGCGGGCTTTTGGCACTTTTCCAGATGAGCTTCCAGATCCCGGTGTCGAAGAACTCTTTGATTATCATTGATTTCTTCGCCTCATCCTTCATGTTGTCGAAGGTATGAATAATTCCCAGACCCTCTTTAGCGATTTGCCAGTAACAGGCCGGGATATTTTTCACTTTATCCGGGTAGCGCTGGTTAATGGCATCAAGCATCTTCAGGATCTTCATATAATGGCGCGCAGAGCGAATCAGCGTGTCGTCATTATCCGGGGTGTGCGATACCGAGGCGGAGTGAATGTAGTAGTCGTAAAAGCGTTCGCTGGTGTACTGAACGCGTTCCGCGGCAAGCAGCACCTCAGTCGTCCACGGGATATCCTGATGGCGCAGGCCTGGCTCGAAACGGAAGCCGTGCTGACGAATAAAATCGTGACGATAGATATTCAGCCAGGTCACATGCAGGAACTTACGTGAATCCAGCGCCTTTTTTAACCATGCCGCGCCATTCATGACGCCCGTTGAGGCGAGCTTATCTTCAGGGAAGATAGGGCGAGACGGTTTTTTGTTATTTTCCCAGACGTAGTTGCCATTGCAGGTGGCGACATCCAGGTTCTGCGTGACGGCCATATCCAGCAGACGCTGGTACATGCCGGGTTTGAAGACATCATCAATATCCGGGAAAGAGAGATACTGCCCGGTCGCAACGGCCAGGCCAGTATTACGCGCGATGGACACGCCCTGATTAGGTTGTTCAATAACCTGCATCTGTGGCAGCTTTTCGCGCCATTTTTCGACAATCTGCATCGAGCGGTCAGTGGAACCGTCATTCACGATGATGACTTCCATACTGTCGATGTGTTGATTTACAAGGCAGGTAAAGAACTGATCGAGAAAAGCTTCACCGTTATAAACGGCCACCACCACGCTTAATAAAGGCGCTGAATTTTGCATATGAAACCTGATTATTTTTGGTTGTCGACCAAAGCAATGTATTGCTGGCAAATGGCGTTGATACCGAACGATGCGATCGTTTCGCGATCAACAACCGGCGGAGAGGCATACAGTTCTGCCAGTGTTTTCGCCAGTGATTCGTCGGTTAACGCTGTCAGACCACGCGCCAGGGGGCCAGTAAGGATCTCAGCAGGGCCGCCAGGGCAGTTTGTACTCACCGGTGGGGTCTGACAGATAATGGACTCTACCAGTACATTACCAAAACCTTCGCAGTCGGAACTTAACACTAAAAGGCGTGCCCCTTTGATCCACGGGTAGGGGTTGGTTTCGAACGGGCGGAAGACGATCTTGTTTTCAATTCCCAGCTTAGCGGCAAGCTGTTTGAGCTGATTTATTTTCGCGTCAGAACCTTTGCCCATCAACACCAACGATGCGTCGATCTTGCTCAGCGCAAACGCCCGCAGCAGCCTGTCGTGACGTTTGTGTTCATGAAAACGGCCAACGTGGATAATGTAATCCTGCCCCTGCATCTCAAAGGGCGCTTCCGCCAGACGCTGAATTTCAGGGATATCAAAGGGGTTATGGATAACCGCTTTGCGCCGCAGGGGGATCGCGAGTACTTCAGACAGATCGTGCAGCACGGCGCCGGATACCGCCACCACGTTGCGGTTTTCATAGGTATGACGGATCTTATAATGCTTAAACCAGCGAGAAATCCCGCTGCGATGGCGCAAATAGGAGAAGGAGAACATCCCGTGTACGCAGAACCAGACCTTATCCCGATCCAGCACGCGGCTGTGCGCCACGATACGGTCGGTTTTATGCAGATGTGAGAACACGACGTCAAATTTACCGCTGCGTTCTGCCTGCTCGATGGCGCGATCCAGCAAACGGGCGCGACGCGGGATCTCGGTCAGCTTCCGCCAGGGTTTTTTACAGGTATCCTGCACAACCTGAAAATCGATGCCTTCCGGAATGGCGTAGTCGCACACCTTCCGTAAGGAGAAAAGGGTGACCTGATGCCCCAGTTCTGTCAGTCCGCTGGAGAGGGTGAGAACCGTTTTTTCGGCTCCTCCACCGGGTAAACCATCAATAATCATTAGGATGCGCATTATTAATCCAGTAATTTTTGATAAAGCGAAATAAGCTGACTTGATAGTTTTTCAGGGGTTGCTTCTCTGACGCGTTCACGCGCCGCAAGCCCCATATTGTTATTTTTTTCCAGTGAAGGGATGGACATGACGGCCTCCTTCAATGTGTGGATATCAAGTGCATCACAGTAAAACCCGTTCTGGCCTTGCTCAATAAATTCTGAACCACCGCAACTCTCTGACGTAATGACGGGCAAACCACAGGCCATCGCTTCAAGTATGACGTTAGGGAAAGGATCATACAGCGTCGGCAGCAGTAAACCATCAGAAAGCTGATAAAATGGCAGCGTCTCTTTTTGCATCCCCAGGAAACGGATTTGCCCCTCACAGCCTAATGAACGGGCGAGGTCGCGATAACGGCTTTCCGCTTTATCCTGACCGACCACAACCAGCCACGCCGAGGTTCCTGCTATAGCCCGAATAGCGCTTGCCAGCCCCTTACGTTCAAACCCTGAACCCACGAAGCAGAAAATGACGGCATCAGCGGGTAAGCCAAATTGCTGACGCAGTACAGCGCGTTGCCTCTCTTCTGCCGGAACGAAGCGGCTGGAATCTATTGAATTATAAATCACATGTATCTTTTTTGCGTCAATATCAAAGTCTTCGACGATTTCGCGCTTGATCATCTCCGCATTACAGATAACGGCTTTCAACTCGGGAGCCTGGTACATTTCACGTTCTGCGTGCATCACGTAGCGGTGATAGCGATCGTGCATAAGCAGCTTCGCGCGCCAGGCGGGGAGAATACGCGTACGCTGTAGCAGCCAGCGTCGATGTACACCATCCCCGGCGCGGTAAATATCGCAGCCCGGAATACGTTCGTGGCTCTGGACAATATCAAACTGCTGTTGCTGCCACAGCGCGCGCGCGGCGTGTGCAAAGCCGCGCTCACGGCTGATGCGGCCCCACTTTCGGGGATCGCAAATATGAATATGCCAGTCGTCCTGCTTTTCGCCCTGCCACTCGCGGGTGATGACGTTGAGCTCAAGATTTTGATTGCTCAGCGCGGTAAGTGCCCTGGAGACAAAACGTTCTGCTCCCCCATCCGGACGATATTTTTGGCGCACAATGGCCAGACGATGAAGCTTCATTGCAGGTATCTCCTTGCGGCGGAGACGACAACATCAACGGGGATGGCGTCGAGATAACGTTCCGTCGTTTTTGTATCAATGGCGTCAGGGTTGGGAAGCGGGCCGTAGTTACCTGCCCAGATGACCTCTCCGTTAACCTGCCATGGCGACCAGAACGTCAATTTTGACGGGCCAAACAGCGCCACGCAGGGCGTCTGAAGAGCGGCGGCCATGTGCATGGGTACGGAGTCAACGCCAATGAACAGGATCGCGTGATCGATTAGCGAGGCCAGCTGGCGCAGGGTTAACTGCCCTGCCAGCGATACAACACCCGTCTGCGGGGAGGCGGCAAGAATGCGGTCAATCATCGCCAGCTCTTTCTTGTCCGGTCCCGCCGTGAGGACGATAGTGTGGCCGTCCTGTTGCAACGCGGCGATAGTTTGCGCCATTTTGCCTTCATCCCAGCACTTAAAGAACCAGCGTGAAGTGGGTTGAATAACGATGTAGCGGTCTCCCACGCCCTTTTGCGACAGCTTTTGGTGAGCATGGCGCCAGTCATCCGCGCTGTAAGCCATGGTCACGGTAGGGTTGGCCATTACCGGCAGCGCTGACAGTATGGAGAGATTTTGTTCAACGGTGTGCAGCGACTGATGGCTGGCGACCGAGACCAGTTCACTGTGACAAAAACGCCAGAAGGCATTATTGCGCTTGTTAAAAGCGAACCCGAGCCGAACCGGTGCGCCGGTGAAGCGGGTAACAATCGCGCTGCGCCACTGATCGGCAAGATTGATCACCAGATGATAATGCTGAGCACGTAAAGCACGAAGCAACTGCCACTCTTTTTGCAGGTGCTTCAGCGTCCCCAGCTGCTTCCATTTACGATCGATACCATAGATCGTCCTGATTGCCGGATGCGCGGCGAGCATGTCTCGCGTCTCTTCATAGAGAAGCACGTCGATTTGGGCGTCAGGCCATTTCTGGCGTAATGAATTGATGACGGGGGTGGTGAGTAACATGTCACCATGATGGCGAAGTTTGATCAGTAAAATGCGCAAATCAGGCGTGTCAGGTAAGTTATTCATCATCATCTTATCGGCGTTGTACTATTGGCAATTCTAATAGACCTGGTAACGACTTGCACTCTTTCTCCATAATGTCAGGAATTTCCCTGGAAGGGTTTACTCCTGCTTTCGGGCGTGCGTAACATAGCGCTAACTATTTTGTCTTGCGGGCTCATTATGAAAAAACCAGCGTTTATCATCACGATCGATACCGAAGGGGATAATCTCTGGCAGAACCACCGGGTGATCAAAACGGAAAACGCGCGCTACCTGGCGCGGTTTCAGGCGCTTTGTGAACGCTTCGGCTTTAAGCCCGTCTGGCTGACCAACTACGAGATGGCAGTCGAACCGGTATTCATTGAGTTCGCGAAAGAGGTCATAGCCCGCGGCCAGGGTGAGGTGGGAATGCATCTCCATGCCTGGAATAGCCCTCCGGAGCACGATCTGACCGGTGATGACTGGCGCTGGCAGCCTTATCTGATTGAGTTTTCAGACGAGGTCATGCGTGAGAAAGTGCTCTTCATGACCCGCTTACTGGAAGAGACTTTCCAGACAAAAATGCTCAGCCATCGCGCCGGGCGCTGGGCATTCGACAGCCGTTACGCCCAGTTGCTGATTGAGCTGGGGTATCAGGTAGATTGTTCCGTTACGCCGCGCGTGAACTGGCGCAACGCGAAAGGTGCCCCGCAGGGTAATGGCGGAACGAATTACCAGCATTTTCCCGATAGTGCCTACTTTTTGGACGTAGACGACATTTCCCGGCCGGGAAACAGCCCTCTCCTTGAAGTGCCGATGAGCATCCAGTATAAACACCCGGCATGGCTGAATTCCCTGAAGCAGGGTTATGATCGTCTGCGCGGTAAATACCGTTCTCCGTCAGTTAACTGGTTACGTCCGTCCGGAGGAAATGCGGCGGAGATGATTAAGGTTGCGCAGCAGTGCCTGGCTCAGGGGAATGACTACGTGGAATTCATGCTGCATTCGTCGGAATTTATGCCTGGCGGGAGCCCTACTTTTAAAGACGAGGCCGCGATTGAGGGGCTGTATCAGGATCTGGAGCAACTCTTTACCTGGTTATCAGATAAGACCGTGGGGATGACGCTGGCGGAGTTTTACCAGTACAAAAAATAGTTATGCCCGCCAGGCGTATTGAGTCGTTAGGTGTGGTTTTATTTTTTCCATAACGCCTCAATAACCCTTTTTTTGTAGCTAAAACGAACATCGGTGGACAGGAAAAAAGACAATGTATACATGGTCTTTACGCGTTGTTTCACGAGCTGCAATTGTTGGTCTGTCAGACAGGACCGATGGTTGCTGTAAATATCAAACCAGTGGCAATTGACGAGATGTTTGTAGCGTGACGGAAATTTTCTTTCCATCTGTAACGTGCATTCGACAAGCGTTGAAATTTTGCTGGCGTCCAGACTGCTCGACAAACTGTCGCGACGCTTGATGTAATAATAATGCCCCTGGCGTTGATAGGCTATTTTGCTCGATTGCATCAACATTCCCGGGAAGACAGCGAAATCCTCATAACATAACATCGGAGGTATGGGATTTTTCTCGTAAAGGCTACGATGAATAAACTGGCCAATGAGATGTGCCTGAAAGTCTTTATGACGTAAGAAACGAGTAATTGCTTCATGTTGTGACAATGGCACAGGATTAAATCCCTGCCAGTCTGACGTTATTTTCCGGGGATCGCGAATCTCAAGCAAACGAGTCAGTAACATGTCCGGACGTTGCGCTTTCAGGAAGGCTATTGCGTCCCTGAGGCTGCCCGGCTTTAAGCAATCATCACTGTCGAGCATCGTAATATACTCACCCGATGCCAGCGCGACAGCGCTGTTTCTTACCCGGCCTACGTTACGAAAGTTCACGGTGCGCGTTATGATCTGAGGAAATTTCGGCGACCACTCATCAATTATTGCCTGCGTGGCATCCTCAGAACTGTCATTGAAAATAATAATTTCAGTGTCCTGATCGGTTGCTGCCAGCAGGCTTGAAAGCGTGGCGTGCAGCGTAGCTTCAGCGTTATGCGCAGCAATAATGACGCTTAAAAAAGCCATAAAAATTAGTTTCCTTGAGCGTCGGTAGCGCTAGCCAGTGAGCGGGCTTTTGGTAATGTACGGATAAACTGCTGAAGATCGTTTAACGCGGAGTCAGTGACAGAGAATAGCGCTTCCCGTTCTTGCGGGAAGTAATAGCGCGTTTCAAACACATAAGAACAAATGTTATCGTCATTCCCGATCAGCATCACATTGCCAAGCGGACGCTGTTCATAGTGACAACACGGTCCAAACAGCAGGACCACCGGCACGCCGACGGCGTCTGCGATGTAGACATTCCCCGAGTCAGACGCGATATAGCAGTCCATCTTAGAAATGGCCCAGGGAAGCTCTTCCAGCGAAATTTTGCCAATAAGATTGATAAAATTGGGGATGTCACCGTAAAGACGGGTGATATCGTCCATCCACGACTGTTCGTTTGGCGCGCCGAAGACATAAAACTCGCAGGGTAAATCAGCAAGTTGATCAACAATCCGCTTCCAGATAACCGGAGGGACGGTTTTGGCTTTATTGCCCGCCGCAATACTGATGCCGATGCGGATAACGCCAGGTTTATCAAGAATGGCCGGCCAGGTCGTCGGCTTGAAGAGTGGCTTTGTGGCGTGCTTGGGAGAGTCTTGCCACGTGAGCGAGCGGTCGGCCAGTTTCAGGTAGTTCGTCACCGAAAGCGTTTTTTTGCCATGCTCAACGGTGCCGTCGGCTGCGAGATAGAAAATCCCGTGATACCACCTGCGCGTGTAAATGCTTAAAAATTGTTTGTTTTTGGCATTGCAGACGGCGGCAAAAAAGAGGTTCACGCTGTTGGGCTGTAGCAGGTAGACGTTGTCGTAGCGGTTCATGATCCTGCACGCGAAGCACAGTTTACGCCACAGGTTGCGCTTATGCTGCTCAATAAAATAGATCTGCTCAATAGTCTCATCATGCTTCGCCAGCGCGCCAACGCTGCGACTGATCAACACATCGCTTTTTTGCAGATATGCCAGAAGAGGCGTCGCATTAATAAAGTCACCGATTTTGGCTGTCTGAATGACAAGGTTTTTGCCCGTGTCCTTTCGAAACAGCTTCCGGATGAGTTTCACCGGAAAGAGTAAAATCAGCAGAAATACATAACTCATGGGTTAAATATCCCTGTTGGAAAGCCGATGGCTGCCCTGTAAAAATGAAAAAATAGCATCTGCGCTAATATCCTTCGTTTGTTGCGTAGGGCTAACCATCTGATGCTGGTTTTTACCGTAACCCCCGATCAACCCCGGATCGGTCGGGCCGAAAATCGTGATATTAGGACGATCCAGTGCGGCGGTTAAATGGCTTAACCCTGTATCCACAGAAACGACGGCGTTAGCGCCCGCCAGCTGTGCGGCAACCTGCGCCAGCGTGAGTTTGGGTAACACCTCGACGTGGGAAAAACCTGCTGCCAGACGTTCCGCTCGCTGCCGCTCATGTTCAGCGCCCCACGGGAGTTTAATATGGATACCGCAAGGTTGCATTAGTTCAATCAGCCTTCTCCAGTGCGTTTCCGGCCAGTGCTTATCGTCGCGCGTTGTGGCATGCAGGAAGACCAGATAGGGCGCGATATCCTTGTCCGTTTCGCGCAGAAAATGCTGTGCGATGGCGTAGTCACCCTGGAGGTCGGGTTTTGCATAGCCGAGACTCTTAGCGAACAGCTCGCGGGTACGTTCCACGGCGTGCTGCTGCTTCGCAATATGGTGGCGACGATTATAGAACAGGCTCGCCAGCGGTTCGCGGGCGGTTTGCCAGTCCATGCCGTGCTTTACGCCGTGCGCCAGACGCGTGACCAGCGCGGCGCTTTTCACTAGCCCCTGGGCGTCGACGATCGCGTCGTAACGCCGGGCCTGCACCGCTTCGCGGAAGGCTTTGCGTTCGGCTTTAATCTGTGCGGAGAACCATGCTTTGCGCCAGCGGCGAATGGCCACCGGGATCACGCGATCAACCGCTTCATGCCAGGTGGGGATCTGCGCGAAGCCTTCTTCCACCACCCAGTCAAAACGGATGCCGGGAATGGCCCGCATGGCGTCCGTCAGCGACGGCAGCGTATGCAGAACATCACCCATTGAGGAGGTTTTAACGATCAATACCCGCATCCGTTATCCTTCTTCGCTCAACAGCAGTGCGTTGAGTTCTTCGAGAACACGCTGCGGGGTAATGTCGATCAGGCTCTGATGGTAACCTTCTGCGGCATCGCCTTTGCGCACCTTGTGGTAGCCGGTGATCAAACGGATCACGCGCGCCTTGTGCGACAGCGGCGGCGTGAAGTCCGGGCTGCTTGGGCCATACAGCGCGACCAGCGGGCGATCCAGCGCGGCGGCGACGTGCATCAGGCCAGAGTCGTTACTGACCACGGCCTTACAGGCGGCAATCAGGATAACCGCCTGCTCGAGCTGCGTTTCCCCGGCCAGGTTTCGGCACCATGCCTGTTGCTCGGTGCTCAGCGTGGCGAGAATTTCATTGCCCGCCTCATGATCTTTCGCCGAGCCAAACAGCACAATCTGATAGCCTTCATCGATAAGCTGTTTCGCCAGCTCTGCATAGTGATAGTGCGGCCAGCGTTTTGCCGGACCGAATTCTGCGCCAGGGCAGAACCCAATCATCGGGCGTTCGGACGAAATGCCAAATGCGTTGCAGGTGTGGGATTTCTCCCCATCGCTTACCTGGAGCTGCGGCCACAGCAGCGGCTGCGGCAGATCTTTCGCGCTGCGCATCACGCCTTTGTCGTAGGCCAGCGCCACGTAGCGCTCCACCATCAGCGGCCAGGCCTCTTTATCCAGCACCCGGGCGTCGTTCAGCAGGCCGTAGCGCATTTCACCGCGCCAGCCGGTACGGTGCGGGATGCCCGCAAAGAAGGGCACAAGGGCGGATTTGAAGGAGTTAGGCAGCACGTACGCGCGGTCATAGCGTTTCTCGCGCAGGCTGTGGCCGAGTTTGCGGCGTTCACCGATTTCCAGCGCCCCGTGTCCGAGCGGCATCGGGATCGCCTCGTTCACTTCCGGCATACGCGATAACAGCGGACGGCACCATGCGGGTGCCATCACGTCGATTATCGCCTGGGGATAACGCGCCTTGAGCGTGCGATAGAGACTTTGCGACATCATCATGTCGCCCACCCATGACGGGCCGATCACCAGAATTTTCATGCTTATGCGTCGCGGTTCAGCCAGGCCATATATTCCGTTACGCCTTCGGCAACGGTCTTGAACGGCTTGTCGTAGCCTGCGGCGCGCAGGTTAGTCAGGTCCGCCTGGGTGAATGCCTGGTAGCGGCCTTTCAGCTTATCCGGGAACGGAATGTACTCGATGCTGCCTTTCTTATGGTACGCCAGCGTCGCGTCTGCCACCGCCTGGAAGGATTCCGCGCGGCCGGTGCCCAGGTTGAAAATGCCGGACACGCCATTTTCCAGGAACCACAGGTTTACTGCCGCCACATCGCCCACGTAGACGAAGTCACGCTTGAAGCCGTCGCTGCCTTCGAACAGTTTCGGGCTTTCGCCGTTATTTAATTGGGTGTTCAGGTGGAACGCCACGCTCGCCATGCTGCCTTTGTGGCCTTCGCGCGGCCCGTAGACGTTGAAGTAGCGGAAGCCGACAATCTGCGAGTTCGCTTCTGGCAGGATCTGACGTACGTACTCATCAAACAGGAACTTGGAGTAACCGTAAACGTTCAGCGGCTGCTCATATTCGCGGGATTCGATGAAATCTGAAGTGCGCCCACCGTAAGTTGCCGCGGAAGAGGCGTACAGGAACGGAATTTCACGCTCCAGGCAGTAGTGCAGGAGCTCTTTGGAGTACTGATAGTTGTTATCCATCATGTACTTGCCGTCCCACTCGGTGGTGGAGGAGCACGCACCTTCGTGGAAGATGGCTTCGATCTCGCCGAACTCTTCACCCGCCATAATCTGGATAAGGAAGTCTTCTTTATCCATGTAGTCAGCGATGTTCAGATCCACCAGGTTCACGAACTTGGTGCCGTCTTTCAGGTTGTCTACCACCAGAATGTCGGTGATGCCTTTGTCATTGAGGGCCTTAACAATATTGCTGCCGATAAAGCCCGCGCCGCCAGTAACGATGATCATAACTGTAACCTTTGAAGTATGAGTCGGGGAATATCCCGAACGCTAATCTCTTTATCATATCATCACAATGCTCAGGCTTCAGCCATTCACCGATATGCAGCAGGGGTACGCGTGATTTATGCTGCAAAAACGAGAAGAGATACTGCGTCATCTCGTCATGAACTATTGGTTTGGGTAATATGTGCCAAAATTTGCCGAGTCTGGAGAATTGCAATGCGTGGTGATTTTTACAAACAGTTAAACAGCGACCTCGACACCGCACGTGCGGAAGGGTTGTTCAAAGAAGAGCGTATTATCACGTCTGCCCAGCAGGCGGACATCACCGTTGCCGACGGCAGCCATGTGATCAACTTTTGCGCGAACAACTATTTAGGTCTTGCGAATCACCCTGAGCTAATTGCCGCGGCGAAAAACGGCATGGACACCCACGGTTTCGGTATGGCCTCCGTTCGCTTTATCTGCGGTACGCAGGACAGCCACAAGCAGCTTGAGCAAAAGCTGGCGAACTTCCTCGGAATGGAAGACGCGATTCTGTACTCCTCCTGCTTCGACGCCAACGGCGGTCTGTTTGAGACCTTGCTCGGCGCAGAAGACGCGATTATCTCCGACGCCCTGAACCACGCCTCCATCATCGACGGCGTACGCCTGTGCAAAGCGAAGCGTTTCCGCTACGCCAACAACGACATGGTGGAGCTGGAAGCGCGCCTGAAAGAGGCCCGTGAAGCGGGGGCTCGCCACGTCCTGATCGCCACCGACGGCGTGTTCTCCATGGACGGTGTGATCGCCAACCTGAAGGGCGTGTGCGATCTGGCGGATAAATACGACGCGCTGGTGATGGTGGATGACTCTCACGCGGTCGGTTTTGTCGGCGAAAACGGTCGTGGCTCCCACGAATACTGCGACGTAATGGGCCGCGTGGATATCATCACCGGTACGCTGGGCAAAGCGCTCGGCGGCGCGTCTGGCGGCTACACCGCCGCGCGTAAAGAGGTGGTCGAGTGGCTGCGCCAGCGCTCCCGCCCGTATCTGTTCTCCAACTCCCTGGCGCCGGCGATTGTGGCTGCCTCCATTAAAGTGCTGGAGATGGTGGAATCCGGAGCTGAGCTACGCGACCGCCTGTGGGCTAACGCCCGCCTGTTCCGTGAAAAAATGAGTGCCGCAGGATTCACCCTGGCCGGTGCCGATCACGCGATCATTCCGGTGATGCTGGGCGACGCGGTTGTCGCGCAGAAATTTGCTCGTGAGCTTCAGAAAGAAGGGATTTACGTGACCGGGTTCTTCTTCCCGGTGGTACCAAAAGGTCAGGCGCGTATCCGCACCCAGATGTCTGCGGCGCACTCGCCTGAACAAATTGAACGTGCGGTGGAAGCCTTTACCCGCATCGGCAAACAGCTGGGCGTCATTGCCTGAGGACGTATGATGAAAGCGTTATCCAAACTGAAAGCGGAAGAAGGGATTTGGATGACCGACGTGCCGGAGCCGGAAGTCGGTCATAACGATCTGCTGATCAAAATTCGTAAAACCGCCATCTGCGGTACTGACGTTCACATCTACAACTGGGACCAGTGGTCACAGAAAACCATTCCGGTACCGATGGTTGTCGGTCACGAATATGTCGGCGAAGTGGTGGGTATCGGCCAGGAAGTAAAAGGCTTCAACATTGGCGATCGCGTCTCCGGTGAAGGCCACATTACCTGCGGTCACTGCCGTAACTGTCGCGGTGGGCGTACCCACCTGTGCCGCAACACCGTCGGCGTGGGCGTGAACCGTCCGGGCTGCTTCGCGGAATACCTGGTGATCCCGGCGTTTAACGCGTTCAAAATCCCGGACAATATCTCTGACGATCTGGCCTCCATCTTCGACCCGTTCGGCAACGCGGTACACACGGCGCTCTCCTTCGACCTGGTGGGTGAAGACGTGCTGGTTTCCGGTGCGGGCCCCATCGGCATTATGGCGGCAGCCGTGGCGAAGCATGTGGGTGCGCGCAACGTGGTGATCACCGACGTGAACGAATACCGCCTGTCGCTGGCGCGCAAAATGGGCGTCACCCGCGCGGTGGATGTCTCGAAAGAGAGCCTGACCGATGTGATGGAAGAGCTGGGCATGACCGAAGGCTTTGACGTGGGTCTGGAGATGTCCGGCGCGCCACCGGCGTTCCGCACCATGCTCGACACCATGAACCACGGTGGCCGTATCGCGATGCTGGGTATTCCGCCGTCAGATATGTCCATTGACTGGAACAAAGTCATCTTCAAGGGGCTGTTCATTAAGGGCATCTATGGCCGTGAGATGTTCGAAACCTGGTACAAGATGGCCGCGCTGATCCAGTCCGGTCTGGATCTGTCCCCGATTATCACTCACCGTTTCTCCATCGATGAGTTCCAGCAGGGCTTTGACGCAATGCGGTCCGGCCAGTCAGGGAAAGTGATCCTGAGCTGGGATAAGTAATTAAAAAGGGGCCAGCGGCCCCTTTTTTTAATGATTCTTTTTCTCTTCGTCCGTCAGGTAACGCACCTTGCGGGTGTAGTCCTGCCCTTTGAACAGCAGCCTGTTATCCGGCGATTCCAGATACTTCTGCCATTCGGAAAGCGGGAAACCACCGTGCGCGCCAATCACCTCTTTCGGCACAACGGCTTCCTGACCGCCGATCTTCTTGGAGACCGGCCAGTTCATCCAGTCACCGAGGTTAACCGTTTTTACATCCAGCATGTCCAGCAGCGCAGCGAGCGGCAGCTGATCGGTCGGCGGCTGCGTGTCGTCCATCAGCTCCCAGGTATCCTGGAACAGCGTCAGCCACAGCGGGCAGATACGGCGCCAGGTCTTTTTGGTGGCGGCAAGAAACGCGCCGTTAACGTGATCGACCAGATACGGACGCACCGTTTCTTTGTAATATGCCGGCACTTTCTCCGCTGGCGCGCCGTCCAGCTTGGCAATCATTTTGCCCTGACGGAAGCTGGAGTAGATGTGCATATCCGCCATGTTGATCTCTGGCATTTTAAGCAGGTTGAGATCGGAGTCGATCATCAGCACACCTTCACCGCGCGCCTGCAACGGAGCGTTAAGCTTCACCAGACGACTGAGGTAGATCTGCTTATAGCGGTAACCTTCTTCACGTTTTGGAAGCGTGAGGGTAACAACGCGGGTTTTTGGCGGCAGCTCGCCGAAAGCGGATTCAGGCTGATCGCTGACGATAACAATCTCGCTGACGTCGGTGGCATAACGCTCTGCAAAGGTCGCTGACAATAACGCCTCTTCGACGAAATCCGCGCCCGTACACGGGATCACAATGGAATCCACCGCAACGAGATCGCGCGTGACCGGAAGGGAAGCGTAAGGAATGTTATGACGCCCGGTAATGTGGCGGTAGCGAGCATTCAGGAATTTAAACATGTTCTTCTCGTTTGGTTATTGCGCGCCAAGAACGGCCTCGACACCGTTAACATAGCTTTCAATGGCATACATGTTGCAGACATTCTGGTGTGCGGCAGCGGCGAGCCGGGCGCGCAGAGCAGGATCCTGCCAGATATTATCCAGATGTTGAGCAAGTTGCGACACGTCGCTCCAGGGAAACAGCAGGCCGGTCGACTCATGATCGATCAATTCTGCCGTGCCGGTCACCTTTGAACCAATCACGGGAATATTCAGCAGCATTGCCTCCAGCACGACGCGCGGCAGGCCTTCGCTCTTCGAAGCCAGAATAAATGCGTCAAAGGTGGCGAGATAGTCAAAAGGCGTGTTCTGGAAACCGGTAAAAATGACGTGCTCAGCAATACCCAGCGCGTCAGCCTGTGCCGCCAGTGCGCCGCGCTCCGCCCCTTCACCGACCAGCACCATCTTCCATTTTGCCTGCGGGTGCCTCTGGCTGAACTGTGCCAGCGCCTCCAGCGTATGGTGGTTGGCTTTGCGAGGGATTAGCGAGCCAATGCTGCCGAACACAAACGTGTCGTCATCAATGTTCAGGCGCTGGCGCATCGCGCGTCGGTCGGGCAAAGGCTGGTGGATGTCGATAGCATTGTTGACCGTGGTACACAGCGCTGGCCGGACGCCATGCTGAAGCAACACGCGTTCAACGCCGTGCGAGACGGCGATGATTTTTGTGGCATGGGCATTGACCAGCTTCACCAGCGGCGGGGTCAGCACCGGTTCAATCCGGCAGTGCTGGATTATCCGCGCATGCAGGTTTGCGCCCGCCAGATACCCTTCTTCGTTAGAGCCTGGCTGGTTGTTCATATACAGCGTATCGAATCCACCTTCCCTGAAAATGGTCTCAATCTTGCTGACGTTGGGGCGAATGCGCCACAGGGTATCGATATGCCGCGTAAATGCTTTGCGCGCTGAACGCGAGAAAAACAGCAGACCACGTCCCGCTTCTTTCAGTAGTTTTGCCCATGCCGGTTGCTTACGTTGAGGGATAACGAGTAGCGGGATCCCAATGCTATTGAGCACCTGGCCAATCGTTTGACCTTCAGCACGACTATAATCACTGTAAAAACAACAAGTAATGTCGAATTTGTCGCGGTTGATTCGCTTCAGAAGCTCAAGCATACTGTTGGTACCTCCCCCCCATTCTTTGCCCGTGTCCAGGAGGAGGATTTTACGTTTTTGCGGCATGTCTGAATCCGTATGCTACCCTTCATCTGACCGCATTATAAAGAATTTACTGAAATAAAATAGATTTTTTGTATTCATTTGCCTTTTTATAAGCAAAGGTTTTAAACACGCTTATTTTAAAAGTGCGATTTAAGACTTTAATCGCCTCTTCTCAATTCGATAGTATGAGTGCAAAAATTTTATGTTGTTATTGAGAGAGTGAAAATATGTTTAAAATAACGGTCTGCTTATTAACGTTTAACTCCGAAAGAACGTTGCACGATGTTATTCCTCCTCTTTTAAAAATAGCAGATGAATTCGTTATAGTGGATTCCGGAAGTACAGACTCGACGATATATATTTGCCAGAGTTATGGATTGTCGCCCATATTCAAAAAATATAGCTGGCACGGCGAGCAGATGAACCATGCCGTATCCCATGCGCACAACGACTGGGTGCTGTGCATGGACAGTGACGAAATACTCGATCAAGAAACCGTTGATGCTATTTTAAAATTAAAAATGGGCGATGAACCCGAACCGGATATGGCGTGGCGGATATGTCGTCACTGGTTTGTTTTGGGAGAAAATGTCCGAACGATTTATCCCGTCTCATCACCGGATTATCCGGTGCGTCTTTTTAACCGTACGCAGTCGCGATTTAATAACCGGCCAGTAGACGATCAGGTTGAAGGTTTTCTCCGTTCTGAACGTATTCCAGGTTATGTCAGACATGATACGTTTTATTCGCTGCATGAACTTTTTAATAAATTAAACGGATATACCACTCGCCTGGTTCAATATCAGACGATACGTCCCTCTCTTGGTCGCGGCGCGATCAGCGCTATTGGCGCATTTTTCAAATGGTATCTGTTTAGCGGTGCGTGGCGTCAGGGCAAAGTAGGTGTGGTGACAGGGTTTTATGCCACGGCGTACAGTTTTTTGAAGTATTTCAAGGCCTGGTATCAGGATCGGGAAAAGAGAGAGTCCGTTGCAAAAGAGCAGTCGGACTCTTATCTGGCAGAATAGGCGTTAGCCGATCAGGCTTTTTTTCCCCAACCCTGCCACTGTTGCTGGACGTATTTAACCAGTGTACTGCTGCTGATGCTTTCGCCAATCACCGAGAAGAAGCGGGTTGCATAGACCGGTTCAGGCGGCTGTTTCAGCGTGCAGTTCTTCACGCCGCGGAATGGATTACGCGGCTGCGTTGCGGGTGGTTGCGCGCTACCCGGACGAGAAGTATCCACCTGAGGTTCATTGAGCAGATCGCTCGGACGCACCAGCGTAATATCGGCGGGTAAGCCCGGCAACATTTGCTGCAAAACGCGAACAGTAGACGGATGCGGATGCCCAATGGCAATCGCCGAACCGTTACGGCGCGCCAGCTGTACCGCGCGGTTGAACTGCACGCGGATATCCGCTTCGTTCTGGGAGTCGTCCAGGAATACTTTGCGCTTGATGACTTTTACACCCGTCCCCTGAGCGGCACGCATCGCCTGGCTGTTGCCGATGGTCATGCTGTCGAGGAAATAGAGATTGTAACGCTCCAGCGCCTGCATCACTTTCAGCATACCGTACAGGCTGGAGGTCATCGCGCTGCCCATATGGTTATTCAGACCCACGGCATACGGCACTTTATTGTACGCATCGCGGATGATGCGATCGATCTCGTCGCTGCTCATGTCCGGGCGCAGGGTATCTTTTTCCAACGGCTGCTTGCTGAGGGGGGCCATCGGCAGATGGATGAGGACCTGATGGCCGCCATTGTGCGCTTTGGTCGCCATTTCATGCGCGTGAGGCGCATTAGGCAGGACGGCGACAGAGATGGCTGGCGGCATCGCCAGCACCTGATTTTCATAGTGTGGTCGATAACCGAAGTCATCAATCACAATCGCGAGTTTGCCTGCATAAACCGGTGCAGCCAGCGCCAGTGCGCTGACTACGGAAACAACAATTCGACGAAATTGAAGCAAAACCTATCTTCCCAACCACGGCTGTGGATTGACCGCCTGACCCTGACGACGAATTTCGAAATAGAGTGACGGGCGGCCCTGACCGCCACTGCTGCCCACAAGGGCAATGGGTTGACCCGCGCGCACCTGAGTGCCAACGCTGACCAGCGCGCTCTGGTTGTAGCCGTAAAGACTCATATCGCCTTTACCGTGTTCAACCACCACCACGAGCCCATAACCCTGTAGCCAGTCGGCCAGGATCACGCGGCCATCGGCGATGGCTTTCACTTCGCTACCTTCAGACGCACCGATAACGATCCCCTTCCAACGTAGCTCACCCTGCAACTGTTCGCCATAGCGATGCAGGATCGTACCGCGAACGGGCCAGTAAGCCTGACCACGCGGGGAGCCGAGGCCGCCGGTACGCGACATCAGGGAACGTTCATTTTCAGTCGGTTTGTAGGTGGTGCCTTTCCGGGAGGCTTCCTGCTGCTTATTACGCACCGCCTGCGCTTCACGCGCTTCTTTTTCGGCGCGCGCTTTGGCCGCGGCTTCTGCCCGGGCAATGCTGTTACGCAGTCTGGATTCGTTGGCGCGCATTTCGCTCAGTTGGCTTTGTCCTGCCTGGATAGAGGACTCCAGCCCGGCGAGCGTCTTCTTACGCTCATTGCGCGCCTGCTCAAGCTTCTCCTGCTGCGCCTGCTGATCGTAGAGCAGCGTTTGCTGCTGGCTCTGCTTCTCTTCCAGCTCGGCTTTTTGCGTGGTGACTTCTTCGCGCGTCTGTTTCAGCTGCGCAATGGTCTCCTGACGCGCCTGGTTTAGATAGCCGAAATAGGCCTGTAAACGCTGACCACGCTGGCTCTCTTCACCGCTGAGGATCAGCTGAAGGCCTGTGTGCTCACCCTGACGGAAAGCAGCATCAAGCTGTGCAGCAAGGTTCCGCTCCTGGGCATCGCGCTGACGCTCCAGTTTCGCAATCGACGCGTTCATTTCATCGATTTGCTTATTGAGCTGGGCAAGGGTGTTTTGTGTTTCACGCAGCTTACGCGCGGCGGCGGAAATGGCCTCTTCCTGCTTTTTAAGCTGGGCGAGCAGGGTGGCGCGCTGCTGTTGCTGCTGACGTACCGCACGCTCTTTGGCGGCGATATCGGCCTGAATGGATTTAAGCTGATCGCGGTCATCCGCGTGGGCGGATGCGGCGCACAGCAATACGCCAGCGCTGAGTGCGCTGGCGCAAAGCAGAGGTCTGACTGATAACCGAAGCGGCTTCACGACCCATGTGATTGAAAAAATCGCCTTTCCCCTCATGGGGAGCGATTATTCCACGATGAACAGCGGCTTGCCAGTCATCTCTTCAGGGATTTCCATACCCATCAGCGACAACATGGTTGGCGCGATGTCGGAAAGCTTGCCGCCTTCCACAGCTTTCACTGATTTATCACCTACATAAATCAGTGGAACAGGCAGGTTGGTATGGGCGGTATGCGCCTGACCGGTTGCCGGATCACGCATCTGTTCTGCGTTACCGTGGTCAGCGGTGATCAGCAGCTGGCCGCCCACGGATTCAACCGCTTTTGCGACCTGCTCAACGCAGTGGTCCAGCGCTTCAACAGCTTTAACGGCTGCTTCCATCACGCCGGTGTGGCCCACCATGTCGCCATTCGGATAGTTACAGATGATGGTGTCGTATTTACCGCTTTCGATCGCGGCCACCAGTTTTTCGGTCAGCTCCGCAGAGCTCATTTCTGGCTGGAGATCGTAAGTGGCGACTTTCGGCGAGTTAATCAGGATGCGGTCTTCGCCTTTAAACGGCTCTTCTACGCCGCCGTTAAAGAAGAAGGTCACGTGCGCATACTTCTCAGTTTCGGAGATGCGCAACTGCGTTTTATCGTTTTTCGCCATCCACTCGCCGAAGGTATTTTCCAGGGAAGCGGGTGGATACGCGCATGGGGCTTTGATATCCGCTGCATACTCAGTCAACTGGATGAAATCGATCTTCGCCACTTTCTTACGGGCGAAACCGTCGAAATCGCTGTTGACGAAGGCGCGGGTGATTTCGCGCGCGCGGTCAGCACGGAAGTTCATGAAGATCAGCGCATCGCCATCTTCCATGGCGGCATCGGCCTGGCCTTCAGCGCGGATCACGGTTGCCTTCACAAATTCGTCGTTTTCATCACGCGCGTAAGCCGCTTCCAGGCCTTCAACGGCGGTCGGGAACTGGAACTCACCTTTTGCCAGGGTCAGCAGATCATAGGCTTGCTCAACGCGGTCCCAGCGGTTGTCACGGTCCATGGCATAGTAACGGCCAACGATGGACGCCACGCGGCCTTTGCCCAGTGCGGCAAATTTATTTTCAAACGCTTTAAGAGAACCTTTTGCGCTGCGTGGCGGCGTATCGCGACCATCCAGGAAGGCGTGCAGATAGATTTTTTCCGCACCGCGCTCGGCGGCCAGTTCTACCATCGCCATGATGTGATCTTCGTGGCTGTGAACGCCGCCCGCAGAGAGCAGACCCATAATGTGAACGGCCTTGCCTGCGGCAACGGCTTTATCAACCGCTCCGGTGAGCGTTGGGTTGGCAAAGAATGTACGTTCTTTGATTTCAACGTCCAGGCGCGTCAGGTCCTGATAAACGATACGGCCCGCACCCAGGTTAACGTGACCCACTTCAGAGTTGCCCATCTGACGATCCGGCAGACCCACTTCCAGGCCAGACGCATCAATCAGGGTGTGGGGACGTTTTGCCCATAGCGCATCCATAACCGGGGTTTTGGCGTTGAAAATGGCGTTATCCTGTTGATCTTCACGGTAGCCATAGCCATCCAGAATCACCAGTACCATAGGTTTTTTAGAAACCGACATTGCGACAACCTCATGCTCAAGAGACAAAAAATTTGCGTAATTTTACTACAGCTGAATCGATAAAATAGCCGCAGAAGATCAAAGAAAGCGCGGGGGCAAGGCTGTTCTCAGGCCATTTTGAGGCTTTTTTTACGTGGCATGCCGCAGAAAATAGATTAGCTTTATGTCGCTGGCTGTATTTGCCACAGCGCACAGGTATACTCCTGTCCTGGTTTTTTTAATCACTTAGTCGGGAGTTGTTACCCCCCATGCAAGAAATTATGCAATTCGTTAGCCGCCACCCGGTTCTGAGCATCGCGTGGATTGGCCTGCTGGTCGCTGTACTGTTCACCACATTTAAGGGACTGACGTCTAAAATTAAGGTGATCACCCGCGGTGAAGCGACACGTCTGATCAACAAAGAGGACGCCGTGGTTGTCGATCTGCGTCAGCGCGACGATTTCCGCAAGGGCCACATCGCAGGTGCTATCAACCTGCTGCCCGCGGAAATTAAAGCGAACAACATTGGTGAGCTGGAGAAGCATAAAGCCCAGCCGATTATTGTTGTTGACGGCACTGGCATGCAGGCGCAGGAATCTGCCAGCGCACTGCATAAAGCAGGCTTTGAAAACGTAACGGTGCTGAAAGAAGGCATCTCCGGCTGGAGCGGGGAGAATCTTCCTTTAGTGCGCGGTAAATAAGGAGTTAAGTGATGGCCAATATTGAGATCTACACCAAAGCAACGTGCCCGTTCTGCCACCGAGCGAAAGCGCTGCTGTCCAGCAAAGGCGTAACGTTCAAGGAACTGCCGATCGATGGTGACGCGATTAAACGCGAAGAGATGATCCAACGCAGTGGTCGCACAACGGTTCCACAGATTTTTATTGATGCGCAGCACATTGGCGGCTGTGATGACTTGTATGCGCTCGACGCCCGTGGTGGACTCGATCCGCTGCTGAGCTAGAGACTTTAGGACAATTAAAAAGGGTTTTTCCATGTCAGAACAAAACAACACCGAGATGACTTTCCAGATCCAGCGCATCTACACCAAGGATGTCTCTTTCGAAGCGCCAAATGCGCCGCACGTTTTCCAGAAAGACTGGCAGCCAGAGGTTAAACTTGATCTGGATACCGCATCCACCCAGCTGGCGGATGATGTGTATGAAGTCGTACTGCGTGTCACCGTGACCGCCTCTCTGGGCGAAGAAACCGCATTCCTGTGCGAAGTTCAGCAGGGCGGTATCTTCTCCATCGGCGGCATCGAAGGCAACCAGATGGCGCATTGCCTGGGTGCATACTGCCCGAACATCCTGTTCCCGTATGCCCGTGAATGCATCACCAGCCTGGTTTCTCGCGGTACATTCCCGCAACTGAACCTTGCGCCAGTAAACTTTGATGCGCTGTTCATGAACTATCTACAGCAGCAGGCTGGCGAAGGTACCGAACAACATCAGGATGCCTGATGAGCACTGTTAATGCGTCAATGACTGTGATCGGTGCCGGCTCTTACGGCACCGCTCTTGCCATCACCCTGGCAAGAAATGGTCACGACGTGGTCCTGTGGGGCCACGATCCAAAACATATCGCGACGTTGCAACACGACCGCTGCAATGTGGCGTTTCTCCCGGACGTTCCGTTCCCTGACTCCCTGTATCTGGAAAGCGACCTCGCGACCGCGCTGGCGGCCAGCCGCAATATTTTGATTGTGGTGCCAAGCCATGTGTTTGGCGAAGTCCTGCGTCAGATTAAGCCGCTGATGCGTGCGGATGCGCGTATTGTGTGGGCGACGAAGGGGCTGGAAGCGGAAACCGGACGTCTGTTGCAGGACGTTGCCCGCGAAGCGCTGGGAACAGCGATCCCGCTGGCGGTGATCTCCGGGCCGACGTTTGCCAAAGAGCTGGCTGCGGGCTTGCCGACGGCGATTTCGCTGGCGTCCACCGACCAGGCATTTTCCGACGATCTTCAGCAACTGCTGCACTGCGGCAAAAGCTTCCGCGTGTACAGCAACCCCGATTTTATCGGCGTGCAGCTGGGCGGCGCGGTGAAGAACGTCATTGCCATCGGGGCCGGGATGTCTGACGGCATCGGTTTCGGCGCGAATGCGCGTACTGCGCTGATCACCCGTGGCCTGACCGAAATGTCCCGCCTGGGCGAAGCGCTGGGTGCCGATCCGGCCACCTTTATGGGAATGGCAGGGCTGGGCGACCTGGTGCTGACCTGCACCGATAACCAGTCCCGTAACCGCCGCTTTGGCATGATGCTCGGACAGGGCAGCGATGTAAAAAGCGCGCAGGAGAAGATTGGTCAGGTGGTTGAAGGCTATCGCAATACCAAAGAAGTTCGCGAACTGGCGCACCGTTTCGGTGTTGAAATGCCAATAACCGAGGAAATTTATCAGGTATTGTATTGCGGAAAAAATGCGCGCGAGGCAGCATTGACCTTATTAGGTCGTGCGCGCAAGGACGAGCGCAGCAGCAATTAGCCGGGAAGTATCGTCACCTGAATGACCCAGCCAGCGCAGAACTGGCTGGTCATTAACTATCGTCTGGAGCAAGCAATGCCGTGTGAAGAACTGGATATCGTCTGGAATAATATTAAAGCCGAAGCCCGAGCGTTGGCCGACTGTGAGCCCATGCTGGCCAGTTTCTATCACGCGACGCTACTTAAGCACGAAAATCTCGGCAGCGCCCTGAGCTATATGCTCGCCAATAAACTGGCTTCCCCTATCATGCCTGCTATTGCGATTCGCGAGGTGGTGGAAGAGGCCTACGCCGCAGATCCGGAGATGATTGCTTCTGCCGCCTGCGACATCCAGGCTGTGCGCACGCGAGACCCGGCGGTGGATAAATATTCCACGCCGCTGCTGTATCTCAAAGGCTTCCACGCCTTACAGGCGTACCGCATCGGCCACTGGTTATGGAATGAGGGACGCCGCGCGCTGGCCATCTTCCTGCAAAACCAGGTGTCCGTGACCTTCCAGGTCGATATTCACCCGGCGGCGAAAATTGGCCGCGGGATTATGCTCGATCACGCCACCGGCATTGTTGTCGGGGAAACGGCGGTGATCGAAGATGACGTGTCGATCCTGCAATCCGTTACGCTGGGCGGTACCGGTAAAACCAGCGGCGATCGCCATCCGAAAATCCGTGAAGGGGTGATGATTGGCGCGGGCGCTAAAATCCTCGGCAATATTGAAGTCGGACGCGGCGCGAAGATTGGCGCGGGGTCGGTTGTGCTCCAGCCTGTACCGCCGCACACCACCGCCGCTGGCGTCCCGGCGCGCATCGTCGGTAAGCCAGACAGCGATAAGCCGTCGATGGATATGGATCAGCACTTCAACGGTATTCATCACACCTTCGAATACGGCGACGGTATCTGAACGCCGGAACACCTAAATAAAAAAGCCCGGTGAGTCAATGCACCGGGCTTTTGATTAGTTGCGGTATAACACTTTGATAATGTGATAGCCGAATTGTGTGTGCAGTGGGCCAGTTGGCTCCAGCACCGGGCAGGAGAAGACCACTTTATCAAACGCCGGGACCATCTGGCCCTGGCGGAACTCGCCTAAGTCACCACCGCGTTTGCCTGACGGGCAAATCGAGTGTTTCTTCGCCAGTTTGCCGAAGTCGGCGCCGTTTTTAATCTGTTCGAGCAGATCCTGTGCCAGTTTCTCTTCTTTAACAAGGATATGCAGTGCTGCTGCTGTTTTTGCCATGATCGTGCCTTGAGTCGACTAGTTTACGGTCGGTATACTACCACGCGTTTTTCCTCCTCTCCCGACTTTCATTGAGTGACCATTTATGCGTTTAAACCCCGGACAACAACAAGCTGTCGAATTCGTCACCGGACCCTGCCTGGTGCTGGCGGGAGCGGGATCCGGTAAAACACGCGTGATCACCAACAAAATCGCCCACTTAATTCGGGGTTGTGGATACCAGGCGCGCCATATCGCGGCGGTCACCTTTACCAACAAAGCGGCGCGTGAGATGAAAGAGCGCGTCGGCCAGACGCTGGGCCGTAAAGAGGCGCGCGGGCTGATGATCTCCACCTTCCACACGCTGGGTCTGGATATTATCAAGCGCGAATACGCGGCGCTGGGCATGAAGTCCAACTTTTCTCTCTTCGATGACACCGACCAGGTGGCGCTGCTTAAAGAGCTGACGGAAGGGCTGATAGAAGATGACAAAGTTCTGTTGCAACAGCTGATCTCGACGATCTCGAACTGGAAAAACGATCTGATGACGCCGGCCCAGGCAGCGCCAAGCGCCAAAGGCGAGCGCGACCGCATCTTTGCCCACTGCTACGGACTGTACGACGCGCATATGAAAGCCTGCAACGTCCTGGATTTCGACGATCTGATCCTGCTGCCGACGCTGCTGCTTCAGCGGAATGAAGAGGTACGCGAGCGCTGGCAGAACAAAATTCGTTACCTGCTGGTGGATGAATACCAGGATACCAACACCAGCCAGTACGAGCTGGTGAAGCTGCTGGTAGGGCAGCGTGCACGCTTTACCGTCGTAGGCGATGACGATCAGTCGATTTACTCATGGCGTGGCGCGCGTCCGCAAAACCTGGTGCTGCTGAGCAAAGACTTCCCGGCGTTGCAGGTGATTAAACTGGAGCAGAACTACCGTTCTTCCGGGCGTATCCTGAAGGCGGCGAACATCCTGATTGCCAATAACCCGCACGTCTTTGAGAAGCGCCTGTTCTCCGAACTGGGTTACGGCACCGAGCTGAAAGTGCTCAGCGCCAACAACGAAGAGAACGAAGCGGAGCGCGTAACGGGCGAGCTGATTGCCCATCACTTCGTCAACAAAACTGAATACAAGGATTACGCGATCCTCTATCGCGGAAACCACCAGTCGCGCGTCTTTGAAAAGATGCTGATGCAGAACCGCATCCCCTACAAAATCTCCGGCGGTACGTCGTTCTTTTCGCGTCCCGAAATCAAGGATCTGCTGGCCTATCTGCGCGTGCTGACCAACCCGGATGACGACAGCGCTTTCCTGCGCATCGTGAATACGCCGAAACGCGAGATTGGCTCTGCGACGCTGCAAAAACTGGGTGAATGGGCGATGACCCGCAACAAAAGCCTGTTCACCGCCAGCTTCGATATGGGGCTGAGCCAGACCCTGACCGGGCGCGGCTATGACGCCTTAACCCGCTTTACCCACTGGCTGGGTGAGGTACAGCGTCTGGCAGAGCGCGAGCCTGTGGCGGCAGTACGCGATCTGATCCACGGCATTGATTACGAATCCTGGTTGTATGAAACCTCTGCCAGCCCGAAAGCAGCCGAGATGCGGATGAAAAACGTTAACCAGCTCTTCAGCTGGATGACCGAAATGCTTGAAGGATCTGAGATTGACGAGCCCATGACCCTGACGCAGGTGGTCACCCGCTTCACGCTGCGCGATATGATGGAGCGCGGCGAAAGCGAAGAAGAGGCCGATCAGGTTCAGCTAATGACGTTACATGCCTCGAAAGGGCTGGAGTTCCCCTATGTCTATCTGGTGGGAATGGAAGAGGGCTTATTGCCGCACCAGAGCAGCATTGATGAAGATAACGTCGACGAAGAGCGCCGTCTGGCCTACGTGGGGATCACTCGTGCGCAGAAGGAGCTGACGTTTACGCTGTGCAAAGAGCGCCGTCAGTATGGTGAGCTGGTGCGCCCGGAGCCGAGCCGTTTTCTGCTGGAGTTGCCTCAGGACGATCTTATCTGGGAGCAGGAGCGTAAAGTCATTACCGCTGAAGAGCGTATGCACAAAGGGCAGGCAAACGTGGCAAACATTCGCGCGATGCTGGCAAAAGCCAAAGAGAAGGGATAACTATTTGCAGGCCGGGTAAGGCGAAGCCGCCACCCGGCACGATTCAAAGGGTCACTTCACATCAAGCGCCCAGTGCACATAGCTCTGCCACTGGTACTCCTGCTCAATCAGTTCCGCCCCAAGCGGATGATCCTCAAGCCAGTTTTCCGGTAGCGTCAGCGTCAGTTTCTCATCGTCTGCCGCCAGCGTAATGGCTGGCAGCAAATCATCACGACGCCGGCTGGCAAACAGGATCGCCAGGCGAAGCAGACGACACAGATGCTCCGCCACGCGCGGCGGTACAGCGTTCTGCTGGTGAAGGGAAGAGAGATCGACGGCGTTAGTCTGATTTAGCAGCAGGGTGGCCAGCAGCTTCTTCTGGGCGGGCGTATAGCCCGGTAAATCGAGATTACGCACCAGCCAGGCCGCGTGCAGCGGTGCCTGCTTGTACTCCACGCTAAGACCAATTTCATGTAGCGCACAGGCGCTTAGCAGCAGATCGCGGCTTAACGGTTCAATATCCCAGCTTTTTTTCACCTGATCGGCAAACAGTGACGCCAGTTGACTCACTCTGTGTGCCTGGTCGATATCAACAATAAAGCGGCGCTGAACGTTACGCAGCGTACGGCTACGGATGTCCTGATCGACCGACTGGTGCAGCATTCCGTAGACCAGACCTTCGCGCAGCGCACCGCCTGCCAGGGTCATACACTGGATATTGAGTTCAGTAAAAATGGCGATCAGAATGGCGAGCCCACTGGGGAAAACCAGCGCGCGTTCGAGCGTCAGCCCTTCTATTTCAAGCTCTTCCAGACGACCACACTGGATGGCGCGCTGTTTAAGCTGCTGGAGTTTGGCAAGCGTGATCCGCTCGTCCATTCCCTGTGCCATCATGATTTCCTGCAACGCCTGAACGGTTCCGGACGCGCCGACACACACTTTCCAGCCGTGATAGCGCAGTTCGTCCATGACCGGGCGCAGGACCGCACGCGCCGCGTTTTCCGCCTCGTCAAAATTCTCTTTGGCAAGGTTTCGATCGGTAAAGTAGCGTTCCAGCCAGGTCACACAGCCCATCGACAGGCTGAACAGTGACGTCGCCTGCGCGCCTGTGCCCGTGACCAGTTCAGTACTGGCGCCACCGATATCGACCACCAGACGACGATCGTCGCCGCCGGTCGTATGCGCCACACCCTGATAAATCAGACGCGCTTCTTCTTCACCGCTGATGACCTGCACCGGGCAGCCCAGAATTTCCTGTGCTCTGGCAATGAAATCGCCAGCGTTAACCGCCAGACGAAGGGTCGCCGTGGCAACAACGCGAATTTGACTGAGCGGGATATCCTGCAAACGTTCTGCAAACAGACGCAGACACTGCCAGCCACGTTCCATGGCTTCCGGGGAGAGGTGATTATCGCTGCTCAGGCCCGCCGCGAGGCGGACCTTGCGCTTAATGCGCGTCAGCGTTTGTATGCTTCCCGCCACCTCGCGCACAACCAGCATATGAAAACTATTCGAACCGAGATCAATTGCCGCATAAAGCGAGGTGGAGCTGAGCATATTTTTTAACCTGAACGACGACGATTACGCGGTGCACCGCCGGAACGACGCGGACCATTGCCGGAGCGTGGACGGGTAAGGCGCTTAGGTGGCGGCAGCTCGCTCAACAGTGCGTCCGGATTGTATTTGCTCTGTGGAATAGAGTGACCGATGTAGGTCTCAATGGCCGGAAGGTTCAGCGCATACTCTTCACACGCAAGGCTGATGGAGTGACCGCTTGCGCCGGCACGACCGGTACGACCGATACGGTGTACATAGTCTTCACAGTCATCTGGCAGGTCATAGTTAAAGACGTGCGTCACGGCTGGAATGTGCAGGCCACGGGCCGCCACGTCGGTCGCGACCAGAATATCAAGGTCGCCACGAGTAAATTCGTCGAGAATGCGCAGGCGTTTTTTCTGCGCCACGTCGCCGGTCAGCAGGCCCACACGGTGCCCATCTGCCGCCAGGTGACCCCAGATATCTTCACAGCGGTGTTTGGTGTTCGCGAAGATAATCGCGCGATCCGGCCACTCTTCTTCGATCAGGGTTTGCAGCAGGCGCATTTTCTCTTCATTAGAAGGATAGAAGAGCTCTTCTTTAATGCGGTGCCCGGTTTTCTGCTCCGGTTCTACTTCCACATATTCCGCATTGTTCATCTGCTCGAATGCGAGTTCACGTACGCGGTATGACAGGGTAGCGGAGAACAGCATGTTCAGACGCTGGTTTGCCGCAGGCATACGGCGGAACAGCCAGCGGATGTCTTTAATGAAGCCCAGATCGTACATGCGGTCTGCTTCATCCAGCACCACGACCTGGATTGCGCCGAGGTTGATATGGTTCTGTTTGGCGTAGTCGATAAGACGGCCGGTGGTCCCAATCAGGATATCGACGCCGCTTTCCAGCACTTTCAGCTGTTTATCGTAGCCGTCGCCGCCATAGGCCAGGCCAAGTTTCAGGCCGGTGGCTTGCGCCAGGGGCTCAGCGTCTGCGTGGATCTGTACCGCCAGTTCTCGCGTCGGGGCCATAATTAGCGCGCGCGGCTGGTTAACTTTGCGGTCTGCAATCGCCGGGTGAGAAAGTAAATAATGAAACGTTGACGTTAAAAACGCCATCGTTTTGCCAGTACCGGTTTGCGCCTGCCCTGCAACGTCGCGACCGGCCAGCGTCAGCGGCAGGGCGAGAGCCTGAATGGGCGTGCAGTTATGAAACCCTTTAGTTTCAAGGGCTTCGATCACCTTTGGGTGCAGGGCGAAGTCGGAAAACTTCTGTTCTGTTAAATGTGTTTTGCTCATAGTGTGGTAGAATATCAGCTTACTATTGCTTTACGAAAGCGTATCCGGTGAAATAAAGTCAACCTTTAGTTGGTTAATGCGACATCAACACGTCGTTGGTGGAGACAAAACCAACGTACCAGGCTTATTCCTGTGGAGTTATATATGAGCGATAAAATTATTCACCTGACTGACGACAGTTTTGACACGGACGTACTTAAAGCTGACGGGCTGATCCTCGTTGATTTCTGGGCTGAATGGTGTGGTCCTTGCAAAATGATCGCTCCGATTCTGGATGAAATCGCTGACGAATATCAGGGCAAACTGACCGTTGCCAAGCTGAACATCGACCAGAACCCGGGCACCGCGCCAAAATACGGTATCCGTGGCATCCCGACCCTGCTGCTGTTCAAGAACGGTGACGTGGCGGCGACCAAAGTGGGCGCACTGTCCAAAGGTCAACTGAAAGAGTTCCTGGACGCTAACCTGGCGTAAGGTTTCTCAGCTGAGCGTCCAGAACGCCTAATTAACGGCGAGCTCTGGACGCCCGGCTTTAGTCGTGCTAAGTTAGCTATGACTACGTTTTAAACATATCTTGTTGTTTGAATCTTGTTTTACCCGATACTTCCCGTTGTTAACTTAAACAGTGCGTGAAGTTGCTAGATTCCGGGCTTGTCACTCAATCCGTCTTGTCGTTTCAGTTCTGCGTTCTTTCCCTGTGACCAGACAGCGAACAGACATGAGGTGATGGCCGCTAAACAGGCATGGATGACCCTGCCATACCATTCACAACATTAAGTTCGAGAATCACCCCGAGTTTAAGAACCCACACCATTATGAATCTTACCGAATTAAAGAATACGCCGGTTTCTGAGCTGATCACTCTCGGCGAAAATATGGGACTGGAAAACCAGGCTCGTATGCGCAAGCAGGACATCATTTTCGCCATCCTGAAGCAGCACGCTAAGAGTGGCGAAGATATCTTTGGCGACGGTGTGCTGGAGATACTGCAAGACGGATTTGGTTTCCTCCGCTCCGCAGACAGCTCCTACCTCGCCGGCCCTGACGACATCTACGTATCCCCTAGCCAAATCCGCCGTTTCAACCTCCGCACTGGTGACACCATTTCAGGTAAGATTCGTCCTCCAAAAGAGGGTGAACGCTACTTTGCGCTGTTGAAGGTTAACGAAGTTAACTACGACAAACCGGAAAACTCCCGCAATAAGATCCTGTTCGAGAACTTAACGCCGCTGCACGCTAACTCTCGTCTGCGCATGGAGCGTGGTAACGGGTCTACTGAAGACTTAACCGCTCGTGTGCTGGATCTGGCATCGCCAATTGGTCGTGGCCAGCGTGGTCTGATTGTGGCGCCGCCAAAAGCCGGTAAAACCATGCTGCTGCAAAACATCGCGCAGAGCATTGCTTACAACCATCCAGACTGTGTGCTGATGGTGCTGCTGATTGACGAACGTCCGGAAGAAGTAACCGAGATGCAGCGTCTGGTGAAAGGGGAAGTGGTTGCGTCTACCTTCGACGAGCCTGCTTCTCGCCACGTTCAGGTTGCGGAAATGGTCATCGAGAAGGCGAAACGCCTGGTTGAGCACAAGAAAGACGTGATCATCCTGCTCGACTCCATTACCCGTCTGGCGCGTGCCTACAACACCGTGGTGCCGGCTTCCGGTAAAGTACTGACCGGTGGTGTGGATGCTAACGCCCTGCATCGTCCGAAGCGTTTCTTCGGTGCGGCGCGTAACGTGGAAGAGGGCGGTAGCCTGACCATTATCGCGACGGCGCTGATCGATACCGGCTCCAAAATGGACGAAGTTATCTACGAAGAGTTTAAAGGTACAGGCAACATGGAACTGCACCTTTCTCGTAAAATCGCAGAAAAACGCGTCTTCCCGGCGATCGACTACAACCGTTCCGGTACCCGTAAAGAAGAGCTGCTTACCACTCAGGAAGAGCTTCAGAAAATGTGGATCCTGCGTAAAATCATCCATCCAATGGGCGAAATCGACGCAATGGAATTCCTCATTAACAAACTGGCGATGACCAAAACGAACGACGATTTCTTCGACATGATGAAACGCTCGTAACGCAAATAATCCCAGTAAACGCCACGTTTTTACGTGGCGTTTTTTATTTATGGACTATACGCTATTACCACACACTCCCAATTTAGACCTGTCGGTGCGACAATAAGAAGGTTTGCACAGTCAAAGGAATAATTGATTGAAAAACATACAAAGGGAGTTGTGATGAGCCATCTTTAATCCTTCTGAGGCAGAGGCTTCATGGTTATACTTCCGGGACTAACATTTGTTGAGAGCAATCCATTGTGAATCTACTCACTGCTGTAACTGAGCTGATCAGTATTTTTTTATTCACAACCTGTTTTTTGTTCATTGCGCGCAAGGTAGCAAAAAGAATTGGGTTAGTGGACAAACCGAACTTCCGTAAACGTCATCAGGGGCTTATTCCACTGGTGGGCGGCATTTCGGTATACGCAGGCATCTGTTTCACATTCGGGATCGCGGATTACTATATCCCCCATGCCGCACTCTACCTGGCATGTGCCGGTGTGCTGGTACTGGTCGGCGCCCTTGATGATCGTTTTGATATCAGCGTGAAGTTCCGCGCGACGGTACAGGCGGCCATTGGCATCATTATGATGGTGGTAGGCGGCCTCTATCTAAGAAGCCTGGGCTACGTGTTTGGTCCCTGGGAGCTGGTGCTTGGGCCATTCGGCTTCTTCCTGACGCTGTTTGCCGTGTGGGCGGCTATCAACGCCTTTAACATGGTTGACGGTATAGACGGTCTGCTCGGTGGGCTGTCCTCTGTTTCGTTTGGCGCTATCGGCATCATCTTATGGTTTGACGGCCAGTACAGCCTGTCAATGTGGTGCTTTGCCATGATTGCCGCCATCCTGCCTTACATCTGCCTGAATCTGGGTGTGTTAGGGCGTCGCTATAAAGTCTTTATGGGCGATGCGGGCAGTACCCTGATTGGCTTTACGGTTATTTGGGTCCTACTGGAAACCACGCAGGGTAAAACGCACCCTATCAGCCCGGTAACGGCTCTCTGGATTATCGCCATCCCGCTGATGGACATGGTCGCTATAATGTACCGCCGTCTGCGTAAAGGGATGAGCCCGTTTTCTCCCGATCGGCAGCATATTCATCACCTGATTATGCGCGCCGGCTTCACGTCTCGTCAGGCATTTGTGTTGATTACGCTTGCGGCTGCTATTCTGGCTGCGATTGGCGTAGCCGCGGAATACGCACATTTCATTCCTGAATGGGTAATGTTGGTATTATTCTTGCTAGCATTTTTCATGTACGGTTACTGCATCAAGCGTGCATGGAAAGTCGCGCGTTTTATTAAACGTTTAAAACGCAGGATGCGTCGGAACAGTGGCAAAAACACAACATTAACTAAGTAAAACCGGGACTATGATGACTCAACCGTTGGCGGGAGCGAAATCAGTGGGCACTGAGAACGAGCTGGATATTCGTGGTTTGTTTCGCGTGTTATGGCAGGGCAAACTGTGGATTGTGGGGATTGCCCTGGGGTTCGCGCTGTTAGCGCTTGCCTACACCTTCTTTGCAAAACAAGAGTGGAGCGCCACGGCGATCACAGACCGACCAACGGTGAATATGCTTGGAGGCTACTACTCCCAGCAGCAATTCCTGCGTAATCTTGATATCAAGGCCAATCTGGCGACCCCGGATCAGGCTTCGGTGATGGATGAATCCTACAAAGAGTTTGTGATGCAGCTGGCGTCGTGGGATACACGTCGCGATTTCTGGTCCCAGACGGACTACTACAAGCAGCGCATGGTCGGTAACAGCAAAGCGGATGCCGCGCTGCTGGATGACCTGATTAATAACATTCAGTTTATGCCTGGCGATGTGCTCCGTAACGTTAGCGACAGCGTGAAGCTGATTGCGGAAACGGCGCCGGACGCCAATAACCTGTTGCGTCAGTACGTTGCTTTTGCCAGCCAGCGCGCGGCCAGTCATCTGAATGACGAGCTGAAAGGCGCCTGGGCTGCGCGTACTATTCAGATGAAAGCGCAGGTCAAACGTCAGGAAGAGGTCGCTAAGGCTATCTTCGCCCGTCGCGTACATAATATTGAGCAGGCGCTGAAGATTGCGGAACAGCACAATATTTCCCGTAGCGAAACGGATGTTCCGGCTGACGAACTCCCGGATTCAGAAATGTTCCTTCTTGGTCGCCCAATGCTTCAGGCTCGTCTGGAAAATATCCAGGCCGTTGGCCCTGACTTTGACCTTGATTACGACCAAAACCGCGCCATGCTCAATACGCTCAACGTCGGTCCAACGCTGGACCCGCGTTTTCAGACCTATCGTTATTTAAGAACGCCTGAAGAGCCTGTAAAACGCGATAGTCCGCGTCGCGCATTCCTGATGATCATGTGGGGGATTGTGGGCGCACTGACTGGCGCTGGCGTAGCGTTATTGCGTCGCCGCACAAACTAAGAACGCCGTCTACGATGAAGGCTGCGGCCTTCATCGTCTAATCGAAGAGAATCGATGTGAAAGTACTAACCGTATTTGGCACCAGGCCGGAGGCCATCAAGATGGCGCCTCTGGTTCATGCGCTGGCCAGAGATCCTGATATTGAAGCGAAAGTGTGCGTGACTGCCCAGCACCGTGAGATGCTCGATCAGGTCTTAACCCTCTTTTCTATCGTCCCGGATTACGATCTCAATATAATGAAACCGGGACAGGGACTGACGGAAATCACCTGCCGTATTCTGCAAGAATTAAAGCCTATTCTGGAGTCGTTCAAGCCGGATGTGGTGCTGGTGCACGGCGACACCACCACCACCGTGGCGACCAGCCTGGCCGCGTTCTATCAGCGTATCCCCGTTGGTCATATTGAAGCGGGTCTGCGTACCGGCAATCTCTATTCCCCGTGGCCGGAAGAGGCCAACCGTACGCTCACCGGTCACCTGGCGATGTACCATTTTGCGCCAACCGAGAACTCACGTCAGAACCTGCTGCGCGAAAATATCAGCGACAGCAAGATCTTCGTCACCGGCAATACGGTCATTGATGCGCTGATTTGGGTGCGTGACCGCGTGCTGGCTAACAGCGAGCTTCAGGCAGAACTTGCTGCGCGCTATCCGTTCCTGAATAACGGCAAGAAAACGATTCTGGTGACGGGCCACCGCCGCGAAAGCTTTGGCCGTGGCTTTGAGCAAATATGCCACGCGCTCGCTGAAATCGCCGCGCAGAACGAGGATGTGCAGATTGTCTATCCGGTGCACCTCAACCCGAACGTCAGCGAACCGGTCAACCGTATCCTGGGCCACGTGGAAAACGTGCTCCTGATCGAGCCGCAGGACTATTTGCCATTTGTCTGGCTGATGAACCACGCCTGGCTGATCCTGACCGATTCTGGCGGCATTCAGGAAGAGGCGCCCTCCCTCGGTAAGCCGGTACTGGTGATGCGTGAAACCACCGAACGCCCGGAAGCGGTTACTGCCGGTACCGTGCGTCTGGTGGGAACGGATCCGCGTCGTATTGTCGAAGAGGTCACGCGCTTACTGCATGACGATGAAGAGTATCAGGCGATGAGCCGGGCCCACAATCCGTACGGTGACGGGCAGGCTTGTGGTCGTATTTTGCACGCACTTAAACACAATCGGGTAACGCTATGAGTTTTTCTACCATCTCTGTTGTTGGTCTTGGCTATATCGGGCTGCCTACTGCGGCGGCCTTTGCCTCTCGTCAAAAGCAGGTCGTTGGCGTAGATATTAACGCGCACGCGGTGGAAACCATCAACCGTGGCGAAATTCATATCGTGGAGCCCGATCTCGATCGTGTGGTGAAAAAGGCGGTGGACGGTGGCTTCCTGCGCGCCAGCACCACGCCGGTAGAAGCCGATGCGTACCTGATTGCGGTTCCAACGCCCTTTAAAGGCGATCATGAGCCTGACATGGTTTACGTCGAGGCGGCGGCAAAATCCATTGCGCCTGTGCTGAAGAAAGGGGCGCTGGTTATCCTTGAGTCCACTTCACCTGTTGGGGCTACCGAGCAGATGGCGCAGTGGCTGGCCGAGGCGCGTCCCGATCTCAGCTTCCCGCAGCAGGCGGGCGACGAGGCCGATATCAATATCGCCTACTGTCCTGAGCGCGTACTGCCCGGCCAGGTGATGGTGGAACTGATTAAAAATGACCGCGTGATTGGCGGCATGACGCCAGTCTGCTCCGCGCGCGCCAGCGAGCTGTATAAAATTTTCCTTGAAGGCGAATGTGTGGTGACCAACTCCCGCACCGCCGAGATGTGCAAACTGACCGAAAATAGCTTCCGCGACGTTAATATCGCGTTTGCGAATGAACTGTCGGTGATTTGCGCCGATCAGGGGATTAACGTCTGGGAACTTATTCGCCTTGCCAACCGTCACCCCCGCGTGAACATCCTTCAGCCGGGGCCGGGCGTGGGTGGGCACTGCATCGCGGTCGATCCGTGGTTTATCGTGGCGCAGAACCCGGAACAGGCACGCCTGATTCGCACCGCGCGCGAAGTAAACGACCACAAACCGCACTGGGTTATCAACCAAGTCAAAGCCACGGTCGCGGATTGCCTGGCCGACAGCGGCAAACGCGCCAGTGAGCTGAAAATTGCCTGCTTTGGTCTGGCATTCAAACCGAATATTGACGATCTGCGCGAAAGCCCGGCGATGGAAATTGCCGAAATGATCGCTGCCTGGCACAGCGGTGAAACGCTGGTGGTTGAGCCGAATATTCATGCGCTGCCGGCAAAACTTGCCGGTCACTGCACCCTTACCGCCCTGGATGACGCGCTGGCGACGGCGGATGTGCTGGTGCTGCTGGTGGATCACAATGCGTTCAAAGCGGTTTCCGGTGATGCCGTACGTCAGCAGTATGTTGTTGATACCAAAGGCGTGTGGCGTTGAGTATCCTCAACGGCGTGCTGGAGGCCCTTGAGTGGGAAAGCGCATTCTTTGCGCGTCCCTCAGCGATAGTGCGTCTGCGCGACAATGCCCCTGCGTTGCAGGAAGCAGATTTCAGCGCCTGGCAGCGCGTACAGGCTAAGATCCCGGCGGACCGCGCCGATCTGCTGGACGCCCTCCAGCAGCACGGATTCCGGCTGGTCGAGGGTGAGGTTGATCTCTCTGTTACCGTGGCTCTCCACGCCTCACCGGGCGCGGAAATTGCAACGGAGCAGGATATCCCCGCGCTGCGTAAGATGGCGGCGCTGGCCTTCGCTCAGAGCCGTTTCCGGGCGCCCTGGTATGCGCCCGATGACAGCGGCCGCTTTTATGCCCAGTGGATAGAGAATGCGGTCAAAGGCACGTTTGACCACGTCTGTCTGGTGTTCCGTACTGCCGGGGGGCAGATTCAGGGTTTTGTTTCGCTTCGCAGGCTCAACGAGCACGAGGCGCGCATCGGTTTGTTAGCCGGGCGCGGCATGGGCGAGAAACTCATGCAGGCGGCGCTGCACTGGGCGGAGCAACAACAGGTATCGACGCTGCGGGTCGCAACCCAGATGGGCAACACCGCTGCGCTTAAACGTTATATTGCGAGTGGTGCCAGCATCGACGCCACCGCCTACTGGTTATACAGGTGACAAGATGATTCCATTTAACGCGCCTCCCGTGGTGGGCACTGAACTTGATTACATGCAGTCTGCTATGGGCAGCGGCAAGCTCTGTGGTGACGGCGGTTTTACCCGCCGCTGCCAGCAGTGGATGGAGCAACGTTTTCACAGTGCCAAGGTACTGCTGACGCCGTCCTGTACCGCATCGCTTGAGATGGCGGCGCTGTTGCTGGATATCCAGCCCGGCGATGAAGTGATCATGCCGAGCTACACCTTCGTCTCCACGGCGAACGCGTTTGTCCTGCGCGGGGCGAAAATCGTGTTTGTGGATATCCGTCCGGATACTATGAACATCGACGAAACGCTGATTGAAGCGGCGGTCACCGATAAAACGCGGGCGATTGTGCCGGTGCATTACGCGGGCGTGGCCTGTGAGATGGACACCATCATGGCCATCGCTAAAAAGCACAACCTGTTTGTGGTGGAAGACGCCGCGCAGGGCGTGATGTCCACCTACAAAGGGCGCGCGCTGGGCACCATTGGTCATATCGGCTGCTTTAGCTTCCACGAAACCAAAAACTACACCGCAGGCGGCGAAGGCGGCGCGACGCTGATTAACGATCGTGCCCTGGTGGAGCGTGCGGAAGTGATCCGTGAAAAAGGGACCAACCGCAGCCAGTTCTTCCGCGGTCAGGTGGATAAGTACACCTGGCGCGATATCGGCTCAAGCTACCTGATGGCGGATTTGCAGGCCGCGTATCTCTGGGCGCAGCTGGAAGCGGCAGAGCGAATCAATCTGCAACGCCTCTCCCTGTGGCAAACCTACTACGACGCGCTGGAGCCGCTGGCAAAAGCCGGACGTATTGAACTGCCGACTATTCCGGCAGACTGCATCCACAACGCTCACATGTTCTACATCAAGCTGCGCGATAACGACGATCGCAGCAAGCTGATTGCCTGGCTGAAAGAGGCGGAAATTATGGCGGTATTCCACTATATTCCGCTGCACTCCAGCCCGGCTGGCGAAGCCTTCGGGATGTTTGCCGGTGAAGACCGCTACACCACCAAAGAGAGCGAACGTCTGCTCCGCCTGCCCCTGTTCTACAACCTCGCGCCGGTGAACCAGCGTACGGTGATCAATTCGCTTCTGAGTTATTTCGCCTGATATGTCTCTGGCAAAAGCGTCGGTGTGGACGGCAGCGTCCACGCTTGTAAAAATTGGCGCCGGGTTACTGGTCGTCAAGCTGCTGGCCGTCTCATTTGGTCCGTCAGGCGTTGGGCTGGCAGGGAACTTCCGCCAGCTGGTCACGGTGCTTGGCGTGCTGGCGGGAGCCGGGATATTCAATGGCGTCACCAAATACGTCGCGCAGCATCATGACGATGCCGAAAAGCTCCGCACGGTGGTGGGCACCTCCTCTGCTATGGTGCTGGGCTTCTCTACGTTGCTGGCCGTCGTCTTTTTGCTGGCGGCGGCACCCATCAGCCAGGGGCTGTTCGGACACACGCATTATCAGGGGCTGGTGCGCCTGGTGGCGCTCGTTCAGATGGGGATCGCCTGGGCAAACCTGCTGCTGGCGCTGATGAAAGGCTTCCGTGATGCCGCCGGGAATGCGCTGGCGCTGATCCTCGGCAGCATCATCGGCGTTATCGCCTACTACTTTTGCTATCGGCTGGGCGGCTATGAAGGCGCACTGCTGGGGCTGGCGCTGGTGCCTGCGCTCGTTGTCATTCCGGCAGCGTTTATGCTGATGCGCAGAGGCAATGTCCCGCTGAATTACCTGAAACCGCAGTGGGACAAGATGCTGGCGGGGCAGCTAGGAAAGTTTACCCTGATGGCGCTCATCACTTCAGTAACGCTTCCCGTTGCCTACGTGATGATGCGAAACCTGCTGGCAGCGCATTACAGCTGGGATGAAGTGGGGATCTGGCAGGGCGTGAGCAGCATTTCAGATGCTTACCTCCAATTTATTACGGCTTCCTTTAGCGTCTATTTACTGCCAACCTTATCGCGCCTGACTTCCAGGCAGGATATTACCCGCGAGATTTTTCGCTCCCTGCGTTTTGTGTTGCCGGCAGTTGCGATCGCCAGCTTTACCGTCTGGTTACTGCGTGATTTCGCCATCTGGCTGCTGTTTTCGGCGAAGTTTACCGCCATGCGCGATCTGTTTGCCTGGCAACTGGTCGGCGATGTGCTGAAAGTGGGGGCATACGTTTTCGGCTATCTGGTGATTGCGAAGGCTTCGCTGCGGTTGTATATCCTGGCAGAGATCGGCCAGTTTGCGCTGCTGACGGCATTTTCTCACTGGCTGATCCCCACCCACGGTGCGCTGGGGGCGGCTCAGGCCTATATGGCAACTTATATCGTTTATTTCGCTGCCTGTTGCGGCGTATTTTTACTTTGGCGTAAACGCGCATGACTGCACTGATACACATACTGGGATCGGATATCCCGCATCATAACCAGACCGTTCTGCGGTTCTTCAACGATGAACTGGCATCCGGCACGCCCGATGCGCGCGAGTTTATGGTCGTTGGACGCGATAACGGCCTGAGCGCGGCGTGTCCGGCATTGCACATCACCTTCTGGCCAGACAAAGCGGCCCTGACCAAAGCCGTTGTCGCGAAAGCCAAAGCGGACCGAAGCCAGCGTTTCTTCTTCCACGGACAATTCAATACCGGGCTGTGGCTGGCGCTGTTAAGCGGCGGGATAAAACCTTCCCAGTTCAGCTGGCATATCTGGGGAGCGGATCTCTACGAAGTCTCCCACGGCTGGAAGTTCCGTCTTTTCTATCCGCTGCGTCGTCTGGCGCAGGCGCGCGTGGGCTGCGTTTTTGCTACCCGTGGCGACCTCAACTATTTTGCTAAACAGCACCCGAAGGTTCGCGGGGAACTGCTCTATTTTCCGACCCGTATGGATCCGGCACTGAATACCATGGCGAATGACGCGGTTCGTGAAGGCAAACTGACCATCCTGGTGGGAAATTCAGGCGATCGCAGTAACGAGCATGTCGCGGCGCTGCGGGCGGTGCATCAGCAGTTTGGCGATACGGTGAACGTGGTGGTGCCAATGGGCTATCCCGCCAATAACGACGCCTACATCGATGACGTTCGCCAGCAGGGGCTTGCGCTGTTTAGCGCGGAAAATCTGCACATTCTCAGCGATAAGCTGGAATTTGATGACTATCTCGCGCTGCTGCGAAAATGCGATCTGGGCTATTTCATCTTTGCCCGTCAGCAGGGGATTGGTACGCTGTGTCTGCTGATTCAGGCGGGCGTACCGTGCGTGCTCAACCGCGAAAACCCGTTCTGGCAGGACATGGCCGAACAGCATATTCCGGTGCTGTTTACCTCTGACACGCTTAATGTCGAGGTGGTACGGGAAGCGCAGCGTCAGCTCACGCTGGTGGATAAAAATAGCATCGACTTTTTCAGCCCGAACTACCTCACGCCGTGGCACCGCGCGCTGCGTATTGCTTCAGGAGACAACGCATGAGCCAGTTGCAATTTAGCGGCTTGCTGGTGGTCTGGCTGCTGAGCACGCTGTTTATCGCCACGCTCACCTGGTTTGAATTCCGGCGCGTACGTTTTAACTTCAACGTATTCTTCTCGCTGCTGTTTTTGCTGACCTTTTTCTTTGGCTTCCCGCTGACCAGCATCCTCGTGTTCCGCTTTGATGTTGGCGTCGCTCCGCCGGAAATCTTGTTGCAGGCGCTGCTCTCTGCGACCTGCTTCTACGCGGTGTATTACGTCACCTATAAAACGCGCCTGCGCGCGGCGAAAGACACCACACCCCGTCGTCCGCTGTTTACCATGAACCGGGTAGAAACCCATCTGACGTGGGTTATGCTGATGACCATCGCCCTCGTCAGCGTGGCGATTTTCTTCATGCATAACGGCTTTTTACTGTTTAAGTTGCAGTCCTATAGCCAGATTTTCTCCGCCGAAGTCTCCGGCGTCGCGCTCAAGCGTTTCTTCTATTTCTTCATTCCGGCGATGCTGGTGGTCTTTTTCCTGCGTCAGGACAGTAAAGCCTGGCTGTTCTTCCTGGTCAGCACCGTCGCATTTGGCATTCTGACCTACATGATCGTCGGCGGCACCCGCGCCAACATCATTATCGCCTTCGCGATTTTCCTGTTTATCGGCATTATTCGCGGCTGGATCTCGCTGTGGATGCTGGCGGCGGCAGGCGTCTTTGGCATTGTGGGGATGTTCTGGCTGGCGCTGAAGCGCTACGGACTGAACGTGGCGGGCGACGAAGCGTTTTATACCTTCCTGTATCTGACGCGCGACACCTTCTCGCCGTGGGAAAACCTGGCATTGCTGCTGCAAAACTACGACAAAATCGAATTCCAGGGGCTGGCGCCGATTGTTCGCGATTTCTATGTCTTTATACCGACGTGGCTGTGGCCTGACCGTCCCGGTATTGTCCTGAACACGGCGAACTACTTTACCTGGGAAGTGCTGAACAACCATTCGGGCCTGGCGATTTCCCCAACCCTGATTGGCTCGCTGGTAGTGATGGGCGGAACGTGGTTTATCCTGCCGGGCGCGATCGCGGTCGGGCTGATAATAAAATGGTTCGACTGGCTATATACGCTGGGTAATGAAGAGACCAACCGCTACAAAGCCGCTGTTTTGCACAGTTTCTGTTTCGGTGCCATTTTCAATATGATCGTTCTGGCGCGCGAGGGACTGGATTCGTTCGTCTCACGCGTGGTGTTTTTTATGGTCGTTTTCGGTCTCTGTCTGCTGCTGGCAAAACTGCTGTACTGGTTGTTTGACAGTGCAGGGCTTGTGCACAGACGTGAGCCACAGGGCAGCACAACGCTGTCGCAAGTCTGAGTAGGGATTATCATGACGGATACAACTTCAGCCCCGCGTTATGCGCTGCGTGGGCTACAGCTTATTGGCTGGCGTGACATGCAACACGCGCTGGATTTCCTGTTCGCGGACGGGCAGATGAAATCGGGCACGCTGGTGGCCATCAACGCAGAAAAAATGCTGGCGGTTGAAGATAATGCGGAAGTGAAAAGCCTGATTGAAGCCGCGGAGTTTAAATATGCCGACGGTATTAGCGTGGTGCGTTCAATTCGTAAAAAGTTTCCTGACGCTAATGTGTCTCGCGTGGCGGGTGCTGACCTTTGGGAGCGGCTTATGGAACGCGCAGGCGCTGAAGGCACGCCGGTATTTTTGATTGGCGGCAAACCAGAGGTGCTGGCGCAGACCGAACAAAAGCTGCGTAGCCAGTGGAATGTTAACATCGTGGGCAGCCAGGATGGCTATTTCAGGCCGGAAGATCGCCAGGCGTTATATGAGCGCGTGCGCGACAGCGGGGCGAAAATTGTCACTGTCGCCATGGGGTCGCCGCGGCAGGAAATTCTGATGCGCGATTGCCGTCTGGTCAGCCCGGATGCGCTCTATATGGGCGTTGGCGGCACCTACGACGTCTTTACTGGCCACGTTAAGCGTGCGCCCAAAGTCTGGCAAAACCTGGGGCTGGAGTGGCTCTACCGCCTGCTCTCTCAACCGACGCGTATCAAACGACAGATTCGTCTGCTGCGCTACCTCGCCTGGCACTACACCGGGAAAATGTAATCAATATGCAGCGCGATCTGCTGTTCGCGCTGCAACCCCCCCTGTAAAACTGCTGGATTTCTGTGCAATGCATTCATTTTTTTAATGCATTGTTTGCCATTTGCCAGAATTTAAGAAACCATTCGCTCCGTATTTCAGTACCCCTCAAAACAATACCCGGCAATAAGTCGGGAAACAGCAAACACAACCGAGGATTTATGGCAGAGAAAAAACCGGAGCTTCAGCGTGGGCTGGAAGCTCGACATATTGAATTGATCGCGCTGGGCGGCACTATCGGCGTTGGCCTGTTTATGGGCTCGGCAAGCACGCTGAAATGGGCGGGGCCTTCCGTCCTGCTGGCGTATATTATTGCCGGGCTGTTCGTCTTCTTCATCATGCGCTCAATGGGCGAAATGTTGTTTCTGGAGCCGGTAACGGGCTCTTTCGCCGTTTACGCCCACCGTTATATGAGCCCGTTCTTTGGCTATCTCACGGCCTGGTCGTACTGGTTTATGTGGATGGCCGTCGGGATTTCGGAGATCACCGCCATCGGGGTCTACGTGCAGTTCTGGTTCCCGGAGATGGCCCAGTGGATACCCGCGCTCATCGCCGTAGGGCTTGTGGCGCTGGCGAACCTTGCCGCCGTTCGCCTTTACGGTGAAATCGAGTTCTGGTTTGCGATGATCAAAGTCACCACCATTATCGTGATGATTGTTGTGGGTCTGGGTGTCATCTTCTTTGGTTTCGGTAACGGCGGGCACGCGATTGGTTTCGGTAACCTGACCGGACACGGCGGCTTCTTTGCCGGCGGCTGGAAAGGCTTCCTGACCGCACTCTGTATCGTTGTCGCCTCTTATCAGGGCGTTGAGCTGATCGGCATTACCGCAGGTGAGGCGAAAAACCCGCAGGTCACGCTGCGTAGCGCGGTAGGCAAGGTGCTGTGGCGTATCCTGATTTTCTATGTGGGCGCGATCTTCGTTATCGTGACCATTTTCCCATGGAACGAGATCGGCACCACCGGCAGCCCGTTTGTCTTAACCTTCGCTAAGATTGGCATCACGGCGGCGGCCGCCATTATCAACTTTGTGGTGCTGACGGCGGCGCTCTCCGGCTGTAACAGCGGGATGTACAGCTGCGGGCGTATGCTTTACGCGCTCTCGCAAAACAAACAGCTGCCGGCGGTGATGGGTAAAGTCTCCCGCGTGGGTGTACCGGTGGCGGGCGTAGCGGTGTCGATTGTGATTCTGCTGATTGGCTCTTGCCTGAACTACATCATCCCGAATCCGCAGCGCGTGTTTGTTTATGTCTATAGCGCCAGCGTGCTGCCGGGAATGGTACCGTGGTTTGTCATTTTGATTAGCCAGCTGCGTTTCCGACAGGCGCACAAAAAAGCGATCGCCAGCCATCCGTTCCGCTCCATTCTGTTCCCGTATGCGAACTATTTGACGATGGCGTTCCTGATTTGCGTATTAATTGGAATGTACTTTAATGAAGATACCCGCATGTCGCTGTTTGTCGGGATGATCTTCCTGGCTGCCGTCACAGCTGCATATAAACTTTTTGGCCTGGGCCGCCGTGGCTCCGCCCATAAAGTGGAGGAATAAGCGGCAAAATGTGCAAACCATAACCAAACGCGCATTTTTTTCAAAAAAGCACTAGACAGCGGGGACGGAGGTACGTAATATCCAGCCCCGCAACGGCGCTAAGCGCCCGTAGCTCAGCTGGATAGAGCGCTGCCCTCCGGAGGCAGAGGTCTCAGGTTCGAATCCTGTCGGGCGCGCCATTTTAGTCCCGGCGCTAGAGCTGCGGTGGTCTGAGAAGTAGTCAGAACCGCGTGAAAGAATACAGTGGTGGCTATAGCTCAGTTGGTAGAGCCCTGGATTGTGATTCCAGTTGTCGTGGGTTCGAATCCCATTAGCCACCCCATTATTGAAAGAGTTGTGAATTGCGAAGGTGGCGGAATTGGTAGACGCGCTAGCTTCAGGTGTTAGTGTTCTTACGGACGTGGGGGTTCAAGTCCCCCCCCTCGCACCACGACTTTTAATGAGTTGAACTAAAAATTCAAAAAAGCAGTACATCGGCGAGTAGCGCAGCTTGGTAGCGCAACTGGTTTGGGACCAGTGGGTCGGAGGTTCGAATCCTCTCTCGCCGACCAATTTTGAACCCCGCTTCGGCGGGGTTTTTTGTTTTCTGCGTTTTTTATCCTGTAGCCTTTCCCCGACAACACTCTATATCCTTGTCGCGATTCAGCGACATATAACCCGTTAATATTTAAGAATTTATTATTTTACCTCTTAACCTGTCTCCTGGTGACGACATATCGCCGACTTCAGCGCGATGTTGTATGGCTTCAGGCGGTTCTTAACAGCATAATTTCCTTTTATCTTAAAATGTTGCGCGATGTAAAAGTTCTGCGTGTAAAACTGGCACATTACATGCAATAATATGCGTGTAGATGCTCATTCCATCTCTTATGTTCGCCTTAAGGCCTCATAAACTCAGGAATGACGCAGAGCCGTTTACGGTGCTTATCGTCCACTGACAGATGTCGCTTCGGCCTCATCAGACACCATGGACACAACGTTGAGTGAAGCACCAAATATGTTGTCTTACAGACCTGTTTTAACGCCTGCTTTTATAGCAGGCGTTTTTTTATGGGCGTAAAAAAGGAGGCCATCTGGCCTCCTGTTAATTACTGCTGCGTTCCGTTATTTTGCAACGTCAATAACAGCCCATCACGGCGCATAGCTGCGGCCTCTTCCGGCTTATGCTGCTTGTCCAGCGAATCAGCAAGCCAGGCGTAATCAAATGCGTCCGGACGTTGCTTCAGCGCGGCGCGGAAGGCGAGACTCGCCTCCTGCCACTCGCCGTGTTTCATCAGAGACTGGCCCAGCGTACTCCACAGCAGCGGACGATCGCCCACGGTTTTGATCTGCTGGCGCAGTGCTTTTTCAATTTGTTCCGGATTGTTGGTTTTCAGACGCGGGATGACCATCACCAGGCGGTCATCATACTGTCGCTTGAGACCGTCGAGGAGGATCTCCTGCGCGGTGTCATGGTCGTCACACTCAATCAGATGTTCTGCCATCGCCACCTGAAGAGGAACCTGCTGGCGCGTTTTGCGGCTCTGGTTTTTCCACCAGGTTTTCAGGCCGTCGCTGCCGAGATCGGCGCGCGCCTGATCCATCAGGCCAATCCAGGCCAGACGCTGAAGTTCATCACGATGTTCATCATCGCCCACGTCGGCTTTCGCCATGGAAGGGATAATGTCCAGCAGCGAGCCCCAGGCACCGGTCCGAATATATGCCTGCTCAGCCAGACGCAGCACTTCCGGGTGACGAGGGGTAATTTCCAGCAGACGGTCAACGCCGTGACGGGCGGCATGGTTTTCATTGCGCGCCAGTTGCAGACGAACGCGGGTGATCTCAACCGGAATCGGATCTTTAGTAGAGAGCTCAGACGCGCGTTCAAGATGCTGATTGGCGCGGGCCTCATCGCCTCGCTGTTGCGCCGCCTCAGCGGCCAGCAGATAGTTAACAACCGGCTGTTCTGCATGGTCGGCATTTTTCGACATCAGCTTTTCAACCTGCTGATAGTCGCCTTCGGCCAGCTTCAGCAACGCTTGCTCGGTCTGCTTGCGGGCGCGACGGCGCTTACGGCCAACGAACCAGCCGCGCGTATGTACGCCGGTACGGAAAATACGACGCAGGAGCCACTCCACTGCCAGCAGAACGACCACACCCAGGATCAGAATAATTACCAGCCCTGTTACGCTGGTTTCGATATTGTAGTTATCGGTCTGGATCAATACATAACCCTGGTGACCCGCGAGCATCGGCCCCAGTACAATCCCGGCGATCAGCAGGATGAAGAGTAAGAAGACTTTTAGCATCATTACTCTCCTTGCGGCGCGCTTTCAGGCGCTGGCGCGGCGGCAGGTGCTTCAGCCGGACGCTCTGCCGGAACGCCCGGCTGGGCCAGCAGGTTACGCACGCGCGTCTGCATGAGCTTCTCCAGAATCGGCTGGCTTTCCAGCTTGTCCGGCACGTTCATGGTGATGTTTTGCTGGCTCAGCTTGTCGATATCCTCAAGGAACGCGGTCGTGGTTGCGTCATTGGTATCGTAGTAAGCACGTACCCAGGTTGAAACGTTATCCAGCGCCTGTTTGTAGGTCTCTTCCTGGTGACGCGGTACGGCCTGGGCAGCCACCAGCAGGCGGGAGCGGATGTTTTCACGCAGATAGACGTCCTGGTTCGGCGCCAGCAGCGGCACGGCAGTTTCATCACGGCGGCGAATGGTAATAAAGCTGTCCATAAAGTTCTGCCAGCTCTTTTGCAGGTTGATACGCCATTCGCTCAGGGAGCTGGACAGCTCGGTGCCGTCAGAATCCATCGGGGAGTCATCGTCGTTGTTATCGGCCAACTGAAGGTTATCAATCTGGTTGGAGAGCTGATTTACCTTAAGGATGATACCATCGTAATCGACCTGAGAAACCGCGGACAGGCTGGCGATATCTTCCGTAATAGCGCGGCGAGCGTTGATGAGGCTCGGATCGTTCATGTCCGCCAGGCTTGCGTCGGCGCTTTTCAGCAGCGCGGCGGCGGTGGTGACATCCTGATCGCTCCAGAGCTTGCGCCCGGCCAGTTTCACCAGAAAATCGGCCTGTGAAAGTAGCCAGGTTTTGGCATCGGTTCCCGAAATTGTGGCGACTTTTTCCTGCACTTCGCTCAGCTGTTTGGTCAACTCTTCACGTTTGCTGTTCGCGTCGGCGAGGGCGGCAGCCTGCTGTTTGATCACGCCTTCCAGCTCAGCTTTTTGCGTCTCCTGCGCTTTCTGTAGGGCAGTGATTTGGTTAACCAGCGCGTCGCTGGTGGCCGTCTGGTTGGTGCCTTGTTTCTTCACCAGTCCGTAGAGTCCCACGCCTGCGGCCAGCGCAATCGCGATGGCAATCACGCTCAGCGTGAGGCTGGTTTTGTTGCTGCCGTTTTTCTTCTCAACGGTTGTGTCTGTCGTCTCTGGCTGTGACGTGGTGTCCACAGTCTCCCTGGTCTCTTCAACCACGGCGGAGGATTTTTCGTGTTCCGTCATTATGGCTTCCCATTTGAGAGTTATTGTAATGCGCGCAGCAGCGCATCGTTGTCGGCGTTTTCAGCGATCCGAATATCCTGCCAGCCCAGTTCCCGGGCGTGGTTCGCCAGACGCTCACTGACGACCAGAAGCCGACAGCGGAGTAACCAGTTTTCGCGATACCAAAGCGGAATCAGCGACCAAAGCTGTTGTAACATTTCACCGCTGGTGACCACCAGCGTATTAATACCGCGGGCGTGCCAGCGCATTGCTTCTTCCGCGCCATCATAGTGTTTCGCACAGCGCTGATAGCACTCCACAAACGTCACGTCTGCGCCGCGTTCGCGCAGCGTTTCGCCCAGCAGTTCGCGGCCACCGTTGCCGCGCAAAATGAGCGCGCGCTTTCCGGCAATGGTTTGTAATTCAGGTAATTGTAGCAAGACTTCGCTGATTTCCCGATCTAACGGGTAACGAACATCGATTCCGCTCGCGGTATGTAAGGCCAGCGCCGTGGTGCGCCCGATGGCGAAATAGCGGGGGGCGTGAGGCCAGCTAACGGCATGCTGTTGCAGCTGCGCATGGGCAAACTCCACGGCATGCTGCGACAGCGCAAAGAGCAGATCGCCTTCCTGCAAGAGACGCATCTGGTCAGCGAGCGCAGGCAGCTCGCGACCGGGGGAGAATTCAATCAGCGGAAAACTCCAGGCCACCTGCCCCAGTGCGCGCAGACGGCTCACTAACTGCTCTCCTGCGGGAGAAGGGCGGGTGACAAGTATGCTCATGCAGGGGGCTCTCCGTTATAGACCTCAGCCAGAATTTCACGCGCGCCGTTATTCAGCAGCTCTTCCGCCAGCGATACGCCAAGCGCCTCGGCATCTTGCGGCTTGCCGCGACGTTCACCGCGAACCATCTGTGAGCCGTCCGGCGCGCCAACCAGCGCACGCAACCACAGCTCACCGTCAGTTAATTCAGCATAGCTGCCAATTGGCACCTGACAGCCTCCTTCGAGGCGAGTATTCATCGCGCGCTCGGCTTTTACGCGAACTGCGGTATCGTCATGATTCAGCGGCGCGAGCAGTGCCTGAGTGCGCGCATCAACCAGACGACACTCAATGCCGACGGCACCCTGGCCGACGGCGGGCAGCGATAGCTCCGGCGGCAACGCGACGCGAATGCGTTCTTCCAGCCCCAGGCGTTTCAGGCCCGCAACCGCAAGAATAATGGCATCGTAGTCGCCGTTATCCAGCTTGCCAAGGCGTGTGCCGACGTTCCCGCGCAGCGAACGGATCACCAGATCCGGGCGACGTTCAGCCAGCTGACACTGGCGGCGTAAACTTGACGTGCCGACCACGCTGCCTGCCGGCAACGCATCGAGCGAGTCATAGCGATTAGAGACAAACGCATCGCGCGGATCCTCGCGCTCGCAGATGGTCACCAGCCCCAGCCCTTCCGGGAACTCAACGGGCACATCCTTCATCGAATGCACGGCGATATCGGCGCGGTTTTCAAGCAATGCCAGCTCCAGCTCTTTGACAAACAGACCTTTTCCGCCCACTTTGGCCAGCGGCGTATCCAGAATGACATCGCCACGCGTGACCATTGGCACCAGCTCAACGCGTAATCCGGTGTGGCAGGCTTCCAGGCGCTGCTTAACATAATGTGCCTGCCAGAGTGCAAGAGGACTTTGGCGTGTGGCAATTCTCAAAACATTGTCTAACATGCTTGTTACCGTCATTATCAATCGCTAACCATCCTAACATTGTTGACACTCGGATGGCAGTTTTACGGTTGATGAAGAGTGAGAGGGACAGGGCGGCGTACTCGTCAGCCATCGCCGTATTCAGGAATTTACACGTCAAGAACGGTGCTACACTTGTATGTAGCGCATCTTTCTTTACGGTCAACCGGCAAGGTGTTAAATTGATCACGTTTTAGACCATTTTTTCGTCTGTACCACCAGAAAAGCAAAAGGCGAAAAAAGGGTAACGGTTATTTTTTGAAATACTGCGGGTCCGCTGCTTTTTGTGTTCTGACTGGCGTGCGACACCCGGAAACATCAGGCGATACGTCTTGTACCTCTATATTGAGACTCTGAAACAGAGACTGGATGCCATCAATCAATTGCGTGTGGATCGCGCGCTTGCTGCCATGGGCCCTGCTTTCCAGCAGGTATACAGTCTACTGCCAACATTGTTGCACTATCACCATCCGCTGATGCCGGGTTACCTTGATGGTAACGTTCCCCAGGGCATTTGCCTCTTCACGCCTGATGAAACCCAACAGCATTACCTGACTGAACTTGAACTCTACCGTGGTATGCCGCCGCAGGATTCGCCGAAAGGCGAGCTGCCGATTACCGGGGTTTACTCCATGGGCAGCACGTCATCGGTTGGGCAAAGTTGCTCTTCTGACCTGGATATCTGGGTCTGCCATCAGTCCTGGCTCGACAATGAAGAGCGCCAGCTGTTGCAGCGTAAATGCAGCCTGCTGGAGAGCTGGGCGGCGTCGCTCGGCGTGGAAGTGAGCTTCTTCCTGATTGATGAAAACCGTTTCCGCCATAACGAAAGCGGCAGTCTGGGTGGTGAAGACTGCGGCTCGACTCAGCACATCCTGTTGCTGGATGAGTTTTACCGTACTGCCGTTCGCCTGGCCGGGAAACGTATTCTGTGGAATATGGTGCCGTGCGATGAAGAAGAGAATTATGACGACTACGTCATGTCGCTTTACTCGCAGGGCGTTCTGACGCCAAACGAGTGGCTGGATCTGGGCGGCCTGAGCTCCCTGTCCGCCGAAGAGTACTTTGGCGCAAGCCTCTGGCAGCTTTATAAGAGCATTGATTCACCGTACAAAGCGGTGCTGAAAACCCTGCTGCTGGAAGCCTACTCCTGGGAATACCCCACGCCGCGCCTGCTGGCGAAAGATATTAAACAGCGTCTGCACGACGGGGAGATCGTCTCCTACGGTCTTGATGCCTACTGCATGATGCTGGAACGCGTCACCGAATACCTGACAGCCATTGAGGACGCCACGCGTCTTGACCTGGTGCGTCGATGTTTCTATCTCAAAGTCTGTGAAAAACTGAGCCGCGAACGCGCCTGCGTGGGCTGGCGTCGTGAAGTCGTCAGCCAGTTAGTCAAAGAGTGGGGATGGGACGAAGAGCGTCTCGCCATGCTCGACAACCGCGCCAACTGGAAGATCGATCAGGTGCGTGAGGCGCACAACGAACTGCTTGATGCGATGATGCAGAGCTACCGCAACCTGATCCGCTTTGCCCGCCGTAACAACCTTAGCGTTTCTGCCAGCCCACAGGATATCGGGGTGCTGACCCGCAAACTGTACGCCGCGTTTGAAGCGTTGCCGGGCAAGGTAACGCTGGTTAACCCACAGATTTCGCCTGACCTGTCTGAACCGAATCTGACCTTTATCTACGTACCGCCGGGCCGCGCGAACCGCACCGGGTGGTATCTGTACAACCGTGCGCCAAGCATGGATTCGATCATCAGCCATCAGCCGCTGGAATATAACCGCTACCTGAACAAGCTGGTGGCCTGGGCCTGGTTTAACGGCCTTCTCACCTCACGTACCCGGTTGTTTATCAAAGGCAACGAGGTGGTCGATTTAGCCAAGTTGCAGGAGATGGTGGCGGATGTCTCGCACCACTTCCCGCTGCGTCTGCCTGCGCCGACGCCAAAAGCGCTCTACAGCCCGTGTGAGATTCGCCATCTGGCGATCATCGTCAACCTGGAATACGACCCGACGGCGGCCTTCCGCAATCAGGTGGTTCACTTTGACTTCCGCAAGCTGGACGTCTTTAGCTTTGGCGAGCAGCAAAACTGCCTGGTGGGCAGCGTGGATCTGCTGTACCGCAACTCGTGGAACGAAGTGCGTACCCTGCACTTTAACGGCGAGCAGGCGATGATCGAGGCGCTGAAAACGATCCTCGGCAAGATGCACCAGGACGCCGCGCCGCCGGACAGCGTGGAGGTGTTCTGCTACAGCCAGCACCTGCGCGGCCTGATTCGTACCCGCGTTCAGCAACTGGTGTCTGAGTGCATAGAACTGCGTCTCTCCAGCACCCGACAGGAAACCGGGCGCTTTAAAGCGCTGCGCGTCTCTGGCCAGACCTGGGGGCTGTTCTTTGAGCGCCTGAACGTGTCGGTGCAGAAGCTGGAGAACGCCATTGAATTCTACGGCGCGATTTCACACAACAAACTGCATGGCCTGTCGGTTCAGGTGGAAACCAACCACGTTAAGCTGCCGCAGGTGGTGGATGGCTTTGCGAGTGAAGGGATTATTCAGTTCTTCTTCGAAGAGTCGGGCGATAACGCCGGGTTTAACATCTACATTCTGGATGAAACCAACCGTGCCGAGGTGTATCACCACTGTGAAGGCAGCAAAGAGGAGCTGGTGCGCGACGTCAGCCGCTTCTATTCGTCCTCGCACGATCGCTTTACCTACGGCTCAAGCTTTATCAACTTCAACCTGCCGCAGTTCTACCAGATTGTGAATGTGGATGGGCGAGCGCAGGTGATCCCGTTCCGTACGCAGGCGATTACCCCTGCGGCGCCCGCTAACCAGGAAACTGCACCGCTGTTGCAGCAGTATTTTTCCTGAGGCTTTTCGCCGGGTGGCGCTATCGCTTACCCGGCCTACGGTTTGAGCCGCTGTTGCCGGGTGGCGCTGACGCTTACCCGGCCTACGGTTTGAACCGCTGTTGCCGGGTGGCGCTGACGCTTACCCGGCCTACGGTTTGAGCCGCTGTTGCCGGGTGGCGCTAATGCTTACCCGGCCTACGGTTTGAGCCGCTGTTGCCGGGTGGCGCTAACGCTTACCCGGCCTACGGTTCGAGTCGTTGTAGGCCCGGTAAGGCGTAGCCGTCACCGGGCAACGCAACTATCTGAAACTTACGTCCTCGCCCGCCTGCGCCGTCGCCGCCTGCTCCAGCAGATCCCAGAACGTTTCGCCGCTGCGATCGCAGACCCACTCGTCACCTTTCAGATCAAAGTGATAGCCGCCCTGTTTCGCCGCCAGCCACACCTGGTGAAGCGGCTCCTGACGGTTAATAATAATCTTGCTGCCGTTTTCGAAGCTTAAGGTCAGGATCCCGCCGTTGATTTCACAATCGATATCGCTGTCGCCGTCCCAGTCGTCGATACGCTCTTCGATGGTCATCCACAGGGTATCGGCAAGGCGATGAAATTCACTGTCGTTCATGGTTTTATTCCTGTTTTTCGTGATGGCGGCAGTATAACGCTAAATAATTCCCGTTGCAGGAAAGCTGCAAACTCTTGCTTTTGTGTCTTCTCCTGCGATGATAGAAACAGATTTGAACTTACGGGCAACCTCTACATGAAAAACGTCTTCCGAACGCTTGTCGTTCTTGTCACTCTGTTTAGCCTGACCGGCTGTGGACTGAAGGGACCACTGTACTTCCCGCCAGAGGATAAAAACGCACCACCGCCGACAAAACCGGTGCAAAGTGGTATCGAGTCATCTACGCCGGATACCAACGATCGCGGCAATAACGGCGGCCCGACTCAGGTCAATCTCTGACAATTACGTTCTGTACCCGCGCAATGGAGCAAATGATGCAGTTCTCTAAAATGCATGGCCTTGGCAACGACTTTATGGTCGTCGACGCGGTAACGCAGAATGTCTTTTTCTCCCCGGAATTGATCCGTCGCCTGGCGGATCGACACGTGGGCGTGGGGTTTGATCAGCTGCTGGTGGTGGAGCCGCCTTACGATCCTGACCTGGATTTTCACTACCGCATTTTTAACGCCGACGGCAGCGAAGTTTCCCAGTGCGGCAACGGCGCGCGCTGTTTTGCCCGCTTTGTTCGGCTGAAAGGGCTGACCAACAAGCGCGATATCCGCGTCAGCACCGCCAACGGCCGGATGGTGCTCAGCGTCACCGACGACGAACTGGTGCGCGTGAACATGGGCGAGCCGAACTTCGACCCCTCTGCCGTGCCGTTTCGCGCCAACAAAGCGGAAAAGACCTATATTATGCGTGCCGCCGAGCAGACAGTATTGTGCGGCGTCGTCTCAATGGGTAACCCGCACTGCGTGATTCAGGTGGATGATGTGCAAACCGCGGCGGTTGAAACGCTCGGCCCGGTGCTGGAAAGCCACGAGCGCTTCCCGGAGCGGGCGAACATCGGTTTCATGCAGGTGGTGAAGCGTGAACACATTCGCCTGCGGGTTTACGAGCGCGGCGCGGGCGAAACCCAGGCCTGCGGAAGCGGTGCCTGTGCGGCGGTGGCCGTCGGTATCTCACAGGGGTTACTGGCAGAAGAGGTTCGCGTGGAATTACCGGGCGGACGTCTTGATATCGCCTGGAAAGGAGCGGGTCATCCACTGTACATGACTGGCCCGGCGACACATGTTTATGACGGGTTTATCCATCTATGAAGCAACCAGGGGAAGAACTGCGGGAACCTGTAACGGAGCTGGACGACAGCGCTGTTGTGGATTACCTGCTGCACAATCCTGAGTTTTTTATCCGCAATGCACGCGTCGTCGAACGGATGCGCGTGCCGCATCCGGTTCGCGAGACCGTGTCGCTGGTTGAATGGCACATGGCGCGCTCGCGCAACCACATCAATCAGCTCGAAGAGAACATGACGCTGCTGATGGAGCAGGCCAGCAATAACGAAAGCCTGTTCTACCGTCTACTGCACCTTCAGGCGCGTCTGGCTTCCGCGCACAGTCTCGAAGAGTTCCTCAACCGCTTCCACCGCTGGGCGCGCGATCTGGGGCTGGCAGGCGCGACGATCCGTCTCTTCCCTGACCGCTGGCGCATTGGCGCGCCGTCCGGGTTTACCCATCTGGCGCTGAGCCGTCAGGCGTTTGAGCCGCTGCGTATTCAGCGTCTGGGCCATGAGCACCACTATCTGGGGCCGCTTAACGGGCCAGAACTGCTGGTGGTGCTGCCGGAAGCCAAAGCTATCGGCTCGGTGGCGATGTCGCTGATGGGGCGCGATGGTGACCTGGGCGTGATGTTATTTACCAGCCGCGACGCGCATCATTATGAACAGGGGCAGGGCACGCAACTGTTGCAGGAGATCGCCCTGATGCTGCCTGAGCTGCTGGAGCGCTGGATTGAACGCGTATGACGGACGGACTGCTCGCCACTGACGTCACCCGCTTTCTGCGCTATCTGGGCGTGGAACGCCAGCTCAGCCCTATTACGCTGCTCAACTATCAGCGTCAGCTTGATGCCATCATGCAGATTGCCGATGAAATCGGCCTGAAAAGCTGGCAACAATGTGACGCCGCCACGGTACGCGGGTTCGTCGTGCGTAGCCGTAAAAAAAATCTCAGCCCGGCGAGCCTGGCGCTCCGGCTCTCTGCCCTGCGCAGTTTCTTCGACTGGCTGGTCAGTCAGGGCTGTCTGAAAGCCAACCCGGCAAAAGGCATCGCCACGCCGAAAGCCCCGCGTCATCTGCCGAAAAATATCGACGTCGACGACGTAAACCGCCTGCTGGATATCGATCTTAACGATCCGCTGGCCGTGCGCGACCGCGCGATGCTGGAGGTGATGTACGGCGCTGGCCTGCGTCTCTCTGAGCTGGTGAACCTCGATTTAAAGCACCTCGATCTGGAGTCCGGCGAGGTGTGGGTAATGGGCAAGGGCAGCAAAGAGCGCCGCCTGCCGATCGGCCGCAATGCGGTCTCCTGGATTGAGCACTGGCTGGACCTTCGCGGGCTGTTTGGCGCCGACGAAGATGCGCTGTTCCTGTCGAAACTCGGCAAGCGGATCTCGGCGCGTAACGTGCAGAAGCGCTTTGCGGAGTGGGGCATTAAGCAGGGGCTGAACAGCCACGTTCACCCCCACAAGCTGCGCCACTCCTTTGCGACGCACATGCTGGAATCAAGCGGCGACCTGCGCGGCGTACAGGAGCTGCTTGGTCATGCGAATCTGTCGACCACCCAAATCTATACCCACTTAGACTTCCAACACCTTGCCTCGGTGTATGACGCGGCGCATCCACGCGCCAAACGGGGGAAATAATGCGTTTTTACCGCCCACTCGGTCAGATATCAGCCCTGACGTTTGACCTTGATGACACTCTTTACGATAACCGCCCGGTGATCCTGCGTACCGAGCAGGAGTCGCTGGCGTTTGTGCAGAACTACCATCCTGCGCTGAAAGCGATGCAGAACAAAGACTTCCAGCAGCTGCGTCAGTCCCTGCGGGAAACCGAACCGGAGATTTACCACGACGTGACCGAATGGCGCCGCCGTGCGGTTGAGCAGGCGATGCTCAACGCCGGCCTGAGCGCGCAGGATGCGGCCACGGGGGCCGAAGCGGCCATGGAAAACTTCGCCAAATGGCGCAGTCGGATCGACGTGCCGCAGGAGACCCACGACACGCTGGCGAAGCTCGCCGAAAAGTGGCCGCTGGTGGCCATCACCAACGGCAACGCTCAGCCTGAACTGTTTGGTCTGGGGAACTATTTTCAGTTCGTGCTGCGCGCGGGCCCGCACGGACGCTCGAAGCCGTTCAACGATATGTATCATCTGGCAGCGGAAAAACTGGATTTGCCGCTCGGTGAGATCCTGCACGTGGGCGACGACCTGACCACGGACGTCGCCGGGGCGATCCGCTGCGGCATGCAGGCCTGCTGGATCAAGCCGGAAAATGCCGATCTGATGACTACCCCGGATAGCCGTCTTCTGCCGCACGTGGAAATTTCACGGTTGGCATCCCTCACGACGCTGATATAATCATCAATTGTTCTGTATAAATTAACAGGGTTTTGGCGAATGGAAACATTTGCCTGCCCGACATGACGTGACGGTGCCAATGGACGTTTCTTACCTGCTCGACAGCCTTAATGATAAACAGCGTGACGCGGTTGCCGCCTCGCGTACAAACCTGCTGGTACTGGCTGGAGCGGGCAGTGGTAAGACGCGCGTGCTGGTTCACCGTATCGCCTGGCTACAGAGCGTGGAGAACTGCTCGCCGTACTCGATTATGGCCGTGACGTTCACCAACAAGGCGGCGGCGGAGATGCGCCACCGTATCGCGCAGCTGATGGGCACCAGCCAGGGCGGTATGTGGGTTGGCACCTTCCACGGCCTGGCGCACCGTCTGCTGCGCGCGCACCATATGGACGCTAACCTGCCGCAGGATTTCCAGATCCTCGACAGCGAAGATCAGCTGCGCTTGCTGAAACGCCTGATCAAGGCGATGAACCTCGACGAGAAGCAGTGGCCGCCGCGTCAGGCGATGTGGTACATCAACGGTCAGAAAGACGAAGGGCTGCGTCCGCATCATATTCAGAGCTTCGGTAACCCGGTCGAGCAGACCTGGCAGAACGTCTACAAGGCCTATCAGGAAGCGTGCGATCGCGCCGGTCTGGTGGATTTCGCCGAGCTGCTGCTGCGCGCCCACGAGCTGTGGCTGAACAAACCGCATATCCTGCAACACTACCGTGAACGCTTTACCAACATCCTGGTGGACGAATTCCAGGATACCAACAACATCCAGTACGCCTGGATCCGCCTGCTGGCCGGGGATACCGGCAAGGTGATGATCGTAGGCGATGACGATCAGTCTATCTACGGCTGGCGCGGCGCGCAGGTGGAGAACATCCAGCGCTTCCTCAACGATTTCCCCGGCGCGCAAACCATCCGTCTGGAGCAGAACTACCGTTCTACCAGCAACATTCTGAGCGCGGCCAACGCCCTGATTGAGAACAACAACGGGCGCCTGGGTAAAAAGCTGTGGACCGATGGCGTCGACGGCGAACCGATTTCGATTTACTGCGCCTTCAACGAGCTCGACGAAGCCCGCTTCGTGGTTAACCGCATTAAAACCTGGCAGGAGAACGGCGGCGCGCTGGAGCAGTGTGCCATTCTCTATCGCAGCAACGCCCAGTCGCGCGTGCTGGAAGAGGCGCTGTTGCAGGTGAGCATGCCGTACCGCATTTATGGCGGTATGCGCTTCTTCGAACGTCAGGAGATCAAAGATGCGCTCTCGTATTTGCGTCTGATTGCCAACCGTAACGACGATGCGGCGTTTGAGCGCGTGGTGAACACGCCGACGCGCGGCATCGGCGATCGTACGCTGGACGTGGTGCGTCAGGCCTCGCGCGATCGTCAGCTCACGTTGTGGCAGGCGTGCCGCGAGCTGTTACAGGAAAAAGCCCTTGCCGGGCGCGCCGCCAGCGCATTGCAGCGCTTCCTGGAGTTAATCGACGCGCTGGCGCAGGAAACGGCCGACATGCCGCTGCACGTCCAGACCGACCGGGTGATCAAAGATTCCGGCTTGCGCACCATGTACGAGCAGGAAAAAGGCGAGAAGGGCCAGACCCGTATTGAGAACTTAGAGGAACTGGTGACGGCAACGCGCCAGTTCAGCTACAACGAAGAAGACGAAGACCTGATGCCGTTGCAGGCATTCCTCTCTCACGCCGCGCTGGAGGCGGGTGAAGGGCAGGCCGATACCTGGCAGGATGCGGTTCAGCTGATGACCCTGCACTCCGCAAAAGGTCTGGAGTTCCCGCAGGTGTTCATCGTCGGGATGGAAGAGGGGATGTTCCCGAGCCAGATGTCGCTGGATGAAGGCGGGCGTCTGGAAGAGGAGCGTCGTCTGGCCTACGTGGGCGTGACCCGTGCGATGCAGAAACTGACCCTGACCTACGCGGAAACTCGCCGCCTGTACGGGAAAGAGGTGTATCACCGTCCGTCGCGCTTTATCGGCGAACTGCCGGAAGAGTGTGTGGAAGAGGTGCGCCTGCGCGCCAGCATCAGCCGTCCGGTCAGCCATCAGCGTATGGGCTCGCCGATCTCTGAAACCGACACCGGTTACAAGCTGGGCCAGCGCGTGCGCCACTCGAAGTTTGGCGAAGGCACCATCGTCAACCTGGAAGGCAGCGGCGAGCACAGCCGTTTGCAGGTAGCGTTCCAGGGGCAGGGGATCAAATGGCTGGTGGCAGCCTATGCCAAGCTGGAAAGTGTGTAACTTTCAGAAAAATATCACTATTTTGTAATAATCTGCTAGCCTTATACGTTGAAGGTCAATTAATGCCCTTCAGCGTTCCGTTGCGTGTTGACGCCACAGTTATTGCTGGCGTAACATGCGCGCACGATTACGCTAAGAGGACATTCGCCTTGGACACACCCAGTAGATACTGGCTCAATTCCCTGTCATCCAGGAACAACTCCTAAGGCTATCTCCTCTTGCTGATGGCCTTAGTGGTTGTCAGCGACTGCATCATTCCCGTCGCGCTGAGTCAGGCTGTTTAATGGTCTGAAACCCAATTTGTTTCTGTGTGCCCACCGAACTGTCCGATATTTTTTGCATTGGGAGTCCCGGTCATGTTGAGCGCATTTCAACTCGAAAATAACCGACTGACTCGGCTTGAAGCCGAAGAGTCACAGCCCCTCATTGATGCCGTATGGGTGGATCTGGTCGAGCCGGACGACGATGAGCGCCTTCGCGTACAATCTGAACTGGGGCAAAGCCTGGCGACACGCCCGGAACTGGAAGACATCGAAGCATCCGCCCGTTTTTTTGAAGACGAAGACGGCCTGCACATTCACTCCTTCTTCTTTTTCGAAGATGCCGAAGACCACGCGGGGAACTCCACCGTGGCGTTTACCATCCGCGATGGCCGCCTGTTCACCCTGCGCGAGCGCGAACTGCCTGCGTTTCGTCTCTACCGTATGCGTGCCCGCAGCCAGGCGATGATGGACGGCAACGCTTATGAGCTGCTGCTGGATCTGTTCGAAACCAAAATCGAACAGCTGGCGGATGAAATCGAAAACATCTACAGCGACCTGGAAAAGCTGAGCCGCGTGATCATGGAAGGCCATCAGGGCGATGAGTACGACGAAGCGTTGTCCACGCTGGCTGAGCTGGAAGATATCGGCTGGAAGGTACGTTTGTGTCTGATGGATACCCAGCGCGCGCTGAACTTCCTGGTGCGCAAGGCGCGTCTGCCGGGCGGTCAGCTGGAGCAGGCGCGTGAGATCTTACGCGATATCGAATCCCTGCTGCCGCACAACGAATCCCTGTTCCAGAAGGTCAACTTCCTGATGCAGGCGGCGATGGGCTTTATCAACATCGAGCAGAACCGCATCATCAAGATCTTCTCGGTGGTGTCCGTGGTGTTCCTGCCGCCGACGCTGGTGGCGTCCAGCTACGGGATGAACTTCGAGTTTATGCCGGAACTGAAGTGGAGCTTTGGCTACCCGGGGGCGATTATCTTTATGATCCTCGCCGGGCTGGCGCCGTATCTGTACTTTAAGCGGAAGAACTGGCTGTAAAAATCTGGCGGGTGGCGCTGCGCTTACCCGCCCTACGATCGAATTCCCTCTCCCTGTGGGAGAGGGTTCCCCACAAAATAATGCCTGCACCCCAGCCCTCTCCCTTGAGGGAGAGGGCTGGGGTGAGGGGGAACATACGGCTCTGGTGGTCATTCCGTTCACTTTATGTTCCTTGCTACTCTGTCACGACATGACCGGTGAACGTGCCAGGGTGGCTCAGTCGCCACCACCCTGGCGACCCGGGCTTCCGGCGGAAAATCGCCGCTTCGCGGTGCCTTCGGCTTATTCCTTCCGGCTTATCGGGGACGGGCGGAGGTAACATCCCTGTAAAGCCCTCAGTTATTCTGAGGCAACGTTATCGCTTTTGCTTTCAAATTACTGGGGAACCCTCTCCCCTGTGGGAGAGGGTTAGGGTGAGGGCAACATCACAACCCTTTGCGCACCCTGCGCTGGGTATAAATCGCATCCGCAACAAAGATGGCCAGCGCCACCCAGATAAAGGCGAACGTCACCATCTTATCCGCACCCGGCACCTCGCCGTAAAACACCACCGCCAGCAGGAACATCAGCGTCGGGCCAATGTACTGGAAGAAGCCCAGCGTGGAGAGGCGCAGACGCGTTGCCGCGCCGGTAAAGCACAGCAGGGGGATCGTCGTGACCACGCCCGCGGCCATCAGCATCAGGTTCAGCGACCATGGATTGCTGTCCATGTGGCTGGTGGCGCTGTCGGCAATACCGAACAGGTAGATCGCGGCGACAGGCAGCAGCCACAGGGTTTCAAATAGCATTCCCGTCTGCGCTTCCACGGCAATTTTTTTACGCACCAGGCCGTAGAAGGCAAAGCTGAACGCCAGCCCCAGGGCGATAACCGGCAGTGAGCCGAAGGTCCACAGCTGTACCAGCACGCCGCAGAAGGCCAGAATCACCGCCACCCACTGCATCCGGCGAAAGCGCTCACCAAGGAAAATCATCCCCAGCAAAATATTGACCAGCGGGTTAATAAAGTAGCCCAGGCTGGCTTCGAGCATGTGATGGTTATTCACCGCCCAGATAAACAGCAGCCAGTTTCCGCCAATCAGCACCGCAGAGAGAGCGAGCAGGAAGACCTTCTTCGGGGTTTTCAGCAGCGTTTTGACGCCTGACCACTGACGGCTGATACTCATCAGCGCAATCATGAAGAAAAAGGACCAGATGACGCGGTGAGTGAGGATCTCGTCCGCCGGGACATAGGCGATAAGTTTGAAGTACGCCGGTGCGATACCCCAAATAAAATAAGCGGCAAGGGCGAGTAAAACGCCCTGCCGCGTCTGTTTAGCATCCATCGGTAAAATCCGTTACAAAAAAGTGAAGTAATTTTACCCGAATTTGCCGTCTCAACCCACCATATAAGTGGCGGTTGCGCTGGCGATATAAACCTGCTCCTCGTTATGCAGCTCAACGCGGGCGACGGCAACTTTATTCCCGGCGCGCAGCAGACTGCTGGTGCAGGTGAAGCGGTTTCCGCGTCCCGGACGCAGGTAGTCGACGCGTAAATCGATGGTGCCCATGCGCGACAGGCGCTGGCGTAACTCATCTTCGTTGATGGTGTCATGGCGCGTCAGCGTGCTACCCACGCACACCAGACCGGCCGCCACGTCCAGCGCGGAGGCAATGACCCCGCCGTGCAAAATGCTTTGCGCCCAGTTACCGACCATCATTGGCTGATTATTGAAACTCAGCTGAGCGAAGTCTTTTTCGTATCGCTCCAGCTCAAGACCCAGTGCACGGTTGAACGGCATGTGGTACACAAAAATCTCGCCCACGAGCTTTAAGGTTTCTTCGGCGGTGAGTGTGGCTGACATCTGACGTGGCATCCTTGTTGTTAACAAAATGTTGATTTTATGCTTCGGGATAAAGGAATGCCACTTTAAGAAACGAGGAAGCGGAAGTTATCGCAGAAGTCTGTAGAATGCCCGGACAAAACTATTCATTAAATGTCACCATTTCAGGAGAACACCACCGATGCGGACGTATCTGGGTTGGTTACTGGCGGCGGTTGCGCTGCCCCTCACAGCATATGCGCAGGAAGCGACGATCAAAGAGGTGCATGATAAACCTGCCGTTAAGGGCAGCATCATCGCCAATATGCTTCAGGAGCATGACAATCCGTTCACGCTGTACCCTTATGATACAAACTACGTGATCTACACCCAGACCAGCGATCTCAACAAAGAGGCTATAAGCTCCTATAACTGGTCTGATAATGCGCGTAAAGATGAGGTGAAGTTCCAGCTCAGCCTCGCCTTCCCGTTCTGGCGCGGCATCCTGGGGCCGAACTCGGTGCTTGGCGCGTCTTACACGCAGAAGTCATGGTGGCAGCTCTCCAACAGCGGGGAATCTTCACCGTTCCGCGAAACCAACTATGAACCGCAGCTGTTCCTCGGTTTCGCCACCGATTATGAGTTTGCAGGCTGGACGCTGCGAGACGTGGAGGTGGGCTATAACCACGATTCCAACGGTCGTTCCGACCCAACCTCACGCAGCTGGAACCGCATCTATACGCGTCTGATGGCGCAGAACGGCAATTTCATGGTGGAAGTGAAGCCGTGGTACGTGGTGGGCAGCACCGATGACAACCCGGATATCACCAAATATATGGGCTACTATCAGCTTAAAGTGGGCTATCAGCTGGGTGACGCGGTGCTGAGCGCCAAAGGCCAGTACAACTGGAATACCGGCTACGGCGGTGCAGAGCTGGGCCTGAGCTACCCGGTAACGAAACACGTTCGTCTTTATACTCAGGTGTATAGCGGGTATGGCGAATCGCTGATCGACTACAATTTCAATCAGACCCGCGTCGGTGTGGGCGTCATGCTGAACGATATTTTCTAAGCTGCTCGAATGTTTTTGCGTTAAACGTTGAAGTTTCTCTCTCAGGCGCTGAAAATAGCGCCTGTTTCATTTCTGGCATATGGGGTTAACGTGGCGCAGGCGGAAGTATTGAATCAGGAATCGCTGGCTAAACAGGTTTTGCAGGAAACCTTTGGCTACCAGCAGTTCCGCCCTGGCCAGGAAACCATCATTGAAACCGTGCTGGAAGGCCGCGATTGCCTGGTGGTCATGCCGACCGGCGGCGGAAAATCGCTCTGCTATCAGGTGCCCGCGCTGGTGCTTAATGGCCTGACGGTCGTGGTATCGCCCCTTATTTCCCTGATGAAAGACCAGGTCGACCAGCTGCTTGCCAACGGCGTGGCGGCGGCCTGTCTGAACTCGACGCAGACCCGCGAGCAACAGCAAGAGGTAATGGCCGGGTGCCGCACCGGGCAGATCCGCCTGCTGTATATCGCGCCAGAACGCCTGATGCTGGACAACTTCCTCGATCATCTGGCGCACTGGAATCCGGTGCTGCTGGCAGTGGATGAAGCGCACTGTATCTCCCAGTGGGGGCACGATTTCCGCCCGGAATACGCCGCTCTTGGCCAGCTTCGTCAGCGCTTCCCCGAGCTGCCGTTTATGGCGCTTACCGCCACGGCGGACGACACCACGCGTCAGGACATCGTTCGCCTGCTGGGGCTGAACGACCCGTATATTCAGGTCAGCAGCTTCGACCGCCCGAACATCCGCTATATGCTGATGGAGAAGTTCAAGCCGCTGGATCAGCTCTTACGCTACGTGCAGGAGCAGCGCGGAAAGTCCGGCATCATCTACTGCAACAGCCGGGCGAAGGTGGAAGACACCGCCGCGCGTCTGCAAAACCGTGGCTTTAGCGCCGCGGCCTATCACGCCGGGCTGGAGAACCATATCCGCGCCGACGTGCAGGAGAAATTCCAGCGCGACGACCTGCAAATCGTGGTCGCAACGGTGGCGTTCGGGATGGGGATCAACAAGCCCAACGTGCGCTTTGTGGTGCATTTCGACATTCCGCGCAATATCGAATCCTACTATCAGGAAACCGGCCGCGCCGGGCGTGACGGCCTGCCTGCGGAAGCGATGCTGTTTTACGATCCGGCGGATATGGCGTGGCTGCGCCGCTGTCTCGAGGAGAAACCGCAGGGGCAGTTGCAGGATATCGAACGGCACAAGCTTAACGCGATGGGGGCCTTCGCCGAAGCGCAAACCTGCCGCCGTCTGGTGCTGCTCAACTACTTTGGTGAAGGGCGTCAGGCACCGTGCGGCAACTGCGATATCTGCCTCGACCCGCCGAAGCAGTACGATGGCCTGATGGACGCGCGCAAAGCGCTCTCGACTATCGGACGCGTGAACCAGCGCTTCGGGATGGGCTACGTCGTTGAAGTGCTGCGCGGGGCTAACAACCAGCGTATCCGCGATATGGGTCACGACAAGCTGCCGGTTTATGGCATCGGGAAAGACCAGAGCCACGAGCACTGGGTGAGTATCATCCGCCAGCTGATCCATCTCGGCTTTGCCACGCAGAACATTGCCCAGCATTCTGCGCTTCAGCTGACCGAAGCGGCGCGACCGGTCCTGCGTGGCGAGGTTGAACTGAAGCTCGCCGTTCCGCGCGTCGTCGCCCTGAAGCCGCGCGTGATGCAGAAATCCTACGGCGGTAACTACGATCGCAAGCTGTTCGCCAAGCTGCGTAAGCTGCGTAAAGCCATTGCGGATGAAGAGAACATCCCGCCATACGTGGTGTTCAACGACGCGACGCTTATCGAGATGGCCGAGCAAATGCCGCTCAGCGCCAGCGAGATGCTCAGCGTCAACGGCGTTGGCACGCGTAAGCTGGAGCGCTTCGGTAAAGAGTTTATGGCGCTCATCCGTTCCCACGCTGATGGTGATGATGAGGAGTAGTCAGCCGGGCGAAAAAGTGCCAGGATGGTGACTCACTACATTATTTCCCCGCGAGCTAATTATGTTAATGCTATTTCTCACCGTGGCGTTAGTGCACATCGTGGCGCTGATGAGCCCTGGCCCTGACTTTTTCTTCGTGTCACAAACGGCCGTCAGCCGCTCCCGCAAAGAGGCAATGATGGGTGTGCTCGGTATTACCATGGGTGTCATGGTCTGGGCGGCGGTTGCGCTGCTCGGTCTGAACCTGATCCTGGCGAAAATGGCGTGGCTGCATAACATCATCATGGTCGGCGGCGGTCTGTACCTGTGCTGGATGGGCTACCAGATGCTGCGCGGGGCGCTGAAGAAAGAAGAGAAAAAGCCGGAAGAGCCAAAGGTTGAGCTGGCAACGGGCGGCCGTAGCTTTGTGAAAGGGCTGCTGACCAACCTGGCGAACCCGAAAGCGATTATCTACTTCGGCTCTGTGTTCTCGCTGTTTGTAGGGGATAACGTCGGCGCGGGCGCGCGCTGGGGGATCTTCTTGCTGATCGTTGTTGAGACGTTCGCCTGGTTTACCGTTGTGGCAAGCCTGTTTGCCTTACCGGCGATGCGTCGCGGCTACCAGCGCATCGCGAAGTGGATCGACGGCTTTGCCGGCGCGCTGTTCGCCGGCTTCGGCATTCATCTCATCATTTCTCGCTAAGCATGACGCGCTGACGCAAGCAGCGCGCCAACCAGCATAAACAGCGAACCAAAGACTTTGTTCAGGGCCTTCATCTGTTTAGGCCCTTTGATCCACGCCGCAATTCGCTGCGCCAGCGTCGCGTAACCAATCATCACAATGATATCGACAATAATGGTGGTCGCGCCCAGCACCACGTACTGCATCACCTGTGGCTGATGCGGCACGATAAACTGCGGGAACAGGGCGGCGAGGAACACGATGCTTTTCGGGTTGGTCAGGTTAACGAACACCGCGCGTTTAAACAGGTGGCCGCGTGTTTGCGTCCGGGAGAGCGTATGCAGATCAATCGAGCCTGCGGCGCGCCACTGCTGAATACCCAGCCAGATAAGATACGCTGCGCCAGCCCATTTCAACACCTCGAAGGCCAGCACCGAACGGGAGAACAGCGTGCCCAGACCAATCCCCACCAGCACAATATGAATGCCAAGCCCGGTCTGTAAACCGGCGATTGACGCCGCCGCGCCGCGATAGCCGTGATTAATGGAGGTGGTCATGGTGTTGATTGCGCCCGAGCCAGGTGAAAGGCTGAGGATGATGGATGTCAGCAGGTAGGCGAACCACCATTCGAAGGTCATTTGAAACTCCCGGATCGTCTGTTTTTATGCCACAATACGCTATTGTTGAGTCATTTTGTGACCGGTGACGAAAAAAACGATATTCCCTGAATTACGGGGGGTGGAAACCCAATGTTTCAGCAGAAAAAGGACTGGGAAACACGAGAAAACGCATTTGCTGCTTTCTCCATGGGGCCGCTGACCGATTTCTGGCGCCAGCGTGAGGAAGATGAGTTTATGGGCGTCGGGGAAATCCCGGTACGCTTCGTTCGTTTCCGTGATGAAAAAAATGACCGGGTGATTGTGGTCTGCCCCGGGCGCATCGAAAGCTATATCAAATATGCCGAGCTGGCGTATGACCTGTTCCATCTGGGCTTTGATGTGTTAATTATCGACCATCGCGGGCAGGGGCTTTCTGGCAGGATGTTGCCGGATACCCATCGCGGCCACGTGGATAACTTCAGCGATTACGTCGACGATCTGGCCGCGTTCTGGCAGCAGGAAGTGCAGCCCGGACCGTGGCGCAAGCGTTATATTCTTGCCCACTCCATGGGGGGGGCGATCTCGACGTTGTTTTTGCAGCGCCATAAGCACCAGTGTGACGCCATTGCGCTGACCGCGCCGATGTACGGCATTGTGATACGTTTTCCTGACTGGATGGTGCGCCATCTTCTCGACTGGGCTGAGGGCCATCAGCGCATTCGAGAAGGCTATGCCATCGGAACAGGACGCTGGCGGGCATTGCCGTTTGCCATCAACGTGTTAACCCACAGCCGGCAGCGTTATCGCCGCAACCTGCGTTTTTATGCCGATGAACCGCGTCTGCGGGTCGGCGGCCCCACCTGGCACTGGGTGCGGGAAGGTATTCATGCTGGTGAGCAGGTGCTGGCGGGCGTAGGCGATGATGACACGCCGACGCTCCTGATCCAGGCGGAAGAAGAGCGTGTGGTGGATAACCGCATGCATGACCGCTATTGTGAACTTCGCGCCGCTGCGGGCCATCCCTGTGAAGGGGGTAAACCGCTGGTCATCAACGGTGCGTACCATGAGATCCTTTTTGAAAAGGACGCTATGCGCTCAGTCGCGCTCAACGCCATTGTTGAATTTTTCAACAGGCATAACTGATTATTGTTTTCCACCAGAGGTTGAAATCCCTATGTACCAGGTTGTTGCATCTGATTTAGATGGCACGCTGCTTTCCCCCGACCACACCCTGTCGCCTTATGCGAAAGAGACCCTAAAACTCCTGACTGCCCGTGGCGTGAACTTTGTGTTCGCCACCGGTCGCCACCACGTGGACGTGGGACAGATCCGCGATAACCTGGAGATCAAGTCGTACATGATCACCTCTAACGGTGCGCGCGTACATGACACGGACGGCAACCTGATTTTTACCCATAATCTCGATCGTGACATCGCCACCGATTTGTTCGGCATTGTGCATAACAACCCGGATATCGTGACTAACGTTTACCGCGACGACGAGTGGTTTATGAACCGCCATCGCCCGGAAGAGATGCGCTTCTTCAAGGAAGCCGTATTCCAGTACTCACTGTACGAGCCGGGTCTGCTGGAGCCGGAAGGGATCAGCAAGGTATTCTTCACCTGTGTAAATCATGAGGAGTTACTGCCGCTGGAGCAGGCGATCAACGCCCGCTGGGGCGACCGCGTGAACGTGAGCTTCTCCACGCTGACCTGTCTGGAAGTGATGGCGGGCGGGGTGTCCAAAGGTCACGCGCTGGAAGCGGTAGCGAAACGGCTGGGCTTTGATCTGAAAGACTGTATCGCCTTTGGCGATGGCATGAACGATGCCGAGATGCTCTCCATGGCGGGTAAAGGCTGCATCATGCAGAACGCGCACCAGCGCCTGAAAGATCTGCACCCGGAGCTGGAAGTGATCGGCACCAACGGCGATAACGCCGTGCCTAAGTATCTGCGCAAACTGTTCCTTGAATAATCTTCAATTGATTGTTTATTGTTCAGATGTTAACTAAAGAGTTCGCTACAATGCCTCTCCTTCTTTCTGAGAGACAAGCATTGTGGCGCTACTCATTATCACCACTATCCTGTGGGCCTTCTCCTTTAGTCTGATTGGCGAATACCTTGCCGGATCGGTCGACAGCTACTTCTCGGTACTGATGCGCGTGGGGCTGGCGGCGCTGGTGTTCCTGCCGTTCCTGCGTACCCGCGGGCAGTCGCTAAAAACGATACTGCTGTACATGCTGGTAGGCGCGTTGCAGCTCGGCATCATGTACCTGTTCAGCTTCCGGGCCTACGTTTACCTGTCCGTCTCGGAATTTCTGCTCTTCACCGTGCTGACGCCGCTCTACATCACGCTGATTTATGACTTGCTCAGCAGGCGCCGTTTGCGCTGGGGATATCTGCTGAGCGCTGCGCTGGCAGTCATTGGCGCGGCGATTATTCGCTATGACAAGGTAAGCGATCACTTCTGGACCGGGCTGATGTTCGTCCAGCTCGCTAATATCAGCTTTGCCATCGGGATGGTGGGTTACAAACGTCTGATGGAGACCCGCCCGATGCCGCAGCATAACGCGTTTGCGTGGTTCTATATGGGCGCGGCGATTGTCGCGGTAGCGGCGTGGTTTCTGCTCGGCAATCCGCAAAAGCTGCCGACTACCTCCGTGCAGTGGAGCGTTCTGGTCTGGCTGGGCGTGGTGGCGTCGGGGCTGGGCTATTTTATGTGGAACTACGGCGCTACGCAGGTAGACGCCGGGACGCTGGGGATCATGAACAATGTGCACGTGCCGGCGGGGCTACTGGTGAACCTCGCCATCTGGCAGGAGCAGCCGCACTGGCCGAGTTTCCTTATTGGGGGAACGGTGATCCTGGCTTCGCTGTGGGTACATCGCCGCTGGGTCGCTCCGCGCTCCGCACAAACGGAAGATGGTCGCACGCGTGGTTCCGCGCTGAGCGAATAAACGCTTCCGTAATCGGCTGACGCTGCTCGCCGTCGCGCACGGCGGCGTACAGCCGGCTCCACAGTCCTTCACCCAGGGTTTTGGTGACCACCAGACCCTGGCGTTCAACCGTCTCGACCACCCAGTGCGGCAGCGCCGCAATCCCCATTCTGGCCGCCACCATCTGAATTAACAGCAGCGTGTTATCCACGCTTTTCAGCTGTGGGCTGATGCCCGCGGGTTGCAGGAAATGGCGCCAGATATCCAGACGACTGCGCTGTACCGGGTAAATCAGCAGCGTCTCCGTTGCCAGATCTTCCGGCGTGATACGCGTTTTAGCGGCCAGCGGATGGTCCGGGGCCAGCACCAGACGCACCTCAAAATCAAACATTGGCGAATAGTGCAGACCGCTGCGCGGCAGAATATCTGAGGTCATCACCAGATCCAGCTCACCCTGCTGAAGCGACGGCTGCGGATCAAACGTGACGCCGGATTTGAAGTCCATCTCCACCTGCGGCCACTTCTGGCGGAAGTTCTCAAGCGCGGGGGTCAGCCACTGAATACAGCTGTGACACTCAATGGCGATGCGCAGGGTGGTCTGCTGCGGCTCGTTGCATGACTGCAACGCGCTGGCAATCTGCGGCAGCACCTGGTTCGCCAGCTGAAGCAAAATTTCGCCCTGCGGCGTAAAGCGCAAAGGCTGGCTCTTACGCACAAAAAGACGAAAGCCGAGGCGTTGTTCCAGATCGCTGAACTGGTGAGAAAGGGCAGACTGAGTCTGGTGCAGCGTGGCCGCTGCCGCCGCAAGAGAACCGCAGTTCCGCAACGCTTGTAGCGTTTTCAGGTGTTTTATCTCGATCATGAAAGTCCTTCACTTCGCCATGAACATTTTGCGCTTGAGGAATATACAGTACCTGCCAATTATAGAAGTGTAAACATCTGGACGTCTAAATAACGAATTTCTACAAGGGGTATGCCATGACAATCCGCACTCACACTCTCGGTTTCCCTCGCGTTGGTCTGCGTCGCGAGCTGAAAAAAGCGCAAGAAAGCTACTGGGCGGGTAACGCCACCCGCGAAGAACTGCTGGCGGTGGGGCGCGAGCTGCGCGCGCGTCACTGGGATCAGCAAAAACAGGCGGGCGTAGACCTGCTGCCGGTGGGCGATTTCGCCTGGTACGACCATGTTCTGACCACCAGCCTGCTGCTTGGCAACGTGCCGGCTCGTCATCAGAACAACGATGGATCGGTGGATATCGATACCCTGTTCCGCATCGGCCGTGGCCGCGCGCCAACGGGTGAGCCAGCGGCAGCGGCGGAAATGACCAAGTGGTTTAACACTAACTATCACTATATGGTGCCGGAGTTCGTTAAGGACCAGCAGTTCAAACTGACCTGGACCCAGCTTCTGGATGAAGTGGACGAAGCGCTGGCGCTGGGTCACCAGGTGAAACCCGTGCTGCTGGGGCCGGTCACCTACCTGTGGCTGGGCAAAGTGAAAGGTGAGCAGTTCGACCGCCTCAGCCTGCTGAACGATATTCTGCCGGTTTATAAGCAGGTGCTGATTGAGCTGGGTAAGCGCGGTATTCAGTGGGTGCAAATCGATGAACCGGCGCTGGTGCTTGAGCTGCCGCAGGCGTGGCTGGATGCCTTCAAACCGGCGTATGACGCGCTCACGGGCCAGGTGAAGCTGCTGCTGACCACCTATTTCGAGGGCGTAACGCCGAACCTCGACACCATTACCGCGCTGCCGGTTCAGGGTCTGCACGTTGATCTCGTTCACGGCAAAGACGATGTGGCAGAGTTGCACAAGCGTCTGCCTGCGGAGTGGCTGCTCTCTGCCGGTCTGGTGAATGGTCGTAACGTCTGGCGTGCCGATCTCACCGGGAAATATGCACAAATCAAGGACATTGTCGGTAAACGTGAATTGTGGGTAGCCTCTTCCTGTTCCCTGCTGCACAGCCCGATCGACCTGAGCGTGGAGACCCGACTCGACCCTGAGGTGAAAAGCTGGTTTGCCTTTGCCCTGCAAAAGTGTGAGGAGCTGGCTCTGCTGCGCGACGCGTTGAACAGCGGCGACACGGCAGCGATTACCGACTGGAGCGCCCCGATCCAGGCGCGCCGTCACTCGACGCGCGTGCATAACCCGGCGGTGGAAAAACGTCTGGCGGCCATCACTGCCCGGGACAGCCAGCGCCAGAGCCCGTATGAAGTGCGCGCCGAAGCCCAGCGTGCGCGCTTTAACCTGCCCGCGTGGCCGACCACAACCATCGGCTCCTTCCCGCAGACTACCGAGATCCGCGGCCTGCGCCTGGACTTCAAAAAGGGCAATCTGGATGCGAATCACTACCGCACCGGCATTGCGGAGCACATCAAACAGGCGATCGTCGAGCAGGAACGTCTGGGTCTGGACGTGCTGGTGCACGGCGAGGCCGAGCGTAACGATATGGTGGAATACTTCGGTGAACACCTGGACGGCTTTGTCTTTACCCAGAACGGCTGGGTGCAAAGCTACGGCTCCCGCTGCGTGAAGCCGCCGGTGGTGATCGGTGACGTCAGCCGCCCGGAAGCGATCACCGTGGAGTGGGCGAAGTATGCCCAGTCTCTGACCGACAAACCGGTAAAAGGCATGCTGACGGGGCCGGTGACCATTCTCTGCTGGTCGTTCCCGCGTGAAGATGTATCCCGGGAAACCATCGCCAAACAGATCGCCCTGGCGCTGCGTGATGAAGTGGCGGATCTGGAAGCGGCGGGGATTGGCATCATTCAGATCGACGAACCGGCGCTGCGTGAAGGCTTGCCGCTGCGTCGCAGCGACTGGGATGCTTATCTGACGTGGGGCGTGGAGGCGTTCCGCCTCAACGCGGCCGTCGCGAAGGACGACACGCAGATCCACACCCACATGTGTTACTGCGAATTTAACGACATCATGGACTCCATTGCCGCGCTTGACGCCGATGTGATCACCATCGAGACCTCGCGTTCAGACATGGAGCTGCTGGAGTCGTTCGAAGAGTTCGACTACCCGAACGAAATCGGGCCGGGCGTGTATGACATTCACTCCCCTAACGTGCCGAGCGTGGAGTGGATTGAATCGCTGCTGCAAAAAGCCGCCCAGCGCATTCCGGCGGAACGCCTGTGGGTAAACCCGGACTGCGGCCTGAAAACTCGCGGCTGGCCTGAAACCCGCGCGGCGCTGGCGAACATGGTGCAGGCGGCGCAGAATTTGCGTCAGGCGTAGTGGGGCTGGATTGCCCGGTTGGCGCAGCCGCCACCGGGCTTTTTGTATTACGCTTTCTTCCCGCCGTACTGGCTGAACCACGCCAGCATTCTCTGCCAGCCATCTTTCGCCGATTCTGCGTGATAGCTCGGACGATAATCGGCATTAAACGCGTGTCCCGCATCCGGGTACACCACGATTTCGGCCTTCGCGTTTGCCGCCCGCAGCGCGTGGCGCATGGTCTCGACGGTATCAAGCGGAATGCCGGTATCCTGGCCGCCATACAGCCCTAGCACCGGGGCATTTAAATCGGTGGCGATATCAACTGGATGTTTCGGCGAGTTCAGGGTCTTTTCACCCACCAGTTTACCATACCAGGCCACAGCGGCTTTCAGCTGCGGATTGTGCGCGGCATACAGCCAGCTAATGCGTCCGCCCCAGCAGAAGCCGGTCACCATCAGACGGTGCGGGTCGCCACCGTTGCGCGCCGCCCAGCTGGCAACGTGGTCGAGATCGGCCAGCACCTGCGCGTCCGGCACTTTGCTGACCAGGTTGCTGAACAGCGTCGGGATGTCGCTGTAATCATTCGGATCGCCCTGACGGAAGTAGAGTTCCGGCGCAACGGCCAGGTAACCTTCCAGCGCCAGACGGCGGCAGAGGTCGCGAATATGTTCATGAACGCCAAATATTTCCTGCACCACGATCACGATGGGCAGCGGGCCATCGGCGGATTTTGGCCGCGCGTGGTACGCTGGCATGTTCTCTCCCTGGGAGGGAATGGAGGTCTCGCCTGCGGTAATGGCCTCTTCAGGGGTTGAGACGATGGTTGAAGCATGCGGGGCCGCAGCAGGTGCAAAACCGGTTTTTTCAGTCATGGCATTCTCCGTACCAATGAATGGATTAGCGCAAAGATAAATATAGACACCAGGTTAACAATCCACAGTGCCTTATAGCGTCTATCTTTTGTGCAGCACCCGGCGATATAACTTGTTAATGTGATGTGAATCACCATTTTATGGAAATTAACTGCAATCATTTTCATTCATGGTGAGGTGTGTCACGAAATAATGCACATTGCTTCTGTAAAGTACCGTTTTACTTCTTCTGACAAACCGACCCACAGAGGAGTCACCTATGTCTAAGTCTGATGTTTTTCATCTCGGCCTCACTAAAAACGATTTACAAGGGGCTACGCTTGCTATCGTCCCTGGCGATCCTGAGCGTGTGGAAAAGATCGCCGCGCTGATGGATAAGCCGGTTAAGCTGGCAGCGCATCGCGAATTCACCACCTGGCGCGCAGAGCTGGACGGTAAAGCGGTGATCGTGTGCTCTACCGGTATTGGTGGCCCGTCTACCTCTATCGCCGTTGAAGAGCTGGCGCAGCTGGGCATTCGTACTTTCCTGCGCATCGGCACCACAGGCGCCATTCAGCCGCACATCAACGTGGGCGACGTGCTGGTTACCACCGCATCCGTGCGTCTGGACGGGGCAAGCCTGCACTTTGCACCGATGGAATTCCCGGCAGTGGCCGATTTCGAATGCACCACCGCGCTGGTTGAAGCCGCGAAGTCCGTGGGCGCAACCACCCACGTGGGCGTAACTGCCTCTTCCGATACCTTCTACCCGGGCCAGGAGCGTTACGACACCTTCTCTGGTCGCGTGGTGAGCCGTTTCAAAGGCTCCATGGAAGAGTGGCAGTCGATGGGCGTCATGAACTACGAAATGGAATCTGCGACGCTGCTGACCATGTGCGCAAGCCAGGGTCTGCGTGCCGGTATGGTGGCGGGCGTTATCGTCAACCGTACCCAGCAGGAGATCCCGAACGCTGAAACCATGAAGCAGACTGAAAGCCATGCGGTGAAAATCGTGGTTGAAGCGGCGCGCCGCCTGATCTAATTCTCTCTTCAGTGCTGAAAGGCCGACATGCTCGGCCTTTTCTTTTTGCGTAACGCCTCGCAGGAAAACCCTTTCAAACTGGACGTTTATACAGCACAATTCTATTTTGTGCGGTAATACGTTGATGCAGGGGGCATTGTGGATATCTCAATCCTTATTTATGCAGTGATTGCGCTGGTGAGCGTGGGGATTGGCTGGCTCATTTCCGGCTACCAGCATGCGCAGCAGAAAGCCGAACAGCTGGCAGAGCGCGAAGAGATCGTCGCTGAACTTAGCGCGACGAAACAACAGCTTGCGCTGAGTGACCACTGGCGCGACGAATGCGAACTGCTCAATAACGAACTGCGCAATCTGCGTGATATCAATACCTCGCTGGAGGCCGATCTCCGTGAAGTGACCACCCGTCTTGAGTCCACCCAACTGCACGCCGAAGACAAAATCCGTCAGATGATCAACAGCGAGCAGCGTCTTAGCGAGCAGTTTGAGAACCTCGCGAACCGCATTTTTGAGCACAGCAATCGCCGCGTGGATGAGCAGAACCGCCAGAGCCTGAACAGCCTGCTGACGCCGCTGCGTGAACAGCTGGATGGCTTTCGCCGTCAGGTACAGGACAGCTTTGGTCAGGAAGCCCGCGAACGCCACACGCTGGCGCATGAAATTCGTAATCTCCAGCAGCTGAATGCGCAGATGGCGCAGGAGGCGGTTAACCTGACGCGCGCACTGAAAGGTGATAACAAAGCGCAGGGAAACTGGGGCGAAGTGGTCATGACGCGCGTGCTGGAGGCCTCTGGCCTGCGCGAAGGATACGAATACGAAACGCAGGTCAGCATTGAGAACGATGCGCGCTCGCGGATGCAGCCGGATGTCATTGTTCGTCTGCCACAGGGCAAAGATGTGGTTATCGACGCCAAAATGACGCTGGTGGCCTATGAGCGCTACTTCAACGCTGAGGATGACTACACCCGCGAAACAGCGTTGCAGGAGCACATCGCCTCCGTGCGTAACCATATCCGTCTGTTGGGCAGAAAAGATTATCAGCAGTTGCCGGGGCTGCGATCGCTGGATTATGTGCTGATGTTCATTCCGGTCGAGCCTGCGTTCCTGCTGGCGCTCGACAGACAGCCCGAACTGATCACCGAAGCGCTGAAAAATAACATTATGCTGGTCAGCCCCACCACGCTACTGGTGGCGTTACGTACCATTGCCAACCTGTGGCGCTATGAGCACCAAAGCCGTAACGCGCAGCAGATTGCCGATCGCGCCAGCAAGCTGTACGACAAAATGCGGCTGTTTGTGGACGATATGTCCTCGGTGGGGCAAAGCCTGGATCGCGCGCAGGATAACTACCGCCAGGCGATGAAAAAACTCTCCTCCGGGCGTGGCAATTTGCTGGCGCAGGCGGAGGCGTTTCGCAGCCTGGGGGTGGAAGTTAAACGCGAGATTAATCCGGAACTGGTGGAGCAGGCTACCGCTCAGGACGAAGAGTTTCGTCTGCGTGAAGGCGACGGTAAGCAAAATAGCCGCAATGAAGACAACGATTTAGCGGCGAGTTTATCCCCCGAAGCGCAGCCGGCGCGTTTCTTTCACGGTGGTTGAAACGTAGGGCAAATGCGCCCAATCTGTTACACTTCACGAACATTTGACTGATTAGCAGGCTCTGAGATGGTTGACGATTCACAAGACACAACGCACTTTGGCTTTCAGACTGTCGCCAAAGCGCAGAAAGCTGACATGGTGGCCCACGTATTTCATTCCGTGGCGGCGAAGTACGATGTGATGAATGATTTGATGTCATTTGGCATTCATCGCTTGTGGAAGCGCTTCACTATTGATTGCAGCGGCGTGCGCCGTGGACAAACGGTGCTGGATTTAGCCGGAGGCACAGGGGATCTGACCGCTAAATTCTCCCGTCTGGTTGGCGAAACCGGCCGCGTGGTGCTGGCGGATATCAACGACTCCATGCTGAAAATGGGACGCGAAAAGCTGCGTAACATCGGCGTGGTAGGCAACGTTGAATATGTTCAGGCCAACGCCGAAGCGCTGCCGTTCCCGGATAATACGTTCGACTGCATCACCATCTCTTTCGGTCTGCGTAACGTGACCGATAAAGATAAAGCGCTGCGCTCCATGTACCGCGTGCTTAAGCCGGGCGGTCGACTGCTGGTACTCGAGTTTTCTAAACCGATTATCGACCCGCTGAGCAAAGCTTACGATGCCTATTCCTTCCACGTTCTGCCGCGCATCGGCGAGCTGGTGGCAAACGATGCAGAAAGTTACCGTTATCTGGCCGAGTCCATCCGAATGCACCCGGATCAGGACACGCTGAAAGCGATGATGCAGGATGCGGAGTTTGAAAACGTGGAATACTTCAATATGACGGCGGGTGTCGTCGCGCTGCATCGTGGTTACAAGTTCTGAGTGGAGGTTTCCCGTGCCCATTAAACCCTTAGTCACCGCTGGCATCGAGAATGTGCTGAATGCCTTTCTGTATCGCGCTCCGGCGCTGAAAACCGCACGTCAGCGGCTTAACGGAAAGGTGCTGCGCATCGTTTTAAAGGAGTTCTCGACGCCGCTTGTGTTGGTCTTCAGCGAACGCCAGCTTGACGTTCTGGGTGAGTGGGAAGGCGAGGCTGACTGCTCGGTGATTACGCACATGAGCGTATTGCCAAAACTGCGTGACCGTCAGCAGATGACGGCGCTTATTCGCAGCGGTGAGCTGGAGGTCGAAGGCGATATTCAGGTGGTACAGAACTTCGTTGCACTCAGCGATCAGGCTGAATTCGACCCGGCGGAACTGATGGCGCCCTATATCGGCGACATCGCGGCTGAAGGTATAAGCAAAACGCTGCGCACGGGTTCCGCTTTCCTGCGTAAAGGTCTGCTCCGTCAACAGCGCTACGCTGCCGAGGTGCTGACCGAAGAGTGGCGTATGGCGCCGGGGCCTTTAGAAGTCGCCTGGTTTGCAGAAGAGACCGCGGCAGTTGAGCGCGCAGTTGATGCGTTAACCAAACGGCTGGAAAAACTGGAGGGCAAATGACGCCTGGTGAAATTCGGCGCCTCTATTTTATCGTTCGCACCTTTTTGAGCTACGGGCTCGACGAGCTTATCCCCAGAATGCGTATCACCCTGCCGCTTCGGCTTTGGCGTCGCACTCTGTTCTGGATGCCGAATCGCCATAAGGATCAGGAGCTGGGCGCACGCCTGCGTCTTGCGTTACAGGAGCTGGGCCCGGTCTGGATCAAGTTTGGGCAGATGCTCTCAACACGTCGCGACCTTTTCCCACCGCAGATTGCCGATCAGCTCGCGCTATTGCAGGACCGCGTTGCTCCGTTTGACGGAGAGAGAGCGAAGAAACAAATCGAAGAAGCGATGGGCAATATCCCCATCGAGACCTGGTTTGATGATTTCGATATTCAGCCCCTGGCCTCTGCCTCTATTGCGCAGGTTCACACCGCGCGCCTGAAGGAAAATGGCAAAGAGGTGGTCATCAAAGTGATTCGTCCGGATATCCTGCCGGTTATCAAAGCAGACATGAAGCTGATTTATCGCCTGGCTCGCTGGGTGCCGCGTCTGTTGCCGGATGGTCGCCGTCTGCGTCCGCTGGAAGTGGTTCGGGAATACGAAAAAACGCTGATTGACGAGCTTAACCTGCTGCGTGAATCGGCGAACGCCATTCAGCTGCGTCGAAACTTTGAAGACAGCCCGATGCTGTATGTTCCTGAAGTCTATTCTGACTATTGCAGTCAGAACATGATGGTAATGGAACGTATCTACGGTATTCCGGTCTCGGACGTGGCGGCGCTGGAAAAACAGGGCACCAACATGAAGCTGCTGGCCGAGCGTGGCGTGCAGGTCTTCTTTACTCAGGTTTTCCGCGACAGCTTCTTCCATGCAGACATGCATCCGGGCAACATCTTCGTCAGCTATGAGCACCCGGAAGATCCGAAATACATCGGCATCGACTGCGGTATTGTCGGCTCGCTAAATAAAGAGGATAAGCGCTACCTCGCAGAGAACTTTATCGCTTTCTTCAATCGCGACTACCGTAAGGTGGCCGAGCTGCACGTGGATTCAGGCTGGGTTCCGCCAGATACCAACGTGGAAGAGTTTGAATTTGCGATCCGCACCGTCTGTGAGCCGATTTTTGAAAAGCCGCTCTCGGAGATCTCTTTCGGACACGTCCTGCTCAACCTGTTCAACACCGCACGCCGTTTCAATATGGAAGTGCAGCCACAATTAGTTTTACTTCAGAAAACATTACTTTACGTTGAGGGCGTAGGCCGCCAGCTCTATCCTCAGTTAGACTTGTGGAAAACCGCGAAACCGTTCCTCGAATCCTGGATTAAGGATCAGGTCGGTATTCCAGCCCTGGTTCGCTCGCTTAAAGAGAAAGGCCCGTTCTGGATTGAAAAAATGCCTGAAATTCCTGAACTGGTATACGACAGTTTGCGTCAGAGCAAGAACCTTCAGCACAGCATGGATAAAATCGCGCACGAGCTTCAATCCAGTCGCGTGCGTCAGGGGCAGTCCCGCTATCTCTTCGGAATTGGCGCGACGCTGCTGATAAGCGGCACGTTGCTGTTGATCAATCGTCCGGACTGGGAAATGATGCCAGCCTGGATTATGGCTGCCGGTGTGGTTGTCTGGCTTGCTGGCTGGCGAAAAACGCGCTGAATTAGCGTCGCTATCGAGAGATTGCATACGTATAATGCGATCTGACTAATTAATCATCTATCACTGGGGAACACGCATGGGTGGTATCAGTATCTGGCAGTTAGTGATCATTGCCGTCATCGTTGTGCTGCTGTTTGGCACGAAAAAACTCGGATCGATTGGTTCCGACCTGGGCGCGTCAATCAAAGGCTTCAAGAAAGCCATGAGCGATGATGAGAATAAGCAGGAAAAAACCAGTCAGGATGCTGATTTTACCGCTAAATCCATCGCCGATAAGCAGGACGAAGCCAAAAAGGAAGAGGCTAAACGTCACGATAAAGAGCAGGTGTAATTCGTGTTCGACATTGGTTTTGGTGAGTTACTGCTGGTCTTTGTGATTGGTCTGATTGTGTTGGGGCCGCAGCGTTTACCCGTTGCGGTGAAAACCGTCGTGGGCTGGGTGCGGGCGCTTCGCTCGCTGGCAACTACCGTGCAGAACGAACTGGCGCAGGAGCTGAAGCTTCAGGAATTTCAGGACAGCCTGAAAAAGGTTGAAAAGGCGAGTATGGACAACCTGACGCCGGAGCTGAAAGCATCAATGGATGAGTTGCGCGAAGCGGCTGAATCCATGAAGCGTTCTTACAGTATTAACGATCCTGAGAAGGCGAGCGATGAAGCAAACACCATCCACAATCCGGTGGTGAAGGGTAGCGAAGAGCAGCGCGAGGGTGTAACGCCTTCCAGCGCGGAGCATCAGGCTGCTTCGCCAGAGCAATCGCCGCAGGAGCCCGAAGTGAAAAAGCAGGTGCCGCCGGAAGAGCCCGTGGTCAAAACGGCTGAGGTAAAACCCGCCGCGCCCGTTTCCGAATCATCCCCCTCGTCGAGTGATAAAGCGTAAACATGGCAGTAGATGATACTCAACCGCTTATTACGCACCTCATTGAGCTGCGTAAGCGCCTGTTAAACTGCATTATTGCGGTTTTCCTCATTTTTTTATGTCTGGTCTATTTTGCCAACGATATCTATCAGGTGGTTTCCGCGCCGCTGATTAAACAGATGCCTCTGGGCGCGACGATGATTGCAACAGACGTTGCTTCACCGTTCTTTACCCCGATCAAACTGACCTTCTGGGTGTCGTTGATTGCCTCTGCGCCGGTCATTTTGTATCAGGTCTGGGCATTTGTGGCGCCCGCGCTGTACAAGCATGAACGCAAGCTGGTTATTCCGCTGCTGGTGTCCAGTTCGCTGCTGTTTTATATCGGCATGGCGTTCGCCTACTTCGTTGTCTTCCCGCTGGCCTTCGGCTTCCTGACGCATACCGCACCGGAAGGGGTACAGGTGTCGACGGACATCGCCAGCTACCTCAGCTTCGTGATGGCGCTGTTTATGGCCTTTGGTGTCGCCTTCGAGGTGCCCGTAGCAATTGTCCTGCTCTGCTGGGTGGGGGTGACCACGCCTGACGATCTGCGTAAGAAGCGCCCGTACATCCTGGTGGGGGCATTTGTCGTAGGTATGCTGTTAACGCCACCGGACGTCTTCTCGCAAACCTTACTGGCGATACCTATGTACTGCCTGTTTGAAGTCGGCGTGTTCTTCGCTCGTTTCTACGTCGGAAAGGGGCGTACCCGGGACGAAGAAGACGAGCCGTCTGAAGAGACTACTAAAGAATAAAACCAACCGCCCGTCAGGGCGGTTGTCATATGGGGATACGTATGTTTGATATCGGGCTTAACCTCACCAGCGCCCAGTTTGCGAAAGACCACGATGAGGTGGTGGCGCGCGCCTTTGCCGCCGGCGTGGGTGGGCTGCTACTGACGGGAACGAATCTGCATGAGAGTGAGCAGGCACGGCAGCTGGCGCAACGCTATCAACACTGCTGGTCCACCGCAGGCGTGCATCCTCATGACAGCAGCCAGTGGACGCATGAAAGCGCTGAGGCGCTTCATCGTCTGGCACAAACGCCAGAAGTGGTTGCCATTGGCGAATGCGGGCTTGATTTCAACCGTAACTTCTCGACGCCTGAAGAGCAGGAGAAGGCATTTACCGCCCAGCTCGCGCTGGCAGCAGAGCTGGAGATGCCGGTGTTTATGCACTGTCGCGATGCGCATGAACGTTTTATGGCGCTTCTGGAACCCTGGCTGGAGAAACTACCGGGCGCGGTGTTGCACTGCTTTACGGGCTCCCGTCAGGAAGCGCTGGACTGCCTGAACCGCGGGCTGTATTTGGGTATCACGGGCTGGGTCTGCGATGAGCGTCGTGGGCTGGAGCTGCGCGAGCTGTTACCCGTTATCCCGGCCGATCGTTTGCTGCTGGAAACGGATGCGCCGTATCTGTTGCCCCGGGATATGCAGCCCAAACCGCCATCACGACGTAATGAACCGGCCTACCTGGGGCATATTGCTGAGCGAGTGGCGCACTGGCGCGGAGAAGATACCCAGTGGCTGGCAGCACAAACCGATGATAACGTGCGTCGTCTGTTCGGCGTGCAGTTCTAAACTTTGCGGAAATCGGTGTTTTTAACGCTCTGCAACACCTCTTTGTTCAGCAGGTTGAGCAGCAGCATGGAGCGCGCTTCACCGTCCGGCTCAGCGAAGATGGCCTGTAACCCTTCAAAGGCGCCTTCGGTGATCACCACGCTGTCGCCGGCATAAGGGGTTTCCGGATCGGTAATATCTTCAGGCTGCTGGTAGACAGAAAGCTGATGAATAACCGATGGCGGTACTCTTGCCGGATGGGCGCCAAAACGCACAAAATGGCTGACGCCGCGCGTGGCGCTGATCGTCGTGGTGTGGATCACTTCGGGGTCGAACTCGACGAACAGATAGTTCGGGAACAGAGGCTCACTGACGGTCGTGCGTCTTCCACGCTGCATTTTTTCAAGCGTGATCACGGGTGTCAGGCAGTTAACAGACTGACGTTCAAGATGTTCCTGCGCGCGCTGAAGTTGCCCGCGTTTGCAATACAGTAAATACCAGGCCTGCATAATCACTCTTCCCATTGTTCGGGGCGCAAGCATACCAAAACCCTGGCGGGATCGCTAAGGTGATTATAATGGCGAAAAAGAGAGTAAGTCGTGGAAGTTCACGCTAATTTAACAAAATTACAGCATCACGCGGTCTTACGCCGTATAATGAAGCGCTTACAGAGAGGCCATGATTAACTGCATGAAATACCACGATCTACGCGACTTCCTGGCGCTGCTGGAAAAGCAGGGCGAACTCAAACGCATTACGCTTCCTGTTGATCCGTATCTGGAAATGACAGAAATCGCTGACCGCACCCTGCGCGCGGGCGGCCCGGCGTTGCTGTTTGAAAACCCAAAAGGCTACGCCATGCCGGTGCTGTGCAATCTGTTTGGCACACCTCGCCGCGTTGCGCTGGGGATGGGACAGGAAGATGTCACGGCGTTACGTGAAGTGGGCAAACTGCTGGCCTTTCTTAAAGAGCCGGAGCCGCCAAAAGGGTTCCGCGACCTGTTCGACAAGCTGCCGCAGTTTAAGCAGGTGCTGAACATGCCCACCAAACGCCTGCGCGGTGCGCCGTGCCAGCAAAAAGTGCTGGAAGGCGATGCGGTGGATCTGACCAAAATTCCCATCATGCAGTGCTGGCCTGACGATGCCGCACCGCTGATCACCTGGGGCCTCACCGTGACGCGTGGGCCGCATAAAGAGCGTCAAAACCTCGGCATTTATCGCCAGCAGCTGATTGGCAAAAACAAGCTCATCATGCGCTGGTTGTCCCATCGCGGTGGGGCGCTGGATTTCCAGGAGTGGTGCGCGGCCCATCCGGGCGAACGCTTCCCGGTTTCCGTCGCGCTGGGTGCCGATCCGGCAACCATTCTGGGCGCGGTGACGCCTGTTCCTGATACGCTGTCTGAATATGCCTTTGCAGGGCTGCTGCGCGGCACCAAAACCGAAGTGGTGAAGTGCATCTCCAGTGACCTGGAAGTGCCGGCCAGCGCAGAGATTGTGCTGGAAGGTTACATTGAACAGGGCGAGCTGGCGCCCGAAGGGCCGTACGGCGACCACACCGGCTATTACAACGAAGTGGATAACTTCCCGGTGTTCACCGTCACGCACATTACCCAGCGTGAAGATGCCATCTATCACTCCACCTATACCGGCCGTCCACCCGACGAACCGGCGGTGCTTGGCGTGGCGCTGAACGAAGTGTTTGTGCCGATCCTGCAAAAGCAGTTCCCGGAAATCGTTGATTTTTATCTGCCGCCGGAAGGGTGTTCGTATCGCCTGGCGGTGGTGACGATGAAGAAGCAGTATGCCGGTCACGCTAAGCGCGTGATGATGGGCGTATGGTCTTTCCTGCGCCAGTTTATGTATACCAAGTTTGTGATTGTCTGCGATGATGACGTCAATGCCCGCGACTGGAATGACGTCATCTGGGCCATCACCACGCGTATGGATCCGGCGCGTGATACGGTGTTAGTGGAAAACACGCCGATTGATTACCTGGACTTTGCCTCGCCGGTTTCCGGCCTTGGCTCAAAAATGGGACTGGATGCCACGAACAAATGGCCTGGCGAAACCGACCGTGAATGGGGTCGCCCGATCGAAAAAGATCCTGCCGTGACCGCGCGAATTGACGCGATCTGGGACGAGCTGGCCATAATGAATAACGGTAAGGCAGAATAAGACCGTTTAGCCCTATAGACTTCCCGACAGAGAGAGCGAATGACAACCTTAAGCTGTAAAGTGACGTCGGTAGATGCTATTACCGACACCGTATATCGCGTCCGCTTGGTTCCTGAAGCGGCCTTCTCATTCCGTGCCGGTCAGTACCTGATGGTCGTGATGGACGAGCGTGATAAGCGTCCTTTCTCTATGGCCTCAACGCCAGCAGAGAAGGAATTTATTGAGCTGCATATTGGTGCGTCTGAGCTTAACCTGTACGCGATGGCCGTGATGGACCGCATCCTGAAAGAGCGTGAAATCGTGGTCGATATTCCTCATGGCGAGGCCTGGCTGCGTGAAGACGAAGACCGTCCGCTGATCCTGATTGCCGGTGGCACGGGCTTCTCTTATGTCCGCTCTATTCTGCTGACCGCGCTGGCGCGCAACCCGAATCGCGATATCACCATCTACTGGGGCGGCCGTGAAGAGAAGCATCTTTACGATCTGTCTGAGCTGGAAGCGCTGAGCGTAAATCATCCAAACCTGCGCATCGAGCCGGTTGTCGAGCAGCCTGAAGAGGGCTGGCGCGGGCGCAGCGGTACGGTGCTGACTGCGGTATTGCAGGATCATGGGACGCTGGCCGGGCACGATATCTATATTGCCGGTCGCTTTGAAATGGCAAAAATTGCCCGCGACCTGTTCTGCAACGAGCGTGACGCGCGGGAAGATCGTCTGTTTGGCGATGCGTTTGCGTTTATCTGATTGAGAGACCCGCTTCGGCGGGTTTTTTACGCTCGGGCATTAGCCTGGTGAAAATTTAACCTTGAAATGGGCGGCGCATTGCCGTTATTCTTGTTCCCGTTAAATTTCGCCCTCAGGAGCGCCCCACAAAAATGAACAAACACAACTGATGAATTTCGATCCTTGCTCAACGCACCGCGTCGGCAGGGGATGTTTTGATTTCATTCAGGAGTGCTTATGGCTCATTTTGCGCAGTCCCCCTCTTTTATTTTGCATCAGGTCACCTGTCAGTTTGCGACGGGCGATATCCTTTTTGGTCCGCTGAATCTTTCTCTGGATGCGTCAGTGTGCGCGCTGGTTGGCCGCAACGGCAGCGGTAAAACACGTCTTCTGCGGCTGCTGGCAGGGGTTGATGAACCCGCCAGCGGTCATATTGAGCGCTTTGGCACACACGTCTATGTGGCGCAGCAGCAGGATATTTCTGCGGATACGACTCTTGCCGGACTGCTTGGTTACGACGCGATCTTTGCGGCGCGCACGCGCATCGACAGCGGTCATTATGAACCCGACGATCTCGACACGCTCGATGGTTACTGGGATCTGGCTGAACGGCTGAGCCAGGCTTTTATCACTGCAAAACTTCCCCCTTTTGACCCGAATAAACGCGCGGCAGAGCTGAGCGGCGGCGAGCGCATTCGTGCCTTGCTGTGCGGCGCATTCGCCGCAGATGCTGATTACCTGCTGCTGGACGAACCGACCAACCACCTCGACAGGCAAGGCCGCGTGTGGTTCTACGAGCAGCTTTCCCGGTATCAGGGCGGGGTACTGGTGGCCTCTCACGACCGTGAGTTGCTGGCCCAGGTACCGCGTATCCTTGAACTGAGCGCGTTGGGCTTGCGCAGCTACGGGGGGAATTATGCTGACTATCGAACCCAGCGTGATGCTGAGCAACTGGCTGCCCGCGCCGCGCTGGAGCATGCTGCCACCGAGCGCAAGCGTACCCGCGCCCGTATGCATAAAGAGCATGACGACAGCCTGCGGCGTTCAGCCAAAACGCTTCGCACGGTCGACAGCCTTAACATCGCCTCGTTTGAACGGGTCAAATACAAAGGGGCGGCGAAAGAGCGTATTGGTTCCTGGAAAAAACAGCATAGCGATCAAAATCATGCTCTGAACGCTGCGGTCAACCAGGCACGCGAGCGGGTTGAAGAGGATAACGCGGTGATGTTTACCCTGCCGGGCAGTGAAATCCCGGAAGGAAAACAGGTGCTGGTGCTGGAAGAACTGGTGCTTCCGCACGTGCCTGTCTGCCCGATAAACTGGCGAATGGATGGCCCGATGCGCGTGGCGCTACGCGGGCCGAACGGCTGTGGAAAATCCACGCTGTTGAAAGTGATGTTGGGCGAAACCGCCCCTGTTACGGGAACCTGTAAGGTCTCCGTCAGGTGTGCTTATCTCGATCAGCATCTTTCCCGGCTGGATCTGTCGCAGTCGGTGATGACGCACCTTAGCCTGGGCAATACGCCGCTCGAAGAGGGGGCGCTGCGTACCCGTTTAGCGCAGCTTCAGCTGGGCGCAGAGAAAGTGACACTCCCACTGGCCGAACTGAGTGGCGGCGAGCGCCTGAAGGCCGCGCTGGCCTGCGTATTGTGGCGTGAAGCGGCAACGCAGCTGTTGCTTCTGGATGAGCCGACCAACCATCTTGATCTGGCCTCTGTTCAGGCCATTGAAGCGGCCTTAGCCGATTACCCCGGCGCGCTGCTGGTGGTGTCGCATGATGAAGCCTTTCTGGCAGGGCTGAAGCTGACGCATGAACTGGTATGGGAAGAGACGGGATGGCGATGTGAAAGCCTGTAAACACAAGCCCCCGCAAGGGCGGGGGCAAACAAACTTTATCAGGCTAACTGCTTGCGAAGGTCAGGGTTTGCCTGGATCAGGCGCATCAGCTTTAGCTCGGCTGGGGTAGGTTTTTCACGTTTTGACTCCCACTCCAGCACCATCGCTACGCTGACACCCATCGCTCTTGCGAATTCATCTGTTTTCAGGCCCGATCCTTTGCGTAAACGCTCAAATTCACTAAAAGGATTGGACTTTTGATTCAGGGTAACCGTCGGCGGTACATCTTTAAAAATAATCTGTTCCAGGCTGCTCAGCAGCTCAAACTCAGGATCTTTTAATTCCATTGAGAACTCCTCATAAATCACACATCGGGATCATGAACATCAGAGAGCCTGTTAAGAATAGTCCCTAAACCAGACACAGGATCGTCACGGCTGTGATTAATTGTGCGATAACGATCGCTTTACGCGTTTCAGCTATATGGATAGTTATGCTAATTACCTGATTAGTCATATGTAGGGATGCACAGGTATTTTTTTGTAAATAGTCAGTACAAAAACGGGAATACCCGTTTTGCATGAAAACTCTATCTTGCAAGGCTGACCTGGACTATCCTTGTCAGCGTTGGGCACGCGTGTGCCGGTGTGCGCTTTTTGGGTGAAAGGAGTAATAAAATGGCGACAGGAAAGTCCTGCTCTCGCTGGTTTGCGCCTATTGCGGCGTTGTTGATGGTTGTTAGCCTGAGTGGGTGTTTCGATAAAGAAGGCGATCAGCGCAAAGCGTTTATCGATTTTCTACAGAATACAGTGATGCGTAGCGGCGAGCGTTTACCAACGCTGACTGCGGATCAGAAAAAACAGTTTGGTCCATTCGTGTCGGATTACGCCATTCTGTATGGCTATTCACAACAGGTAAGCCAGGCGATGGATTCCGGTATTCGCCCGGTAGTGGATAGCGTGAATGCTATTCGCGTTCCACAGGATTATATGACCCAGCGCGAACCGCTGCGCCAGTCAAATGGCGCGCTTGGGGTACTGAGCCAGCAGCTGCAAAATGCCAAAATGCAGGCTGATGCGTCGCGTTCCGCGTTGAAGCAGGGCGAGGATCTCAAACCGGTCTATGACCAGGTGTATGAGAAAGTCGTGACCAAGCCGTCAAACGCCTTGCAACCGCTGATCCCGGCGGCGCAGGTCTTTACTCAGCAGCTGGTTCAGGTGGGTGACTTTATCAGTGAACAAGGTACGCAGGTGAGCTTCGTCTCTAACGGTATCCAGTTCCCGACCTCCCAGCAGGCGAGCCAGTACAATGCGCTGATCGGGCCGCTCGCGTCCCAGCACCAGGCCTTTAGCCAGGCCTGGAGCGCAGCGGTCGCTGCTACGGAATAAGAAAAACCCCCGCTTCGGCGGGGTTTTTTTTATGCTTGATGAAAATAACGCTTGTCATTCATCTACCACATCGGTATAACTATGTCCGTCGGTTTGTTACACAGACCTAAAGCAGTTTAGTAAAGCAGTCCAGATTGTTATCCATAGATACCCTTCGTAGTGACCCTTCCTTCATCGCTTAAAAATCTGTAACGCAATCCATCAAGCCGGAAGGCACAATATATTTGTTAATAAGGTAATTTCTATGTCTGCTAAAATGACTGGTCTGGTAAAATGGTTCAACGCTGATAAAGGTTTCGGCTTCATCACTCCTGACGATGGCTCTAAAGACGTGTTCGTACACTTCTCTGCTATCCAGAACGATGGCTACAAATCTCTGGATGAAGGTCAGAAAGTTTCCTTCACCATCGAAAGCGGCGCTAAAGGCCCAGCAGCTGGTAACGTTGTAAGCCTGTAAGCTTCCAGCCCAGTAGCACAAAATTCAAAAACCCGCCTTCTGGCGGGTTTTTTCGTTTCTACTGTTGTATCTGTGGGTTAACGCAGTTCTTATCCACTTTACCGCCGAGCGCGGCAATCAGGTTATCCACGGCGGTCGCCGCCATATTGTAGCGTGTTTCATGAGTGGCAGAGCCGATGTGAGGCAGGGCGACGACGTTCGGCATGGTCAGTAGCGGAGAATCCACCGGCAGCGGCTCCTGTTCAAACACGTCCAGACCGGCGGCGTGGATCTCACCGTTTTGCAGTGCCTCAATCAGCGCCTTCTCATCGACCACCGGACCACGACCCGCGTTGATGAAAATGGCCGATTTCTTCATCTTTTCAAACGCCGCTTTGCCGATGAGATGACGCGTTTCATCCGTCAGCGGCAGGATCAGGCAGACAAAGTCGGCTTCCCGCAACAGCGTATCAAGCTCGCAGTAGCGGGCATTGAAACGTTCTTCAGCTTCAGTGTGGTGACGGCGTGCGTTATACAGAATGGGCATGCTGAAGCCGAAATGCGCGCGCTGTGCCAGTGCCAGACCGATGCGGCCCATCCCAACAATCCCCAGCGTTTTGCCATGAACGTCCACGCCGAACCAGTCCGGGCCAATGCTTTTCGTCCATTCGCCCGCTTTCACGCGCTCGGCCACTTCCACCACGCGACGCGCGGTACTGAGCACCAGCGCCATCAGCGTGTCGGCGACGGTTTCCGTCAGGGCATGCGGCGTGTGCATCAGCAGGATATTGCGCGCGTTTAGCGCATCCACGTCGAAATTGTCGTATCCCACCGAAACGGTTGAGGTAGCACGAAGCTTCGGCATTTTCTCCAGCAGCGCTGCATCCACCTTTTCGCTCGAACCCAGCAGGCCCTCGGCGCTGGCAAACGCGTCGGCGTGCTGTGCCACGGTTTCCGGGCTGAGGTTCTTGACCCGGGTAACGGTAAAGTGTTCTTCCAGGCGTTTTTGCAGGTCTTCAGGCAGTGCTTTGTACAAAATGACGGACGGCTTCATGCTAATCTCCGTTGATTTTAAAAGGATTCAGGCGTGGCGTGCGCCGACGGGTAGCTGTTGATTATTAGCAGGCTTAACAATCAGAGTAAGCCATACCGAGGCAAAAAGCGCCACCCCCATAAAGATGTAAGAGGCCGATGGGCTGCCGGTGGCGCCGTTCAGATAGCCCACAAACCACGAGCCAAAGAACGAACCCAGCGCGCCCATACTGTTGATCAACGCCATCGCGCCCCCAGCGACGTTACGCGGCAGCATTTCCGGGATGATGGCAAAGAACGGACCATACGGGGCATACATGGCCGCACCCGCAATCACCAGCAGCGTATACGAAGCCCAGAAGTGGTTTGCGCCCACGGCCCAGGAGCCAATGAAGGCAAAAGCAGCGATCAGCAGCAGTGGCCAGACGAACAGCTTACGGTTTTGCAGCTTGTCCGATGCCCAGGAGACGATAATCATCGCGATGGTCGCAGCCAGGTAAGGCACCGATGACAGCCAGCCCACTTCCACCATGCCAAGGTTTTCACCGCCGCTGCGGATAATCGACGGCAGCCACAGCACAAAGCCGTACACGCCAATACTCCAGGTAAAATACTGTGCGCACAGCAGAATAACGTTCCTGGAGCGGAAGGCTTCACCGTAGTTACGCACCGCTTTCAGCCCCTGCTGCTCTTTATCCAACTGCGCCTGGAGCGCGGCTTTTTCGTCCTCAGAAAGCCATTTTGCCTGGGCTGGCTTATCTTTCACCAGCACCCACCAGCAGAAGGCCCAGATAATCGCGGGAACCCCTTCGATGATGAACATCTCGCGCCAGCCGAAGGACTGGATCAGGTAGCCGGAAACCACCGACATCCACAGCACGGTGACCGGGTTACCGAGTATCAGGAACGTATTGGCACGTGAACGCTCAGATTTTGTGAACCAGTTGCTGATATAAATCAGCATTGCTGGCATGACGGCCGCCTCAACCACGCCGAGAATAAAGCGAATAGCCGCCAGAGCAGGAATGTTATTCACCACGCCAGTAAGCGACGCACAGGCACCCCATAAGATCAGGCAGATGAAAATGAGCTTTCGCACGCTGCGGCGTTCAGCGTAAATCGCGCCGGGGATCTGGAAGAAGAAATAACCCAGGAAGAAGAGGGCACCCAGCAGGGAGGAGACCCCTTTGGTGATCCCGAGGTCTTCGTTGATCCCGGCGGCGGATGCGAAACTGAAGTTGGCACGATCCAGGTACGCCAGGCTGTACGTGATAAACACGATTGGCATGATGTACCACCAGCGTTTTACTGCATTGGTCGAACTGTTCATAGGCTTGCCTCTGTTGTTGAGGTTGTTGCCGCCGTTGTCTGTAGGGTACACGGTGGCTTAATTATCTGGTGCGGATTGCTGCCCTCACCCAGGCCTTCTCCCACAGGGAGAGGGAATTTAGACGCCGAGCTCTGCTCGTGTTGGTAATCCTTCGCTGTCGCCCTGCACCTGAATCGCCAGCGAACCAATTTTGTTGCCTCGCGCCACGGCCTGCGACAGCGGTTTGCCCTCCAGCAGGGCGCTGATGACCCCGATGGCAAACCCATCGCCCGCGCCCACGGTATCGACCACGTTGTCGACTTTTACCGCAGCGACAGCGCCTTGCTCACCGTCGGCAGTTTTGAACCATGCGCCGTCGGCACCGGTTTTCAGCACCACGGCTTTTACCCCTCTGTTGAGGTAAAAATCAGCAATGCCTTCGGGCGTGCTTTCGCCAGTGAGGATCATTCCCTCTTTTATGCCCGGCAGAACCCAGTCCGCCTGAAACGCCAGTCGGTTTAGTTTCTCAGCCATCTCCGCTTCGCTTTTCCACAGCACCGGGCGCAGGTTAGGATCGAAAGAGATCGTTTTGCCCTGTGCTTTCATTGCCGAAGCCGCGTGATCCAGTAAATCGTACGAGCTGGTCGAGAGCGCCGCCGCCACGCCGCTCAGGTGCAGGTGGCGCGCGGAGGAGAAATACGCGGCGTGATAATCATCCACGGAGAGATGGCTTGCCGCTGAGCCTTTGCGGAAATACTCCACGATGGGATCGGTTCCATTTTCAACTTTAGATTTCAGCTGAAAGCCCGTCGCAAAGCGTCCGTCGAGGGTCACGCCTGCGGCATCAATGCCCTCTTTTTTCAGTGAGTCGAGAATAAAATGGCCAAAGCTGTCATTTCCCACGCGGCTTACCCAGCCGACATTCAGCCCCAGCCGCGCAAGTCCGGTAGCAACATTCAGCTCGGCACCTGCCACGCGTTTAATGAAGTGCTCCACTGCGCTCAGCTCGCCCGTTTCGGTGGCGACAAACATCGCCATGGCCTCGCCAATGGTGATGACATCCAGCGTCTTGTGCATGGTTTACTCCTCGCGCAGCAGGTTGACGTAATGGCGGGTGACGGCGGTGAGATCCGTCCCTTCCAGCGGAAATTCGATACCGCGTGGCGCATCGGCAGGGAGTTGATTAAGCAGATCCCGCCAGCGAGAATCGGTCTGATCCGGTGCGACGGCGCGGAACTGCGCCTTATGTGGGACTGCGGACTTCACATGAATATAGCTCACGGCGGGAGCCAGCTGACGTGCAGCCTCTTCCGGGGAGTCGCCAACCCACAGCCAGTTGCCCATATCGAACGTCAGCGTGACCGGCAGCGCCATTACCCGGCAGGCGGCTTTGAAGCGCTGCATCGGCGCGAGCTGCCCGCAGTCGGTCTGGTCGTTTTCCACCACCAGCGTCATGCCGCTTTCATCCAGCAGTGTGCGCAGGGCTTCAAGCGGCTGTTTGTCGCTGAAATGACCCAGCGAGACTTTAAGCCACAGCGCGTTCAGGGCGCTGGCTTCGCTAAGGTAGCGCGGGAGATCCGTGTTGAGGGTGCCATCGGGCATAAACAGGGGGGCCGGGGCGGAGTAGCACGCCAGTAAACCCAGCAGTTCAATGGACTCGCCGAGCGCAGGCAGGGCCATTAACTCGTCGTTGCTGAAGAGCTCGCGGCGGATTTCAACGCCATCAGCTCCCGCGCCGGCAATAACGGGAAGCATTGCCCGTTGACCGCCTGCCTGTCGCACCTGATCCGCACCATACGCGGCGGTGACCACCATAATTTTCCTGCTCATTTCCTGACTCCAGAGCGTAATCGATAGTATTACGCTAGATGGAACCGGTTCCAAAGAAAAGATCGGGATGCTGAATTTATGATCGCTGTCACGAAGGGGGAATTAACGGGCAGTAGAGCCGCGAACGATCAGCTCGCCGGAAAAAACCTGCTCGCGTACGGCGTCGCGGGTGCCTTCAATGCGGCGAACCACTTGTTCAACCGCGGCAAAGCCGATCTGCCAGGTGGGCTGTTTGAGGGTGGTGATGCCTACGCCAGCAAGTTCTGCCCACTCCAGTTCATCAAAGCCGAGTAAGCCGATGTCGCTGCCCCAGTGCAGGCCAATGCGTTTAAGCGAGCGGGCAACCTGAAGCGTCAGCGCCCCGTTCGCGGAGATCACCGCTTTGCGCATTCCCCGATGGCGGGTATGGAACTGGCGCAGGGTATTATCCAGCTGCCCGGCTTCATGCAGGGGGATTTCGGCATTCTCGGCGATCACGCCGGGATATCGCGCCAGCGTGGCACGAAATGCAGCCAGGCGGTCGCGGCGGGTGTTAACCATGCCCAGCGGTTCGCTCAGGAATAAAATGGCTTCGAAGCCCTGTTCAATCAGGTGCTCAGTGGCGGTGGTGGCCGCCTGGGTGTTATCCAGCCCGACCACATCGCAGGCAAATTCCGGGATTTTTCGGTCAATAAGCACCATTGGCAGAGAGGATTGTTGCAGGCGATTTAGCCCCTCTTCTCGCATCCCGACGGCATTCACCACAATCCCTTCCACCTGATAGCTGCGCAGCAGATCGAGGTAATGCAGCTCCTGATCAACCTCGTTATTGGTGTTACAGACCAGCGGGGTAAAGCCTTTCTCACGGCACGCCGCTTCGATGCCGCTGAGGACGTTTACGGAGTAGGGGTTGGTGATATCGGCGATGATGAGGCCAATCAGACGGGTGCGTCCCCGCTTGAGGCCGCGCGCCATCAGGCTGGGACGGTAGTCGAGATCGGCAATGGCCTGTTCGATTCGCGCCAGCAGCGCATCGGAAAGCAGGTGTTTCTCGCCGTTGAGGTAGCGTGAAATGCTGGTTTTACCGGTTTTGGCGGCTTTCGCCACGTCGCTGATGGTGGCCCGGGTTGGTTTGATCATCGCTGATTTCCCTGAATTTAGTGAGAATACCTTAGCGGGAAAATCTGGCGAATCAAGCTATTTGCCGGGTGGCGCTGCGCTTACCGGAGGTTGCGGTCTGATGTCCTCACCCCAACCCTCTCCCACGGGAGAGGGCGCAAACACTAAAAACGGCAACGGGGTTGCCGTTTTGCTTTTACCTACTGCACCGGGCTTAACGTAATCTCAACGCGGCGGTTCTGCGCTTTTCCTTCCGCCGTGCTGTTGCTGGCGATCGGGTTAGCCGGACCCATGCCGCTGGTGCGGATGCGGTTCGCTTCTACGCCCTGGGCGATCAGCGAGCTGGCCACGGAATCGGCGCGCTGCTGGGACAGACGCATGTTCAGATCCTGGCTGCCGGTGCTGTCGGTGTAGCCAATCACGTTCACGGCAGTTTTATTGTACTCTTTCAGCACCGCGGCCACGCCGGTCAGGGTGTTTGCGCCGGCGGGTTTCAGCGTCGCGCTGCTGCTGTCAAAGGTCACGTTGTTTGGCATGTTCAGGATGATGTTGTCACCGCTGCGCGTCACGCTCACGCCCGTACCTTTCATTTTGTCACGCAGTTTTGCTTCCTGCACGTCCATGTAATAACCCACGCCGCCGCCCAGGGCTGCGCCTGCCGCTGCGCCAATCAGCGCACCTTTGCCGCGATCTTTCTTGGAGGAGGAGAGTGCGCCAACGCCAGCGCCCACCAGGGAACCAATACCCGCGCCAATGCCGGATTTGCCCGCTTCGCGTTCACCGGTGTAAGGGTTGGTTGTGCAGCCAGAAACAGCCAGTGCGCCGCTCACCAGAGCGGCAATAACGAGTACGCGTTTTTTCATCTTATTTCCTTAATCCTTTTTATTCTTTGCCACGATGGACGTGGCAGTGGATTATGACGTCCGGATACGGAGAAAATTCAGTGTATAACTCTGAAATTTGTCACAAACGATAAACTGCCTCAATGAAAGGCCGAAACACCTGCACGCAACCAGGAGCGCACGCTTTGAGCACCTCAACAAAAACCATTCTGACCGCCGCCCACTGGGGGCCGATGCTGGTCGAAACCGATGGCGACACTGTGCTGTCGTCTCGCGGGGCTTTGCCTTCGCGCCATCTCAACTCTTTACAGACCGTCGTTCGCGATCAGGTACACAGTAAAACCCGCGTCCGCTGGCCGATGGTGCGTAAAGGCTTTCTGGCGTCACCGGATAAGCCGCAGGGTATTCGTGGGCAGGATGAGTTCGTACGCGTGAGCTGGGACGACGCGCTGGCGCTGATCCATACCCAGCATAAACGCATTCGCGACAGCTATGGCCCGTCGTCCATTTTTGCCGGCTCCTATGGCTGGCGCTCGAACGGCGTGCTGCATAAGGCCGCAACCCTGCTGCAACGCTATATGAGCCTGGCCGGAGGATACACCGGCCATCTGGGCGATTACTCGACCGGCGCGGCGCAGGCAATCATGCCGTATGTCGTGGGCGGGAATGAGGTTTATCAGCAGCAGACCAGCTGGCCGCTGGTGCTGGAGCATGCGGAGGTGGTGGTGCTCTGGAGCGCCAACCCGCTCAATACCCTGAAAATTGCCTGGAATGCGTCCGACGAGCAGGGCGTTTCCTACTTTGATGCGCTGCGCAAAAGCGGCAAGCGCATCATCTGTATCGATCCGATGCGTTCTGAAACGCTGGATTTCTTCGGCGACAGCGCCGAGTGGATCGCGCCGCATATGGGCACCGACGTGGCGATGATGCTGGGCATCGCCCACACCCTGGTGGAGAACGGCTGGCACGATACGGAATTTCTGGCGCGCTGCACCACGGGCTTCGATAAATTTGCCGACTACCTGACGGGACAAACCGACGGTATCGCCAAAACCGCAGAGTGGGCTGCGGCGATTTGCGGCGTTGATGCCGTTAAAATCCGCGAACTGGCGACGTTATTCCATAGCCGTGTCACGATGCTCATGTCCGGCTGGGGGATGCAGCGCCAGCAGTTTGGCGAGCAGAAGCACTGGATGCTGGTGACGCTCGCCGCGATGCTCGGGCAGATTGGCACACCCGGCGGCGGTTTTGGGCTTTCCTATCACTTTGCTAACGGCGGCAACCCGACGCGAAAAGCCGCGGTGCTGGCCTCCATGCAGGGCTCAGTGCAGGGTGGCGTGGACGCGGTAGATAAAATTCCGGTGGCACGCATTGTTGAAGCCCTGGAGAACCCAGGCGGGTTTTATCAGCACAACGGCCAGGATCGGCATTTCCCGGATATTAAGTTTGTCTGGTGGGCGGGTGGGGCCAACTTCACCCATCACCAGGATACTAACCGCCTGATCCGCGCCTGGCAGAAACCGGAGCTGGTGGTGATCTCGGAGTGCTTCTGGACCGCGTCAGCGAAACATGCCGATATCGTTTTGCCCGCCACGACCTCGTTCGAGCGTAACGATCTCACCATGACGGGGGATTACAGCAATCAGCATATGGTGCCGATGAAGCGCGTCGTGGCTCCCCGGGATGAAGCGCGGGATGATTTTGATGTCTTTGCCGACCTGAGTGAAATGTGGGAAGCGGGCGGTCGGGAGCGTTTCACCGAGGGCAAAACCGATCTGCAATGGCTGGAAACGTTTTACCAGATTGCCAGCCAGCGCGGGGCTGCGCAGGGCGTGACGCTGCCGCCATTCGCTGAGTTCTGGGAGGCGAATCAACTCTTCGAAATGCCGGAAAGCGAGCAGAATGCGCGGTTTGTGCGCTTTGCTGACTTCCGTCGCGATCCGGAGAATCACCCGCTAAAAACCGAAAGCGGGAAGATTGTGATCTACAGCGAACGCATCGCCAGCTTTGGCTACGCGGACTGTCCGCCACATCCGGCGTGGCTGGAGCCGGACGAATGGCATGGCAATGCGCAGCCGGGGCAGCTTCAGCTGCTGTCTGCCCATCCCGCCCATCGTCTGCACAGCCAGCTCAACTATTCGGCTTTGCGCGAGCAGTATGCGGTGGCGGGTCGTGAGCCGATTGCGCTGAACAGCGATGACGCAAAGGCGCGGGGGATTAACCACGGCGACCTCGTTCGGGTCTGGAACGCGCGCGGGCAGGTGCTGGCAGGCGCCGTGGTGAGTGACGGGATCCGCCCTGGCGTTTTCTGCATTCATCAGGGCGCATGGCCGGATCTGGCGCTGGACGAGGGCGGTATTTGTAAGAACGGCGCCGTAAACGTGCTGACCAAAGATCTCCCCAGCTCGAAGCTGGGGAATGGCTGCGCGGGGAATACGGCGCTGGCATGGGTGGAGAAATATGAGGGGCCGGCGCTTACCCTTACGGCGTTTGATCCGCCTGCCAGCTCATGATCCACGTCGGGTGTTGGGTATCATCCTGCCAGGCGCTGTCTTCGATGCGAAAACCCTGAGCATGATAGAAATTCACCGCCCGCACGTTTTTCTGATACACCTCCAGAGTTAAATACGGATAGTGCTGCTGAACGTGGTTCAGCAGCGCACGCCCGATCCCCTTTCCGATGAACGCCGGGGCGATAAACAACGCCCCCACGAACTGGAACTGCATGACGCTGATAAAACCGCACAGGGTACCGTTTTCTTCCCAGACCCAGGTCTCGGCGGCGGGAAGGTATTCATCCCGCACTACCGCTTCATTCGCTTGCCAGTAACTTGCGTCGATAAACGGATGCGCCTCGGTGGTGCTCTCCAGCCACAGACTCAAAAGCGGAGCGGTGTCCTCACTTTGCCATTTGCGGATCATGGTGGCCCTCCGGATGGCAGAAGCAGCCCGTAATGTGGTCATTGACCAGCCCGCAGGCCTGCATAAAGGAGTAACAGATGGTGGTGCCCACAAACTTAAAGCCGCGTTTTTTCAGCGCTTTCGACAGGGCATCTGAGGCGGGGGTCGACGTTGGGATCTCTGCAAGCGTGGCGGCCTGCGTCACCTTCGGCTCGTTATCCACAAACGACCAGACGAATGCTGAGAAGGGTTCGCCGTTTTGCTCCATCGCCAGATAAGCACGCGCGTTACCAATAATGGCCTGAATTTTACCGCGATGGCGGATGATACCGGTATCCAGAACCAGCCTTTCCACGTCGTCGTCGGTCATGGCGGCAACCGCAGCCGGATCGAACTGGTGGAAGGCTTTGCGATAGTTCTCACGCTTTTTCAGAACGGTGATCCACGACAGTCCGGCCTGCTGGCCTTCAAGGCAAATCATTTCAAACAGTTTTTTACCGTCGGTTTCCGGTACGCCCCATTCCTTGTCGTGATAATCGATATAAAGCTGATCCTGGCTTACCCAGCCGCAACGTTGCATAGGTCATCTCCCTTCCTGATACGGTAAACGCAAAAATTTCAATCTGCCCGGCTTGACGTGTCTGCTAAAGAGACAATAGTTAATACAGGGCTATACGCCCTAATACCTCTTCGAACAATGACATATATCGCCGAACTCGGCTCTTTCTGGAGTCGCTTTGATGATGATAAAAAAAATCAGTGGTCGCCATGCTGCTTCTGGCCTGGTGGGTGTTTCAGTCTGCCTGCTTTTTTGTAACACCGCTTTTGCGTGGCAACAGGAATATATCGTTTCAGATGCTCAAAGTAATACGATGGAACGCTATACATGGGACGCCGATCACCAACCTCGTTATGAAGATATTCTCGCGGAGCGTATTAACCGTACGCAGAATGCTGCGGGGTTTACCCTGAACGATCCCTCCGGTTCGGATGCGGAAACCGTTCTGAGCGTTGGCTGGAATTTTCCCGTGGCGGGACATTTCACCACCGGGCCCGTAATGGCGTGGCGCACTGATGGCGCTCCCTCCGCACCAGTGAATGCGTTTGAGGATACAACCACCACGCAGTCGCTTACCGATCCACTCTGGCATGCCAGCGTGAACTCATTGGGGTGGCGTGTCGATACGCAGTATGGTGATTTACACCCCTGGGCGAAGATCAGCTATAACCAGCAAACTGAAGAAGAATATTTATATACGCTGGGATTGAGCGCCAAATTTTAAAGGGTTGTCACTTTTTTAAACGCTGCGGTAACATATTTAATACAATAACGGCAGGGACTGTAGCGATAGTGATCGCTCACCTTTGAGCTTTTTCTTCTCCGGCAAGGTCATTCATTCCCGCTTCCAGGCATTTCATTCCGTTTCTCCTGCATTTCATGCCGTTTTACCCCTGGTGTTATGGGGTTTTGTTTATCGTGTCCTCAGCGAATTTCCTTAATTTATCTTGCAGGACACTGCCATGAACACATCAACTTATAACCGCACGCGTTGGCTGACGCTATTCGGCACCATCGTTACCCAGTTCGCACTGGGATCGGTCTATACCTGGAGCCTGTTTAACAGCGCCCTGTCTGATAAGATCGGCGCGCCGATAAGCCAGGTGGCGTTCTCCTTCGGCTTGCTGAGTCTTGGGTTAGCAATTTCCTCTTCCGTGGCGGGCAAACTTCAGGAGCGCTTCGGCGTGAAGCGTGTAACCATGGCCTCCGGGATCTTGCTGGGCGTGGGCTTCTTCCTGACGGCATATTCCGACAACCTGATGATGCTGTGGCTGAGCGCCGGGGTGCTGGTGGGGCTGGCGGACGGGGCAGGTTACCTGCTGACGCTGTCTAACTGCGTGAAGTGGTTCCCGGAGCGTAAAGGGCTTATCTCCGCGTTTGCCATTGGTTCATATGGCCTGGGCAGCCTTGGCTTCAAATTCATCGATGCGCATCTGCTGGCCTCGGTGGGGCTTGAGAAAACCTTTATGATCTGGGGCGTGATTGTGCTGGTGATGATCCTCTTCGGCGCAACGCTGATGAAAGACGCGCCGCAGCAGGAAGTGAAAACCGTTAACGGTGTGGTGGAGAATGATTTCACCCTTGCACAGTCCATGCGTAAACCGCAGTACTGGATGCTGGCGGTGATGTTCCTGACGGCCTGCATGAGCGGTCTGTATGTCATCGGCGTGGCGAAAGATATCGCGCAGGGAATGGTGAAACTGGACGCGGCGACGGCGGCGAACGCGGTAACGGTCATCTCCATTGCTAACCTCTCGGGTCGTCTGGTGCTCGGTATCCTGTCTGACAAAATCGCCCGCATCCGCGTGATTACGCTGGGGCAGGTCATCTCTCTGGTGGGCATGGCGGCGCTGCTGTTTGCACCGCTGAACGAAGCGACATTCTTTGCGGCGATAGCCTGCGTAGCCTTTAACTTTGGCGGTACCATTACCGTCTTCCCGTCGCTAGTGAGCGAGTTCTTCGGCCTGAACAATCTGGCGAAAAACTACGGTGTGATTTATCTCGGCTTCGGTATCGGCAGTATTTGCGGGTCGCTGATTGCCTCGCTGTTTGGTGGCTTCTACGTGACATTCTGCGTGATATTTGCCTTGTTGATTATTTCACTGGCGCTGTCCACCACGATTCGTCAGCCGCAACGCGAGGTCTATAAAGAAGCGCATGCATGATTCGATAAAAAGGGGCCGCAGGGCCTCTTTTTTTATCGCAATATCACTTCCGGACTTGTTATTTTGTAAAAATTCTCATCGATTCACATTCTCTGCTGCCACTTTTCTTCCTCGCTGTGGTCTACTTATCGCGCTTGTAGACGTTTCTGATAACGGTTTATCTCGCACCTACTTACTCTGTCTGCTTTCTCAATGAGATTCGGCGGGTCTTTATACCCCTTCCCCCAGGGTTGTTTGCATGAAATATATCAGGTCTCTTACCCAGCAAAGATTGTGTCTGATGCTGGCTGTCTATATCGGTTTGTTTCTGAATGGCGCGGTGCTGTTCAGAAGAGTGGAAGGTTATTTTGAACACCTCACCGTAAGAAACGGGATTTTCGCCGCGATTGAAGTGTTTGGCTCAATTCTGGCAACCTTCTTCCTGCTACGTCTGCTCTCGCTTTTTGGCAGACGTACATGGCAGGTTCTGGCCTCGCTGGTGGTGATTATCTCTGCCGCCGCAAGCTATTACATGACATTCATGAATGTGGTCATTGGCTACGGTATTGTGGCCTCGGTGATGACCACGGACATCGACCTCTCGAAAGAGGTGGTGGGGCAAGGGTTCATCATGTGGACGATTTTGACCTGCCTGATCCCGCTCTTCTTTATCTGGAGTAATACCTGTCGCTATACCCTGTTACGCCAGCTGCGTACCCGTGGGCAACGCATCCGCAACGTCGCCGTCGTTCTTCTGGCAGGTCTGCTGGTATGGGCGCCTATTCGCCTGATGGAAAAACAGCAAAAGCGGATCGAAAAAGCGACAGGCGTAGATATGCCAAGCTACGGCGGCGTGGTGGCTAACTCGTATCTGCCGTCTAACTGGCTGTCGGCGTTAGGTCTCTATGCCTGGGCTCAGGCGGACGAATCCAGCGATGTGAAATCGCTGATTAACCCGACCAAAAAGTTCACCTACCAGGCTCCGGCTGACGGACTGGATGATACTTACGTGGTCTTCGTTATCGGAGAAACGACGCGCTGGGATCATATGGGTATTCTCGGTTATGACCGCGATACCACCCCGAAACTGGCGCAGGAAAAGAACCTGGTGGCATACCGCGGCTACTCCTGCGATACCGCCACGAAGCTTTCGTTGCGCTGTATGTTTGTTCGTGAGGGCGGTGCGAGTGATAATCCTCAGCGCACTCTCAAAGAGCAAAACGTGTTTGCTGTTCTGAAGCAGCTTGGATTTAGCTCCGATCTGTTCGCCATGCAAAGTGAGATGTGGTTCTACACCAACACCATGGCGGATAACATCGCCTACCGCGAGCAGATTGGCGCCGAGCCGCGTAACCGCGGAAAGAACGTTGATGATATGCTGCTGCTCTCTGAGATGGAACAGTCGCTGAAAAACCATCCGCAGGGTAAGCACCTTATTGTTCTGCATACCAAAGGTTCACACTACAGCTACTATCAGCGTTACACGCGCGATTTCGCCAAATGGACGCCTGAGTGCGTCGGCATTAACAAGAACTGTAGCAAGCAGGAGCTGATCAATGCCTATGATAACTCGATTCTGTATGTGGATACCTTCCTCAGCCGGGTGATCGACCAGCTTCGCGATAAGAAAGCGATTGTGATTTACGCGGCCGACCACGGCGAGTCCATCAACGAGAAAGAGCATTTACACGGCACGCCGCGTAAGCTGGCCCCGCCTGAGCAGTTCCGCGTGCCGATGATCATGTGGATGTCGGATAAGTACCTGGAAAACCCGGACAAAGCCAAAATGTTTGCCCATCTGAAACAGCAGGCAGAGATCAAGGTACCGCGCCGTCACGTTGAGCTGTACGACACCATTATGGGTTGTCTCGGCTATACCTCACCGAACGGTGGGATTAACGAAAACAACAACTGGTGTAAACTCCCTGATAACACCACAAAAGCCGCGCAGTAGCTGGTCTGGCGAGAATATCGCCAGTTGAATGGCTTTTTGAAAATAAGGGATTGACGGGGGCGCACCTCAGCAGTAAGATGCGCTCCGCATTCGGCGAGTAGCGCAGCTTGGTAGCGCAACTGGTTTGGGACCAGTGGGTCGGAGGTTCGAATCCTCTCTCGCCGACCACATTCTAAAAAGGGCTAACCGCAAGGTTAGCCCTTTTTGCATTAACGCGTTACCCCGCACGAGTCCTCAAAATACCCCTTAGCCCTGCTTCCCCCTGCCTGCTTGCGGTTTTGTGACATAATCCATTGTATTTTTTTATATATAGTTTGATCTTTTTTCGCGTTGCTTATGGATAACCTCAGCATTTTTCGCTGTGCGTTTTAACGTTCGCGGTATTTAGTGCTCAGATAATCACCATTCTGTAAGAAAATTTACCCATTCTGAATAAAACTTAATCACTGAGTGTTGCGAAATATGAAGATAATTGTGCTGCATCATGGCGAGTAGCATAAATTTCTCTGCTGAAAACTCACGGTCAGGGTTTTTTTAATCTTTGTTTGCGGTTTCTCACACTCCACGTAAATCCCCGCCACCTGTATTGACGTTTTCACATTCTGTTGACAGATTGTAGGGCACGAGGGGCATTTCAGGGAGGATCTGCGCTGCAACTCAAACGCTCTTCTGAAAGGATTCTCTATCCCTTTTAACGCCTTCGGGCATCACCGACCGGACCGGGTAAAAAATAAATAAAGGTCAGGCGGCGTAACACAACAAAGCAAAACATCACATTGGAGCACAATAATGAGTATTTCCTTGAAGAAGTCAGGGATGCTGAAGCTTGGTCTGAGCCTGGTGGCCATGACCGTTGCAGCAAGCGTACAGGCAAAAACCCTGGTTTACTGTTCTGAAGGCTCTCCGGAAGGCTTTAACCCACAGCTCTTTACCTCTGGTACGACTTACGACGCAAGCTCTGTACCGATCTATAACCGTCTGGTTGAATTTAAAACCGGCACCACGGAAGTAATTCCTGGCCTGGCTGAAAAGTGGGATGTCAGCGAAGACGGTAAAACCTATACCTTCCACCTGCGCCAGGGCGTGAAGTGGCAGGACAGCAAAGAATTTAAACCTACGCGCGACTTTAACGCCGACGACGTTGTGTTCTCCTTCGACCGTCAGAAAAATGCCCAGAACCCGTACCATAAAGTGTCTGGCGGCAGCTATGAATACTTCGAAGGGATGGGTCTGCCAGACCTGATCGCTGAAGTGAAAAAAGTGGACGATAAAACCGTTCAGTTTGTGCTGACGCGTCCGGAAGCGCCATTCCTGGCTGACCTGGCGATGGACTTCGCCTCGATTCTCTCTAAAGAGTACGCGGACAACATGCTGAAAGCCGGCACGCCGGAAAAAGTGGACCTGAACCCAATCGGTACCGGCCCGTTCCAGCTGCTTCAGTACCAGAAAGATTCCCGTATTCTGTATAAAGCCTTCCCGGGCTACTGGGGCACCAAGCCGCAGATCGACCGTCTGGTCTTCTCCATCACGCCTGACGCATCCGTGCGTTACGCAAAATTGCAGAAAAACGAATGTCAGGTGATGCCGTATCCAAACCCGGCTGACATCGCGCGCATGAAGCAGGACAAAAATATCAACCTGCTGGAGCAGGCGGGCCTGAACGTGGGTTATCTCTCCTTCAACACCGAGAAGAAACCGTTCGATGACGTGAAAGTGCGCCAGGCGCTGACTTACGCGGTGAACAAAGAAGCGATCATCAAAGCCGTTTACCAGGGCGCGGGCGTTGCGGCCAAGAACCTGATCCCACCAACCATGTGGGGCTATAACGACGACATTAAGGACTACACCTACGATCCTGAGAAAGCGAAAGCGCTGCTGAAAGAAGCGGGCCAGGACAAAGGCTTCACCGTCGAGCTGTGGGCGATGCCGGTACAGCGTCCTTACAACCCGAACGCACGTCGTATGGCGGAAATGGTTCAGGCTGACTGGGCGAAGATTGGCGTACAGGCCAAGATTGTGACCTACGAGTGGGGCGAGTACCTGAAGCGCGCCAAAGCGGGCGAACACCAGGCGGTCATGATGGGCTGGACCGGCGACAACGGGGATCCGGACAACTTCTTCGCGACCCTGTTCAGCTGTGCGGCAGCGAAAGACGGTTCTAACTACTCTCGCTGGTGCTACAAGCCGTTTGAAGACCTGATCCAGCCGGCGCGTGCGACCGACGATCACAACAAACGTATTGAACTGTACAAGCAAGCGCAGGTTGTTATGCACGATCAGGCCCCGGCGCTGATTGTTGCTCACTCCACCGTGTACGAGCCAGTGCGTAAAGAAGTGAAGGGCTACGTGGTTGATCCACTGGGCAAACACCACTTCGAAAACGTATCTGTTGAATAATAAGTAGGGTGTTCTCCCTCTCCCTGTGGGAGAGGGCAGGGGTGAGGGGCGTGCATGCATCCCCTCATCCTAACCCTCTCCCACAGGGAGAGGGAATTTACATTTGTGAGCAATACAGACGTCACGCCACTGGGCGTGCGTCATCAGAGAGAATCCGGGTTATGTTGCAGTTCATCCTCCGACGTCTGGGACTGGTTATCCCGACGTTTATCGGTATCACCCTTCTCACTTTTGCCTTCGTCCATATGATCCCGGGTGACCCGGTAATGATTATGGCAGGCGAGCGTGGTATCTCCCCTGAACGTCATGCGCAACTGCTGGCTGAACTCGGCCTTGATAAGCCGATGTGGCAGCAGTATCTCCACTATATCTGGGGTGTGTTGCACGGCGATTTAGGGATTTCACTGAAAAGCCGTCTTCCGGTGTGGGACGAGTTCGTGCCGCGCTTTAAAGCGACGCTGGAACTCGGTATCTGCGCCATGATCTTCGCGACCGCGGTAGGGATCCCCGTTGGCGTACTGGCTGCCGTTAAGCGTGGCTCTATTTTCGACCACACCGCTGTTGGCCTGGCACTGACCGGCTACTCCATGCCTATCTTCTGGTGGGGCATGATGCTGATCATGCTGGTCTCGGTGCAGTGGAACCTGACGCCGGTCTCCGGACGCGTCAGCGACATGGTTTTCCTTGACGACACCAACCCGTTAACCGGCTTTATGCTGATTGATACGGCGATCTGGGGCGAAGAGGGCAACTTCATTGATGCGGTTGCGCACATGATCCTGCCTGCAATGGTGTTGGGCACCATCCCTCTGGCGGTGATCGTGCGTATGACCCGTTCCTCCATGCTGGAAGTGCTGGGCGAGGATTATATCCGTACTGCCCGCGCTAAAGGCCTGACCCGTATGCGCGTCATCATCATTCATGCCCTGCGTAACGCTATGCTGCCGGTGGTAACCGTTATCGGTTTGCAGGTCGGTACGCTGCTGGCGGGGGCGATCCTGACCGAAACCATCTTCTCCTGGCCGGGTCTTGGACGCTGGCTGATTGATGCGCTGCAACGCCGTGACTATCCGGTTGTGCAGGGCGGTGTACTGCTGGTCGCGACGATGATTATCCTCGTCAACCTGCTGGTCGATTTGCTGTACGGCGTGGTGAACCCGCGTATTCGTCATAAGAAGTAAGGGGCCATCATGTCACAAGTTACTCAAAATAAAGTGGTCACCGCACCGGTGCCAATGACGCCGATGCAGGAGTTCTGGCACTACTTCAAGCGCAACAAAGGCGCGGTCGTCGGGCTGGTGTATGTTTCCATCATGATCCTGATTGCGGTGTTTGCGAACTTCCTTGCGCCGTATAACCCGGCTGATCAGTTCCGCGATGCGCTGCTGGCACCTCCTGCATGGCAGGACGGCGGAAGCCTGACGCACCTGCTGGGCACCGACGACGTGGGCCGCGATGTGCTGTCGCGCCTGATGTACGGCGCACGCCTGTCGCTGCTGGTTGGCTGCCTCGTTGTCGTACTGTCGCTGATCATGGGGATCGTACTCGGCCTGGTGGCAGGCTACTTCGGCGGCATTGTTGATAACATCATCATGCGCGTCGTCGACATTATGCTGGCATTGCCAAGCCTGCTGCTGGCGCTGGTGCTGGTGGCGATCTTTGGTCCGTCGATTGGTAACGCCGCGCTTGCGCTGACGTTTGTTGCGCTACCGCATTACGTGCGTCTGACCCGTGCGGCGGTGCTGGTGGAAGTGAACCGCGACTACGTTACCGCCTCTCGCGTGGCGGGTGCCGGTGCGATGCGTCAGATGTTTATCAATATCTTCCCAAACTGCCTTGCGCCGCTGATTGTTCAGGCGTCGCTCGGTTTCTCTAACGCCATTCTTGATATGGCCGCTCTTGGCTTCCTTGGCATGGGTGCGCAGCCGCCAACACCGGAGTGGGGCACCATGCTCTCCGACGTGTTGCAGTTCGCGCAAAGCGCCTGGTGGGTCGTCACCTTCCCGGGTCTGGCGATTCTGCTGACGGTGCTGGCATTTAACCTGATGGGTGACGGTCTGCGTGATGCACTTGATCCCAAACTGAAGCAGTAAGAGGCACGAGATGGCGTTATTAAATGTAGATAAATTATCCGTGCACTTTGGCGACGAAGGCACACCGTTTCGCGCCGTGGACCGCATCAGCTACAGCGTTAATCAGGGCGAAGTGGTCGGGATTGTAGGAGAGTCGGGCTCCGGTAAGTCAGTGAGTTCGCTGGCGATTATGGGGCTGATTGACTACCCCGGCCGCGTGATGGCGGAAAATCTGGAGTTCAACGGTCAGGATCTGAAGCGCATTTCCGAAAAACAGCGCCGCCAGCTGGTGGGCGCGGAAGTGGCGATGATCTTCCAGGACCCCATGACCAGCCTGAACCCATGCTACACCGTCGGTTTCCAGATTATGGAAGCCATTAAGGTGCATCAGGGCGGCAACAAGAAAACCCGTCGCCAGCGTGCTATCGATCTGCTGAACCTGGTGGGGATACCTGACCCAGCATCGCGTCTGGACGTTTACCCGCATCAGCTTTCCGGCGGCATGAGCCAGCGCGTGATGATCGCCATGGCGATTGCCTGTCGACCAAAACTGCTGATTGCGGATGAACCAACTACCGCGCTGGACGTGACCATCCAGGCGCAAATCATCGAGCTGCTGCTGGAGTTGCAGCAGAAAGAGAATATGGCGCTGGTGCTGATTACGCACGACCTGGCGCTGGTGGCGGAAGCGGCACACAAAATCATCGTGATGTACGCGGGTCAGGTGGTGGAGACCGGAAGTTCGCACGATATCTTCCGCGCTCCGCGTCACCCGTATACGCAGGCGTTACTGCGCGCGCTGCCGGAGTTTGCCCAGGACAAAGCGCGTCTGGCGTCACTGCCGGGTGTGGTTCCGGGTAAATATGACCGTCCGCAGGGCTGCCTGCTGAATCCGCGCTGCCCGTATGCGACGGATAAATGCCGCGCCGAGGAGCCAGAGCTGAATCTGCTGGCCGATGGTCGGCAGTCAAAATGCCACTACCCACTCGATGATGCCGGGAGGCCAACACTATGAGTACGCACGAGGCCACCACGCAACAGCCGCTGTTGCAGGCTATCGACCTGAAAAAACATTACCCGGTGAAGAAGGGGATTTTTGCCCCCGAGCGCCTGGTAAAAGCGCTGGACGGCGTCTCCTTCAGCCTTGAACGCGGTAAAACGCTGGCGGTCGTAGGGGAGTCGGGCTGTGGGAAATCCACGCTGGGCCGTCTGCTGACGATGATCGAAACGCCAACCGGCGGCGAGCTTTACTATCAGGGCCAGGATCTGCTCAAGCACGATCCGCAGGCGCAGAAGCTGCGTCGTCAAAAAATCCAGATTGTGTTCCAGAACCCGTACGGTTCTTTAAACCCGCGTAAAAAAGTGGGGCAGATTCTGGAAGAGCCGCTGCTGATTAACAGCAATCTGAGCAAAGAGCAGCGTCGTGAAAAAGCGCTGGCGATGATGGCGAAGGTGGGGCTTAAAACCGAGCATTACGATCGTTACCCGCATATGTTCTCTGGCGGTCAGCGTCAGCGTATTGCCATCGCCCGTGGGCTGATGCTTGACCCGGACGTGGTGATTGCCGATGAGCCGGTCTCAGCGCTTGACGTGTCCGTACGTGCGCAGGTGCTTAACCTGATGATGGATTTACAGCAGGATCTGGGACTGTCGTACGTCTTCATCTCCCATGACCTGTCCGTGGTTGAGCACATTGCCGATGAGGTGATGGTGATGTATCTGGGACGCTGCGTGGAGAAGGGGACGAAAGATCAGATCTTTACTAACCCGCGTCATCCGTATACGCAGGCGCTGCTGTCTGCAACGCCGAGACTGAACCCGGATGACCGCCGGGAGCGCATTAAGCTGACCGGCGAGTTGCCAAGCCCGCTTAACCCACCGCCGGGATGTGCGTTCAACGCCCGCTGCCGTCGCCGCTTCGGTCCGTGCACGCAGTTGCAGCCACAGCTGAAGGATTATGGCGGACAGCTGGTGGCCTGCTTCGCGGTCGATCAGGATGAAAACGGCGAAAAGCCGCAGGCATAAATAAAAAAACCGGCGTTAAGCCGGTTTTTTTACGTCTGAGGTCTACTTCCGTAAACGAATCTGGTCGACGGCGTGTTTCTCACTCTTGGTGAGGATCAGGCTTGCGCGTTCGCGCGTCGGCAGGATGTTCTCTTTGAGGTTGACGTAGTTGATCTCATTCCACAGCCCGGTCGCCACGCTGATAGCCTCTTCTTCAGAGAGCTGGGCGTAGTTGTGGAAGTAGGAATCCGGGTCGGTGAACGCGCCTTCGCGGAACTTCAGGAAGCGGTTGATATACCAGCGTTGCAGCAAATCTTCCGGCGCATCGACATAAATTGAGAAATCGACAAAGTCAGAGACAAACACATGATGCGGATCGTGAGGATAATCCATCCCGCTTTGCAGGACGTTTAAGCCTTCCAGAATCAGGATGTCGGGCTGCACAACCGTTTTGTCGCCATCCGGGATGCGGTCGTAGATCAGATGCGAGTAAACCGGCGCGGTAACGTGAGGTACGCCCGATTTTAGATCTGAAACAAACTTTACCAGGCGGTGCATATCATAAGAGAGCGGGAAGCCCTTCTTTTTCATCAGGCCGCGTTCTTTCAACACCTCGTTGGGATGCAGGAAGCCGTCGGTGGTGATCAGCTCCACGCTGCGGTGTTCCGGCCAGCGGCTCAGCAGCGCCTGTAGCACGCGCGCGGTGGTACTTTTACCCACTGCCACGCTGCCCGCAATACTGATGATATAAGGAATACGTTGACCGTTCGTGCCGAGGAACTGTTCCAGTACGGCCTGACGGCGCAAATTGGAGCTGATATAGAAGTTAAGCAAGCGAGAAAGGGGGAGATAGATTTCTGCCACCTCTTCCAGGGAGAGATCTTCGTTTATCCCTTTTAGCCGTGCGATTTCACCTTCCGTCAGTGTCATAGGGACGGAGTCACGCAGGGCTGCCCACTGGCTACGGTTAAACTGAAGATAGGGCGTCATTAACGTTTGCTCTTTTTTGCTCATAAGCATGCTTCTGTGAACCATCACGAAACGGCGGGTGCGGGCTCATCACATAGTTAATTTTGGACAATGGGCAGGAGGTTAACACCAGATGAGAGGAATAATAAGAAAAAATATGGGAAAGCGATGCTTAACCGGGCAGGCATCACCTGGGGCTATAGCGTGCCGAAATCAGGCGTTCATGTTGAATTTTTAACCGTGAGCGGATGAATTTACAGCGGTTAGCCCTGGTTTCGAATAAAATGTGAGCGAAAGAACGTTTTATGCAATTTTTTAGTTGCATGACTGCGCAGGTCTCCATAGAATGCGCGCTACTTGATGCCGACTTAGCTCAGTAGGTAGAGCAACTGACTTGTAATCAGTAGGTCACCAGTTCGATTCCGGTAGTCGGCACCATCAAGTCCGGTGGGGTTCCCGAGCGGCCAAAGGGAGCAGACTGTAAATCTGCCGTCACAGACTTCGAAGGTTCGAATCCTTCCCCCACCACCACTTTCTGGCAGCGACAACGCCGCCGGAGCTGGTTGGAAAAATTGACCAGCTCGAACAGAAAAGAGAGAAATCTCTTTTTTTGTTACAGAAAGAACTGGGTAGCCGAGTTTCAGGATGCGGGCATCGTATAATGGCTATTACCTCAGCCTTCCAAGCTGATGATGCGGGTTCGATTCCCGCTGCCCGCTCCAATACGTGCTGATATGGCTCAGTTGGTAGAGCGCACCCTTGGTAAGGGTGAGGTCCCCAGTTCGACTCTGGGTATCAGCACCACTTCACTTCTCCCTCCCTTTCTCTCTGTTTCAATGTAAATGTATTCAACAGTTCAGGCATTTTCGCCTGGTTGATGTGGTGATATCACCGATTTATCCGTGTCTTAGAGGGACAATCGATGTCTAAAGAAAAGTTTGAACGTACAAAACCGCACGTTAACGTCGGTACTATCGGCCACGTTGACCATGGTAAAACAACGCTGACCGCTGCAATCACTACCGTACTGGCTAAAACCTACGGCGGTGCTGCTCGTGCTTTCGACCAGATCGATAACGCACCAGAAGAAAAAGCTCGTGGTATCACCATCAACACCTCTCACGTTGAGTATGACACCCCGACTCGCCACTACGCACACGTAGACTGCCCAGGCCACGCCGACTATGTTAAAAACATGATCACCGGTGCTGCGCAGATGGACGGCGCGATCCTGGTTGTTGCTGCGACTGACGGCCCTATGCCTCAGACTCGTGAGCACATCCTGCTGGGTCGTCAGGTAGGCGTTCCTTACATCATCGTGTTCCTGAACAAATGCGACATGGTTGATGACGAAGAGCTGCTGGAACTGGTAGAGATGGAAGTTCGTGAACTGCTGTCTCAGTACGATTTCCCAGGCGACGACACTCCAATCGTTCGTGGTTCCGCGCTGAAAGCGCTGGAAGGTGACGCAGAGTGGGAAGCGAAAATCATCGAACTGGCTG